>NZ_JBFAAI010000023.1:0-137778 GCF_040639655.1 Actinoplanes sp. NPDC023801 | reverse complement strand
TCTGCCCAGCTGAGATCGCCACGACTCTAGGGGGAGCCGAAGCCTTACGCGCGGCCGGCGCCTTCGTTGAGGTGATGGAGCTGGGCACCGGCGGCCTGCTGCTCCGGGCGACGGAGGACCCCACCGACTGGACGGAGGAGGCCGCCCGTCGCGTATTCGAAGCGGTCCGCCAAGTGCTGCCGCCCGGCGAGCCGCTTCAGCCTGAGTTCGAGACGATCACTCACGTGGTGATGTCCGATGCCCGCCCGGCGGGCTGACGGCCGGATCCACCGTTGACCCGGGGTGTCAGGTGCGGCCGATGATGCTCTGGAACAGAACGAGGTGAGGGGTACCGAATGAGAGGCAGCAAGCATGCCGTCTGGGCGACTGACCGCATCCTCACCCTCCTGCCTCGCGGACGCCTCCGGATTCCCGGTCGGCGGCGACCGATGACGGCGCGTGCTCGGTGCGGGCTCGGCCGTTCTTCTTCGCTCGGTACAGCGCGACGTCGGCGCGGGCCACCAACTCCTGCGGCGTCTCGGCAGGAGCGAGGTGGGCGATGCCGGCCGAGAAGGTTTGGCCCGCTGGCGTCGCCTCGCGCAGCCGGTCCACCACCCTACGTGCGTCGACCCAGGTGGCACCGGCAAACAGAAGGGCGAATTCTTCTCCCCCGTAGCGATACAGCATGTCGTCGCGGCGCAGCACGTTGAGCCATCCGGCGGCTGCACCCTTCAGGAGCTGGTCACCTGCCTGATGGCCATAGGTGTCGTTGTATCGCTTGAAGTGGTCGAGGTCGAGCAGGGCGACCGCGAGCGGTTGCCCGCTGCGGTCCGCTGCCGCCACCGCGGTCTCCAGTGCCGCGTCCCAGGAGCGGCGGTTGCCGACACCGGTGAGCGCGTCCTTGGCTGCGAGCTCGGACAGCCTCTCGGCCTGCCTCTCGACCTGGCGGATCAGACCCGCCATTCGAGCGACCACCAGCAGGAACAACACCATGCATGCCACCCCGATCGGTACGGCGTCCACGCGGCCTCGCACCGCCTGCTGGCCGAGCAGCAGCCCCGGAGCCAGCAGCGACATCCCGGCGAGCAGGACGAGCCGGCGTACGGTGAACCGTCGGTTGTCCCGGTCGGAAACCGCGGCGATCTGTGCCATCGACGGATGAAGCACCGCCGTGCCAAGCAACACGTAGCAGAGGCAGTAGAGCGCCCCACCCCAGTAGGACTGCACACTCCCGTGGTCCGACAGCGCCGCATTGATCACGTCGCCCGCCAGCCAGCCGCACATCGCCGCCAGAAACAGATACAGGGAGGCGTTACGGGTGCCACCGCCGGTCAGCAGTCGGATGAGCAGCACCAACAGTACGACGTCCCCGAGCGGGATCCCCAGGCGCAGCACCAGCGCCGCCAAGGGCTGATCTGGCTGCGCGAGCACCGGGGCGACGGCGACCAGCCACAGTGGCAGCGCGAGGGCACAGGTGACGATCGCCGCGTCGATCAGCGCGCCGCCGTCTCGTCCGGCCGAACGGCTGCGGATTAGCACGACTTGACCTGCGGCCAATCCCACGTAGGAGAACAGATACAGCACGTTCTCCACCACGGGAAGGACCGCCGACGCCGGGAAGGCCCAAGTTCGCAGCCCCAGCACGACATCGCCGGTCAGGCTGGTTTGGATCCCGGCCCAGACCAGCCACCATGCCGCCGCCGGCTGCGGCCGCTGGAGCCACTGTCCCAGCAACATCGCTACCGAGACGCCACTACCGAGAACGCCGTAAATCACCGCTTGCGTCACCGGGTCGCTGATCCAGAACAGTGCGGTAAGCACCACCCCGACGCAGACATACAGCCGCCAAACCCAGGGGTTCACGGTTGCCTGGCCCCGGCATCCGCCGCCTCAGCGGTGGTGACGCGGCCACCGGTCACCGTGGCCATCCGCTGGTCGGCATCACGCAGCAGCAGCGACTGCATGCCGACAGCCAAGGCGCCCACGGCGCCCACGGCCACCGCGACATGAACTCTGATTCGTACGCTGCGGTCGGAGAACCAGTGGATCGGCACGGTGAACACCTTGATCAGCTGAGGGAGCCTTACCTGCCCTCATCTTCGAATGCCAGGCCGTGCGCCAAACTGGAAACCACAATTCCCCCCGGCGCAGGCCCCGTCTGGGAACAGGGGTGCCTGTAGGGACCGTGTCGTTGATTGACCTCAGAGCATCGAGTGCGGTATTGACGGAATCGGGGAGATGGCGACGGGTCCGGCCGGTGACGCGCGTAGCTGGCACGGGTCAGAGACGCCTCTGCCGACAGTGTGCTGCACGGTGCCGGAGATGGACGGCATCGGATTACAGCGCGACGGACCCAGTGGGCAAGCCGTTGCTCACAGCGTTGGCGATGGTGGCCGAGTCCGAGGCGAATCCGGCGCGGCTGCGAAGCCGCGAGGGACGAAAGTGACGAAGGCCGACTGTGCGGCACGCGATTCCCGCTGAGCCCGCGGCACGAGCCGCATTCGGTGGCGTTGCACGCCGCCGATGAGCACACCGGCTCGCAGCTGGCTGAGCTGCTTGAGGTGTCCCGCTCGACGGTGTATCGAGCGGTCGCAGGGACCGATTCGTCGCCACGGCCCTGACGGTCGAGCTCGGATTGATCGGCTCAGCGTGTCGGCGGTGGCACGCTCGGCGGCCTGCCTCCGGGCCCGCCGGAGCTGCCCGGTCCGGGTGGTGCGCCGGAAGGGCGACCGTCGCCGGAGAGCTGGCCTCCGGTAGAGGTGGTTCCGGTGTCGACCCGCACGGCGAGGGACACGGCGTAGCCGCCTGCGACGTCACCGGTCACCGTACCCAGTTGGGTGGCGCGCTGGGACGCGGGGCGCGGCTACTAGATCAGCCGGACTGTCCCGCGACCTAGTCGGTGGCCGCTGTTAGCTGTGCCGGTTCAGTAGAACGCGTGCGACGGCGGCGACCGCGGGTAGCTCGTCGAGGGTTAGCAGTTCCAGCACGTTCGATGACCGGGCGCAGAGGGCGTACCCGTAGCCGGGGCCGATCACCAGCGCCGCGAACTCGTCGGCTATCGGGCGGTCCAGCACGATCACCGACCGGGCCCGGCCGGCCAGCTCCTGCAGCGACATGGCATCCACCGGCAGCCGGGCGTCAGGGCAGGACATCACCACCACCGCGGTGTCGTGGGCAGCGACCGTATCCCGCAGGCGAGCCATCGCGGCCGCAATGCTCGTGGCGTCGGCCGCCGCTACCGGCGCGTGGCCGGCGGCGACCTCGAACGGCGTACCGGCCGGCTCATGGAAACCCGGCCGGGGCTTGCGCAACATCCGGGCCGCGGCGGCGTCGTACCGGCGACCGCCGTGGTCGATGGGTCCAGGGCGCCCGAACAACCAGCCCTGTCCCCAGTCGGCGCCGAGCCGGCGGGCGGTGATCAGATCGTCTTCGGTCTCGATGCCTTCGGCGATCACCACAGCGCCGGTACGTTGCGCCTCCGGCCGGACCACGGCGCAGACCGCGCGGGTGTGGGCGCTGTCGGGGCTGCGCAGCAGGCTCATGTCCAGCTTGATCACCTCAGGTTCGAGGATCGGCAGGAACGCCAGCGACATCGGGTCGACACCCACATCGTCGAGCGCGAGACCGGTGCCCCACTGCTGCGCCAGGCCGGCGATGCGCAGCATGCTGCCCGGCACGGCGGGCAGCGCCCGTTCGGTGAACTCCAGCACCTCCCGGAACGGGAGTCCGCCGCTCACCAGTTCGATCAGGCGCGGTGAGAGCGGCTGGTCCAGCACCCCGGGTTCGGCATTGACAAACAGTAACGGTGGCGGCTGCACCGCGGCCAGGGCGCACTCCAGCGCCCGCTCGGAGCACAGCAGGTCGAGTTCACCGAGGCGACCGGCCGCACGCGCCGCAGCGAACAACCGGTCGGGGAATTCGACATCGGTCCCGGCGGGACCGCGGGCGAGCGCTTCCATCCCCACCACCGCGCGACTGGACAACTGCACGATCGGCTGGAACAACGGCTGCACCAGCCGTCTGGCCAACACCTCATCGATCGTGGCATTGACTGCCCCCGACACCGGGACCGACGCCTGAACCGTACCCACCATCGATGTGCTCCCTATCTGGTCGCTTGCCTCTTCCTATCGGCGCGCGGGCAACCCGCTGAAGCGAGACGAGACAACCGGCGGGCGCCGAGTACGAAGAGGGGTCGTGGTCAAGGCTGTGCCGGTCGCGGTCGTAGCGGCGGGGGGTGCGCGGATCGGCGTGGCCCATAGCGTCCTGGACGTCTTCGAGAGGCAAGGCAACCCGGCTTCGCGGGCGCCGGCGGCGAAGGCGTGCCGCAGCGAGTGCGGTGACAGCAAGTCGTCAGGATAATGATAGCTGGAGGAAAAATGGAGTATTCATATCACATAACACGTGCCGATGATTGGGCATTGAGCGAGGAATTGCCGATCTCAAGACGAATGGGAGCGGATTGCCGAAGGGTTCGCCAGCTTAAAACATGACTCCTACGTCGACTGGAAGGATATTGGTATGTAGAAGATTTTTACCATAGACGGAGAGGAAATTCTTTCTCGTGGAGGGAGGGGAAGGCGGGCATTGAGGGAATTTATAGCGAGCGGGTTCAGGTGATTGCGAACGGGGGGGCGATGGCCGGAACGCCGTGGGATGCCGCGGGCTCTCGTCCCGCCCCCCTACCCGGAGCCGGGAAGTTCCGGGGAACTGCTGCCGTCGCCTGTCAGGCGGTGGGACTGCCGGGGGACGGCCGGCGGGTGGGAATGACGAACAGCGTGGCCCAGCCGGGAAGCGCGCTGCTCCGGTCCACGCGGGCTGCCGTCACGACTGGGCGGTAGGGGGCCAGTGCCGCCAGGGCGTCGGCGAACTGCACCCGGGCCAGACGCGCGCCCGGGCAGGCGTGCGGTCCGGCGCCGAACACGAGCTGCGTGACGTGGGGCGGGGCCGGGTCCGCGGGCTCCGGGTCCCGGCGGTGACCGTCGACGGCGTGCCGGGCCACCAGGATGAGCCGGTCACCGCGCCGGACCGGCCGTCCGGCGAGCGAACCGGAGCCGGCAGCCACCCGGGGCAGCAGCGGCGTCGGCGCGGTGACACGCAGGAGTTCGCTGGTCAACGCTTCCAGGTCGGATTCCGCGTACGCCCAGAGGTCCGCGTCGGCACACCAGGCCGCAGCGCGCGGCAGCCCGGCGACCGTCGTGTTGATCGCGGCGACCGCAAGCATGGCCGCCAGTCCGTCAGCGTCACCGCGCCCGGCGTCCGCAGCCGTGCCGGCCGGGTCACCCCCGCCGGCCTCCCCGGACGGGCATCCGGCGGTGGAAGGCGCGCCAGCACGGGCGGGAGCGGCCGGGGGAGCGGCGCCGGAGCCGGAGGCCAGGAGGTCGTTCAGGTGGCGGGCGGCCCGGTGGGCGGCCCGGCGCCGGCCGGGCAGCGGAAGTCCCGGCAGGTGCTCGCGGGCGCCGGCGGCCGCAGCGGCGCGGGCGGCCGCAGCGAGCGCGCGGGCGTCGACATCGAGCCCGAGGAGGGCCGCCGCGGTGGCGCCGGAGAGTTCCGCGGCCACGTCCACCAGGTCCACCGGCCGGCCGGCGGCGAGCGGGGCGAGGCGGCGGCCGAGCACCTCGATCCAGACCGGGCGCAGCCGGGCGACGCCGTCCGCGCTGAGGGACTCGGCAAGGCTGCGGCGGGTGCCACGGTGGGCGTCGCCGTCCTGGTCGAACAGGAGTCCGCCGCCGGTGAGACGGCCGGCGGCGCCGCCGGTGGTGCCCTCGGCGGTGCGGTCCAGCGGCACCCGGGTGAGGCCGTCGGCGTAGGCGCCGCGCGAATGGGCCAGAACGGTCCCGCCGAGACGGACGGCCGGGCTGCGACGGGTGGCCGCGAGCAGGGCGAACAGCAGCGGATGGCTGCGCAGATAGACCTGCCGGTCCCGTCGGCGCGCCCGTGCCTGTGTCATTCCCGCCTCCTGTTCGCGAACTCGACGATCATGACTCGCGGCATCCGCACGCCGGAACGGTGGTCCCGCGTCTCAGCGGACGTGGACCTGACGCGAGGTGGGCGGCCGCCACCGCCGGTCCCAGTACCAGAGCAGGGTGCGCCGGGCTCCCCACGCGCGAAGCCGGCGCAGGCTGGCCTCGACGACCAGGTCTTCGGCGCGGACGATCCGGTCGGTTTCGCGGCGGGCCCGGTTGAGCAGCGTGACGTCCTCGGAGCCGTCCTCGAGCGCCTCGCGCGCGGTGCCGCCGCATCGGCGGTACAGGTCCGCGGTCAGGGCCAGGTTGTGCCCGTGGACCAGGACGTACGGGCTGCGGAAGTCGGGCGTGCGATGCGACTTGCGGTAGCGGCCGTACAGTGCCGCCAGCCGGACGGCCACCGGGAAGACGTGGCGTTCGGCCCAGCTGGGCCGCTCGTCGCGGCGCGGCACACTGCGGCCGCAGACAAGTTCATGACCACCTTCCAGGTACGTCCGGAGCGTCGCCACCCAGTCGGGGGCCGGCAGGCAGTCGGCGTCGGTGCGGGCGAGCAGCGTGGCGCCGGTCGCGATGGCGTGCCGGAACCCGGTGTCGGCCGCGGTCCCGGCCCCCGGCTCTTCCTCGGTGACGATCTCGACCGGGAACGGCGCCGTGCCGGCGAACCGGCGTACCACCCCGGCGGTGTCGTCGCTGGAGGCGTTGTCGACCACGACCAGCCGGAACCCGTGATCGGTCTGCCGCGCGAGGGCCGTCAGCGTCGCCCCGATCGACGCCGCCTCGTTGTAGGCGGGCACGACGACGGCTATCACGTCACCGGGCATGCCGGCCCGGCGCGCCGTATCGGCGGATGCTCATGGTCGTCGTCTCTGATGCGGGATGCCGCCGGTACCGGGCGCCGCGGTGCGCGGTTCGCTCGCGACGAGGGTCGCCGCCGCGGCGCGGTCGGGTTTGCGGGACCGCCCGGCGAGCGGGACCTCGGCGAACACGACCCGGTCGGGGCGGGCTGAACCCATCCGTCGCAGCGGTTCGCGCAGGGCCGCCTCGACCTGCTGCCGCCCGGTCCCGGGGACGGTCTCGATCAGCGCGACGACATGTTCGTCGCCGTCCCCGGCCGGCACCCCGACCAGCACGGCGAGGGACACGCCGGGCACGTGCAGCGACGGCTCGTACAGGCCGGGATAGATGTTCTCCGCCTTGCGCAGGATCATGTCCTTGCCGCGCCCGGCGAGGACGACCCGGCCGCCGTCGAGGCGCGCGATGTCACCGGTCGCCACCCATTCGTGCGGGTCGGAGCCCAGGTACCGGTCACACACGCCGGCGCCGGCGAGCAGCAACTGGCCGGTGTCGTCGAGGCGGGCGCGCACCCCGGGAAGCAGGCTGCCGACCAGGTCGCCGTCGCCGTCGAAGGCGGACTTCTCGCGGGACTCGGCAGCCGCCGCCGGGAAGACCTCGGTGAGCGCGTAGACGCCCCAGGCCTCGTCGGCGCCGGCGGCCCGGACCCGTTCCAGCAGGTGCGCGGAGACCGGCGCGGAACCGCTGTACACGCGTCCGGTGAACGGCGTACCGGCGCCGAGAGCGGCCCGCAGCTGCGGTGGCGTGAGGTAGGTGGCCTGCGGACGCAACCCGGTGATCTGCCGGGCCAGCGTCCGCGGTCGGCCGGCGGGGGCGGCGACCGGTGCACCGGCGGCCAGCGCCGGCACCGTCACGAAGAACGTACCGCCGAGCACCGGCACGCCGGGTACCGGCCGGACCAGTTCGGCGACCGCACGGAGACCGGTGGCGAGGCCGGCCCGGGTGTGCACGACGGCGCGCGGGCTGCTTGTCGTCCCGGAGGTGAAGATGATGACCGCGTCACCGTCGCCGTCGTACGCCGCCGGGAGCGGGCCGGGCCGCAGCGCGAGAGCGGGCGCGTTCCCGGGCAGGCGCGAGCCGACCGTGACGGTCGGTGCCAGCGCCGTGAAGTCGGGCAGCGCGAGGCCGGCGCGGCGGGCCAGCGGCGCGGCCCATCCGGCGACCGCCTGGGCGGCCGCGTCGGCGACGATCAGTGCCGGCCGGGCCAGCGACAGGCGGGCGGTCAGCACGTCGGGGCCGGCGGTCGGGTCCAGCAGGGCGACCCGGATGCCGAGCCGGTACGCGGCGAGCACCAGGGCCACGGCCCGCGGTCCGGGGCGGACCGCCAGTCCCAGGGTGTCGCCGGCGCGCAGGCCACGGGCGTGCAGGGCGATCGTGTACCGGTCCCGCAGACCCGCCAGGTCGCCACGGGTGATCGTGCGCCGGCCACGTAGCAGCGCCGGGGTGTCGTCGCCGGTTCGCAGACCGGAGCTGAGCTCGTCGAGCACGCGGCTCCTTCAGGGGGTCATCGCGGATCGGGGGACAGGGGGCCGCTTCCGCGGTCGAGGTACCAGCGGGCGGTCCGCAGCACCCCGTACGCGCGCAGCCGCCGGGTCGAGTTCTCCACCACCATCGACCGGCTGCGGGCGATCGATGAGGTCGTCCGGCGTACGCGATTGAGAAAGAGCCGGTCGGTCGGTGACGGCCGCCGCGGCATCCCGCCGCACGCCTCGTACAGCTCCGCCGTGATCGCCATGTTGTTGCCGGCGTGCATCCGGTAGGGCGCCCGGAATCCGCTGCCGCGATGTGCCGGCCGGATCCGCCCGAAGGCCGCCGCGAGCGCTACGAGCAGCCCGAACACCGCCCGCCCGACCGGCCCGTGCTCGTCGTGCCGGGCGGTGATCCGGCCGCACACCATGGCGGCGCCGCCGGTCAGCGCGGCCCGTGCCGCCGCCACCCAGCCGGGCCGGGGCAGGCAGTCGGCGTCGGTGCGGGCCAGCAGGGTCGCACCGGCCGCGATGGCGTGCCGGAACCCGGTGTCGACCGCGCAGCCGACACCCTTCTCGGTCTCGACGAGCACGTGCACCGGGAACGGCGCGCACGCCCGGAACCTCTCGGCGGCGGCCACCGTGCCGTCCTGCGACCCGTTGTCGACGACGAGCAGGGTGAAGCCGGTGTCGGTCTGCGCGGCCAGCGCGTGCAGGGTGGCGCTGATCCGGCTCGCCTCGTTGTAGGCGGGCACGAT
The DNA here is from genome assembly GCF_040639655.1 of Actinoplanes sp. NPDC023801. Classification (NCBI taxonomy): domain Bacteria; kingdom Bacillati; phylum Actinomycetota; class Actinomycetes; order Micromonosporales; family Micromonosporaceae; genus Actinoplanes; species Actinoplanes sp. NPDC023801. The sequence continues at coordinate 128,757 of NZ_JBFAAI010000023.1, read as the reverse complement.
CACCCAGAGGCCGGTCACGAGCGTTCCCAGACCATCGTCATCATGCTGACGCCGCCGCCGAGGCCGACGAGAAGCACCCGGTCACCGGGCGAAAGATACGGGAAAGCCCGATGCAGCTGTACGCCCAGAGTCGCGCTGGCCATGTTGCCGAGCGAGGTCACGGTCACCTCGAGGCGATCCTTCGGCACCCCGGTCACCTCGATGAACCGCTCCAGGTAGGGCAGCGTCACCTGGTGCACGAGGATCCGCGCGTAGTCGGTGAACTCGAACCCGGTCCGGGCGCGGACCCGGTCCAGGATGCTCGGGCCGATCTTCTCGAACACGCCGCGCAGCCGGTGCCCGTCCCCGGTGAAATAGCTGTACTCGTCGCCGCGTGGATGCCGGGATCCGCCGCCCGGGATCCCGCCGACCGTCCAGTGCTCGGAGTACGTCTCGGTGTCGACGTCCAGGATCCCGCCGCGCTCCACCGGCTCCACGACGACGGCCGCCCCGGCGTCACCGAAGGTGTACCCGGCGAACGCCTGCCGCACCTCGGCCATCCCGGAGACCCGGGGCCGCATCACCCGGCTCGGCGTCTCCCCGGTCACGACCAGGGCCCGCCGCGCCCGCCCGGCCAGGATCATCGACCGGGCCAGGTCGATCCCGTTGACGAAACTGTTGCAGGCGTTGGTGACGTCCATCGCGTGCGCCCGGCTGCCGAGCGCGTCCTGCAGGATGTGCGCGGTGGCCGGCTCGACCATGTCCCGGCTGGCCGACGCGAACAGCAGCAGATCCACGTCGGCCGGCTCGTGACCGGCACCGGCCAGCGCTGCGCGGGCCGCGTGCAGTCCGAGCGTCGAGGCGTACTCGTCGTCGGCCGCGATCCGCCGCCGTTCGATGCCGGTGAGGCGGGCCAGCAGGCCGCGGGGCAGCTTCCCGATCCGGTCCTGCAGCTCGGTCGTGGTGACCTCGCACTCCGGCAGATGGGTTCCGACCCCGGTGATTCCGACCCGCACTATCCCCCCACAGACGTTCCGCCCCCGCAGACGTTTCCTGCCCCACTGACGTTCCGGCTCCTCAGCATGACGGCCCGGTGTCCGATATGACGACCGTGCCGGAACAGCTTTTTCTGCTGGGAAACCTGGCCACCATGATCACTTACGTGGCGATCACGGTGGCCATCGCGGTGCCGGTCGCCCGCGCCGGGCAGCTGCTCAGCAACCGGCTCGCGGTCGCGACGGCCCTGATCTTCCTCTCCTCCGCGGTCGGGCACGGCCTGCACGCGTACCTGGCCTTCGCCAACCTCGACCGCGCCGAGCACTCGGTCGCGATCGGCTGGGTCTGGGCCCTGGCCTGGTGGAACGTACTCACTGCGGCGGCCGGCGTCTACTACTGGACGGTCCGCAGGCGTGACCGGACCCTGATGGGCGCCATGTACACCGACCCGCAGCGGCAGAAACTGCTCGACGAGGCCGAGGCGCACCGGGCCACCCTGGAAGCCGTGGTCGAGCACACCGACGACGCGATCATCGGGGCCAGCCTGGACGGTGTCATCACGGCGTGGAACGGCGGGGCCGAGCGGCTCTTCGGCTGGACCGCTGCCGAGATCATCGGCCGGCCGACCGACCTGCTGAGCGACGACTCCGGTGCCGAGGAGCAGCGGGCGATCATGGATCGGATCAGGCGTGGGGAGCGGGGGGTGTCGTACGAGACCCGCCGTTTCCGCAAGGACGGCACCCCGGTCGAGACGTCCCTGAGCGTGTCGGCGATCCGCGACCACTCCGGCCGGCCGACCGGGATCTCCGCGGTGGGCCGTGACATCACCGCCATCAAGGAGGCTGCCGAGCGGCAGCGCGCCATCGAGGAGCGTACCCATCAGGCCCAGCGGATGGAGAGCCTCGGCAAGCTGGCCGGCGGGGTGGCGCACGACTTCAACAACATCCTGGCGATCATCGTCAACTACACCGATTTCGCCGCCGAGGAGGCGGCCGGCAACGAGGCGCTGGAGAACGACCTGAAGCATGTCCGCAGCGCTGCCGACCGGGCTATCAACCTGACCCGCCAGCTGCTCACCTTCACCCGCGGCGACACCATCCAGCCGCAGGACGTCGACCTGAACGCCGCGATCGCCGAGGTGCACGCGATGCTCGGCCGGACCATCGGCGAGCACATCAACCTGCTCGCGGTCCCGTCCGCCGAACCGGTCGTGGTGCACGCCGACCCCGGCCAGCTCCAGCAGGTGCTGCTCAACCTGGCGATCAACGCCCGGGACGCGATGCCGGACGGCGGCACCCTGGTCCTGGAGGCGAACGTCGCGGCCCTGGACGGCGGCGAACTGGACATGCAGCCGCCGCTACCCGCCGGGACGTACGCCCGCCTGCTGGTGAGCGACACCGGTGAGGGCATGACCGCGGACGTGGCGGCGCACATCTTCGAGCCGTTCTACACCACGAAGCCACGCGGCAAGGGCACCGGACTGGGCCTGTCCACCGTTTACGGCATCGTCGCCGAGGCCGGCGGGAGCATCAACGTCTACTCCGAGCCGGGCGTCGGCACCACGTTCCGCATCTACCTGCCGATCGCCACGGCGACCGGCGGAAACGTGCCCGCGGTGCTGCGCCAGGACGAGCCGCCCACCGGTTCCGGCCAGACCATCCTGGTGGTCGAGGACGAACCGGCGCTGGCCCGCGTGGTCACCCGCATCCTCGCCGGAGCCGGTTACCACGTCCTCACCGCCACCGGCGGGCAGCAGGCGCTCGCCCTCTTCCGCCAGCACGGCTGCGACGCCCTGCTGACCGACGTGATCATGCCGGAGATGTCCGGCCGCCGCCTCGCCGAGATCCTCCATCGGACCGTGCCCGCCCTGCCGGTGCTCTACATGTCCGGTTACAGCAACGGCCTGCTCGGCACCACCCACGTTCTCGACGGCGACATCGCCTTCCTGGAGAAGCCCTTCACCGGCCACGACCTCCTGCACAAGATCGCCGAGATCGTCCCCTCCTCTCCGGGTACGGACGAGGAGTCCCGCCGGACCGGGACCGAACCGGGGCCACACCGCGAGAGGCTGCCCGCCTTCCGCCCGCCGACGCGCCTCTCGGGCTGAAGCGGCACCTCACCGAACCCCGTCCGGCTGGCTCTGACCGCTGTCGCAGCGACGCTGAGACAGCGGTCAGAGCCAGCCGGGGGTGTGGCGGCGTCAGGCGCCGGGGCGCGGGCCGAACGACGCCAGCACGACGGTGAATCGGGTCAGCTGAGTGGCCCAGCCGTCCCGGGTGGCGCGCCACTCGATCACGTAGGAACGGCTGCCGCTGCTGGACACCCGGCGCAGCCCCCGCATGGCGGTGCCGTCAGCGTCCTTGAAGGTGAACTCCCACACGGCCGACCTGGCCGGCAGCGTCTCGATGCGCAGGCGCTCGTAGTCGTCCAGGCCGCCTTTCAGCTCCGCCTCCTGCAACGCGGCGACCACATCGGCGGGCGTCTCCGGCAGCGGGGTGATGGCGAGCATCGCGCGGTCCCGTCCGGCCCGGAACGTCAGCCCGGCGGCGGACGCGTCCCGGCGCCAGCCGACCGGCACGGCCACCCGGTACCCGCCGGGCTCCGTCCACCAGCGGAAACCCGTCGGCAGCGGGGTGTCCTTGGTCCCACCGCCCGGTGCGGGCGCCGATGCGGACGGGGACGGGTAGGTCGTGGCCGCGCGGGTCTCGCCCTCCGCCGTTGCCGCGACCGCGGTGAGCGTCGTGGCGACCGCCACCGCCGCGGCGATCGACGGGATCCGTCGCAGAGCCGCCGAACGTGGCCGGCGACCGGCATCCGCGACGGCGCGCAGAGCCTGCTCCGCCTCGGCCGCCGTCATCCGGGCCGCTGGATCGCGGCGCAGCAGCCCGGCCAGCACCGGCGTCAGCCGGCCGGCGCGGCGCGGCGCCTCCGGCTTGGCCTTGCCGACCGCGTGCAGCACTTCCGCAGTGGTGGCTCGCTGGAACGGGGGATGGCCCTCGACGGCGTGGTACAGCGTCGCGCCTAGGGACCACAGGTCGGCCCGCTCGTCGGTGAGGTGGTCGAAGATCCGCTCGGGGGCGATGTACTTGGGGGAGCCCAGGATGATGCCGGCGTCGGCCAGGGTACGGATCCCGTTGGGGGTGACCGTCGGGCTGAAGTCGGTGAGCACCGGCCGGCCGTCCCCCGCGATCAGCACGTTGTCCGGTTTCACGTCCAGGTGCAGCACTCCCGCCCGCCCGGCCGCCGCCAGCGCGGACAGCAGGGCCAGCCCGATCCGGGCGACCCGGGCCGGCGGGAGCGGGCCGGACTCCTCGATGAGCTGCTGCAGCGAACGGAACGGAAGGTACTCCATCACCAGCCACGGCCCGTCCCAGGCGGGCAGCACGTCCAGGGCGCGGATCACGTGGGGATGGCGCACCCGGGCGGCGGCGACCGCCTCCGGCAGCACCCAGTCGCGGATCAGCTCGTGCTGTCCCCGGGTCAGCCCCTGCGGAATGACGCAGTGTTTGACCACCACCCAGCCCGGACGGGCCTCGCCGCCCCCGGCCCCTTCGTCGGAAGCCAGCCAGATGCGGCTCGTCCGACCGGAGACGAGCGGCCGGACAAGCCGATAACGCCCTCCGACGACCTCTCCTACCGCGGTCATGCCTTCACCCCGTGTTTTGATGCTGTTCACGCTGCTCAGATCCTGAGTGGACAGTAGCTTGAGCGGCCCGCCGCGCGATGCTGATATCACTCACAGCGTGCATCCGACTCTCCACTGTGACCAGGACCGGAAGTGTCGCCTCGGCGACGCAGGACGCGACGCGCCGCAGTTTCCCCGCGATCCGTCTGATCGGGCGAAGCGGGCCATCCACGCCTTCCGCGTGGCGCACCCTTATGGGTGTGTCCCGGCCCACACGCTGGGGCATTCGTACGGCGAGCACCCCTCCCGGCCCGCGATCAGCCCGGTCCCGCGGCGGGGCAGGTGCAGACGAGGATGGGCAACCGGCCCGGCCGGTGACCCATCCTCACGTCGGTCAGTGGAGCGTCGGTCAGTGGAGCGTCCGTCAGCGGAGAGGGATGTCCACGTACGATCCGCCGGCGATGGTGACGGAGTCGCCGGGCGCGTTCTCGTCGTAGTAGAGCGGGTCGACGGTGTCCACCACGAGGGTCAGTGAATGCCCGGCCGGCACGTCGTAGGCGGTGGCCGGGAAGCGCAGGTCGACGCTGCGGCTGCCGGAGCCGCTGAGCCACGTCACCGGCGCGTGCGTGATCAGTTCGGCGTTGCCGACCGCGTCGAGGTCGTAGAGGTAGGCGATCACGGTGCCGGTGGACTCGGTTCCGGTCAGTTCCAGGTGCAGTTCCGGGATGCCGCGGATCCGCTGCGCCGACGACCGCCGCTGGGCCGCCCAGACGCCGGCCCGGCCGCGATCCACGAACGGCAGCCAGATGCGCGGCTGCTCGCCGGTGATGGCCGCGGCGCCGTTGGTGATCAGCACCACCCCGCCGCTCGCGACGGTGTCCCGGTCGGCCGGCAGGGTCTTGGTCCAGCCGGAGCTGACCGCGCCGCCGAGCAGGCCGGTGCCGTCCAGGGCGCGGATCCGGCCGAGGCCGTGGCGGGCGGTCGAGGAGGTCTGCGCCGACCAGGCCGGGTAGGACTCGGCGGCGGCGTTCAGCGGCTTGAGGTGGATCGGGTTCGCGGCGGTCGTGCCGCTGGCCAGGTGGGTGTCGAGCCAGGAGTAGAGGCTCGTCCAGACCTCGTTCGGCAGCCCCAGCACGCCGGTCAGTTCGGCGATCGCGTGGTCGCCGGGGCGCAGTTCGAGACGCTTGGGGGTGGTCAGCCGGCCGTAGAAGTCGACAAGCTGGTTGGGCGGGAAGAACGTGTCGCCCCAGCCGTTGGCGATCAGCACGGCCGGATTGTTCGCGTTGATCCGGTCGACGTAGGTGGCCGCCGAGCGTACCTTCGCCCAGGCCATCACCCCGGCCACGTCGGTGCCGGCGTTGAAGTCGGCCATGTTGGCGGTCAGGTCCGCGCTCGGCTTGCCGACGATTTTCGCGGCCAGTTCCAGCAGGCCGGCCGACTGGCGATGCCGGGTCTGGTCGGCGTACAGCGAGTACACCAGGTCGGTCCAGCCGCTGAGCACGCCGACCACGCGGATCCGGCTGTCGAACGCCGCTCCGAGCAGACTGATCCCGGCCCCGTACGAGATGCCGGCCGCCCCGATCCGGGCCGGGTCGGTGGCGGTGTTCGCGATGGTCCAGTCGACGACCTTGCTCAGATCGGCCATGTCCTTGGGGCCGGCGGTGTCGATCTGCCCGCCGGACAGCCACCAGCCGCGCGGGGTGTACGAGACCACCACGTACCCGCGCCCGGCGAGGATCCTGGCCTGGGCGAGGTACTCCAGGTCGTTGAGCCCCCAGCTGGACGGGAGGATCACGGCCGGGTGGCGCCCGCTCGCGGACGGCGCGATGACGTTGGCCTTGAGGGCGACCCCGCCGTCACCGGTGATCTCGACGGCCTTGAACCCGGTGGTGCCGGCGGCGGCGTGGGCCGGCGAGGCGATGGTGAGCGTGGTCGCCGTCAGGACCGCGGCGGCGAACATGGTGAGCAAGCGGCGAAGCGCCATCAACACTCCTCGATGGAGGCAGCGAACGTGGCGGCAGCGTAGGAAGCGGTTCCGAGAATTTGAAGATGGTGACATTCTCGTTACTAGCAAGTAACGTAACTCGTCGGTAGCAAGGGGGTGCAGGTGCTCTACGGAACCCCGGCAACGCGTCGGCGCGACGCCCAGCGCAACCGTGCGGCCATCCTCGAGGCTGCCAGCGAGGTGCTGGCCGAGGACGGTGCCGTCGCCCTGATGCCCGAGATCGCCCGCCGCGCCGGCGTCGGCCAGGCCACCCTCTACCGGCACTTCGCCGACCGGCACGCGCTGACCACGGCGGTGCTCGCGTACCAGCTCGAACTCCTGGAGCTCCGGGTGGCCGCCCACTCCGGGCACCCGGCCGGCTTCCGTGACCTGCTGCGCGAGACGCTGCACTCCCAGATCGAGCTGCGTGGCCTGGTCAAGCTGGTGCGCCGCTTGGACAACACGCTCCAGGAGCGCTACCGGCAACGGGTGATCGCCGCCTTCGCCGCGCCGATGAGCGCCGCCCGCGACCACGGGTACGTCCGCGCCGATCTGGTCCCCGAGGACCTGTCCCTGCTGTTCACCATGGTGCAGGGCGTCGCCGAGGGGACCGACGACGTGGACGCCGCCCGCGCCGCCGCCGACCGGTCCGTCGATCTCGTGCTGGAAGGGGTGTTTCAGCCGGATCGTGGGCTCGTCTCAGATGGTCCGTGACTCTGCCGATCATCACCCTTGGCGCCAGGAGACGGGGGTGGTGAAGCGATGCGGAGTCCCGAGGTCGATGAACTCGACGCGTCGGAGCGCGCGGAGCTGGAGTTGCTGCGGCAGGTCATCTCGACCGGGCCGACCGGCTTCGTCGCGATCGACGGCGACGGCGTCATCCGGACCTGGAACGACTCCGCCGCCGGCCTGCTCGGCTGGACCGCCGGTGAGCTGGTCGGCCGGTCACTCACCGAGACGCTGATCCCGGCCGAGCTGCGGGAGGCGCACACCGCCGGGCTGGCCCGGTTCCTCGCGACCGGAGAGGCCCGGCTGCACCAGCAGGCCGCGCTGCTCGACCTGATCCCGGCCGCGGTGATCGTGCGCCGCCTCGACGGCACCATCCTGTGGTGGAACAGCGGCGCCCAGCGCCTCTACGGCTGGTCCGCCGACGCGGCCCGCGGGCGGCGTACCCACCTGCTGCTCAGCACCGCGGTCGAGGACGGTGGCTCGGTTGCCGAGCAGCTGGCCGCCCTGGAACGGGACGGGCACTGGGAGGGCCAGATGCGGCGGCTCACCGCCGCCGGCCGGGTCGTCACCGTGCTCTGCCGTCAGGTCGTCTGCGCGCCCGTGCACTCGTCCGGTGACGAGCCGGAGGTGCTGGAGATCAACACCGACGTCACCGCGGCGCGCGCCGCCGAGCAGGCCGTCGCTCTCAACGAGCAACGCCGTCGCTCTCAACGAGCAACGGTTCCGGGCCCAGTTCACCCATTCCGCCGCCGGCCAGTTGATCCGGGCCCTGGACGGGACGCTGATCGCGGTGAACCGTGCGTTCGCCGACATGCTCGGCCACCGGCCCGAGGATCTGATCGGTCAGAACCGGGACGGCGACCTGGTGCACCCCGAGGACATGGCGTTCGGTCAGCACCGGATCGCCGGACTGTTCGCCGGCGAGGACACCTCCTACACGCACGAGATCCGGCTGCGGCACGCCGACGGCCACTGGATCGACGCCGAGGCCACCGTCTCGCTCGTCCGTGACGCCCAGGACCGGCCGGAGCACCTGATCGTGGTGGCCACCGACATCTCCCAGCGCCGGATCGCCGAACGGGCCCGGGACCAGGCCGCCGCTGCCCTCGCTGAGCGCAACACCGCGCTCGAGGTCGCCAATCACCTGAAACTCGACATCATCGGGATGCTCGGGCACGAGATCAGCAACCCGTTGTCGGCCATCATGGGCTACACCGACCTGCTCGCCGACGAGTTCGGTGCGGACCACCCGGCGGCCGGGCCGATCGCGGTGATCAGCCGGCAGGCCCAGCGCCTCGACGAGATCGTCCGGGAGGTGCTGTCCATGGTGAGCATCGACGCCGGCGGCCTGTCCGCGGTCCGCGGCGAGGTCCGCCTGCGGGCCGGGATCGCGCAGGCTCTGGCGAACAGCGGGAACCCCGGGGTCCCGGTCCTCGGCCCGGACGCCACGATCCGCTTCAACCCGGGCCATCTGCAGCAGATTCTGGTCAATCTGCTGTCCAACGCCACGAAGTACGCCGGTGGCGCGACCGCGATCCGGATCTCCGAGGTGGACCCCGGCCGGTTGCGGCTACGGGTCGAGGACCAGGGGCTCGGCGTGCCGGAGGAATTCCGGCCGCGCCTGTTCGACCGGCTCAGCCGTGCCGAACGCGACGCCGGCCAGGTCCGCGGCACCGGTCTCGGTCTCTACATCGTCCGGGCCCTGGCCGAGGCCAACCACGGCAGCGTACGGCACGAGCCGAACCCCGCCGGAGGTTCGGTGTTCATCCTCGAGGCCGACGCGGTCGCCCCTGCTTAGGTGATCTTCGACTCGCGCCACGCTTGCGGCGGTGCCATCCTGGGAAGTCCTCCAGCAATGCTGGGTAGCCTGGGACCTTCGTCTCTTAGTGAAGGAGTTGATGTCCGCCGTGGGCGGATACGGCTGGCAAGTTGTCCTGGTCGTGGTGCTGGTGCTGCTCAACGCGGTGTTCTCCGGAAGCGAGATGGCTCTCATCTCACTCCGGGAGAGCCAGTTGCAGCGTCTCGAGCGGCAGTCCCGCACCGGAAGGACCCTCGCCAAGCTGGCGCGGGATCCCAACCGGTTTCTCGCAACCATTCAGATCGGCATCACCCTGGCGGGTTTCCTCGCCTCGGCTGCCGCGGCGGTGTCACTGGCACAGCCGCTGATCGAACCGCTCGGCTTCCTCGGCACCGCCGCGAGGCCGGTGTCGATCGTCCTCGTCACCATCGTCCTGACCTTCTTCACCCTGGTCGTCGGCGAGCTGGCGCCCAAGCGCATCGCGATGCAGCGGGCCGAGGGCTGGGCGATGCTCGTCGCCCGTCCCCTCGACGTGCTGGCCACGCTCTCCCGCCCGGTCGTCTGGCTGCTCGGCAAGTCCACCGACCTGGTCGTGCGCCTGACCGGTGGTGACCCGGACGCCGGCCGTGAGGAGGTCAGCACGGAGGAGATCCGCGACATGGTCGCCGCTCAGCAGGACATCACCGCCGAGCAGCGCACCATCATCAGCGGCGCCTTCGAGATCGCCGACCGGATCCTGCGCGAGATCCTCATCCCGCGCCGCGACGTGCTGATCCTTCCCGCCGACCTGCCGGCTCCCGAGGCTCTGGCGCGGCTCGTCGAGGTGGGCCACTCGCGGGCCCCGGTCACCGGCCCGATGGGCCTCGACGACGTGCTCGGTGTCGTGCATCTGCGGGACCTGATCACCGCCGGCGGTCTGGTCCGGGACCACATGTTCACCCCGCTGTTCCTTCCCGAGACGCTGAAGGTGTCCGACGCCATGCGCCAGCTGCGCGTCCAGCGCCAGCAGTTCGCCCTGGTCGTCGACGAGCGCGGCGCCATCGACGGCATCGTCACCATGGAGGACCTGGTCGAGGAGGTCGTCGGTGAGATCTACGACGAGAGCGATCGGGACGTGCAGTCGGTGATCCACGAGGAGGACGGGGCGATGCTGCTGCCCGGTACCTTCCCGATCCACGACCTGCCGGACATCGGTGTCGACATCGAGGAGACCGACGCCGGCGACTACACGACGGTCGCCGGTCTGGTCCTGGCCCGTCTCGGCCACATCCCGACCGTCACCGGTGAGACGGTCGCCATCGACGGGCACACCGCCGAGGTCGTCGAGATCACCGGCCGGGCGATCACCAAACTCCGTCTGCGGCCGCTCCCCGAGCACTCCACCGAGGAGGCTCACGTCTGACGTGGCGACCGTTCCGCCGAACCACCTCGCCGGAGTGACGGCATGGCGGGACGGTCTCCACCTCGCGTGATCGTCATGTCGTACGGATGAGGGACTTGTGACCCGTCCGCGCCGGACCGTGTGCTGTGGTGGACCGGAGGCGGCGGGAAGGGGTCACGTCGTGTGTCCACGCGGTGACGGCAACGCGGGAGACGTTGTCGTAACAAGTACTGAAGCGGAGCGCTTGTACGATGCCCCGGTGGCTCTAGAGGGTGACTATCAGCGTCATGCCGAGACGGTGACGCTGAGCCGGAGGCTGGAGCAGCCGGAGGCGGACGCCGCCGAGGTCATCGACATCCCGTTGACCGACGAGGAAGAGGCCGCGGCGGAGGACGCCGAACCAGAACGTGACCCGGACCCGGACCCGGACCCGGACCCGGACCCGGACCCGGACCCCGATCCGGAGCCGGAGCCGGAACCCGATCCGGAACCCGATCCGGAACCCGATCCGGTTCCGGAGGCCGGGCCGGTGGCGGCGGAGCCCGAGCCGGGCCCGGAGACCGAATCGGACCCCGAGCCGGAACGGGACCGGCCCGACCTGCTGCTCTGGCTGCACCGGGGGCTCACCCTGGGCGCGGTCATGGCGCTGGTCGTGGGCACCCGCACGTTCTGGACCGGGTACGCCCTGCCACGTCCCTGGCTCGCCCTCACCCTGACCGGCGCCTACCTGGCGATGCTGGTGCTGGCGGTGGCCGCGCTCTGCGTCACCCGGCAGCGCACCCTGGCCCGGCTGGACGTCGGCGTCCTGGCGACCGCGATCGTGATCAAGGCGGCGGCGGCCTGGACCGGGATCAGCGGTGTCAAGGAGCTCACGGTCGACGAGGGCATCCTGATGGACCGGGGTGCCCGTGCCCTGATCGAGGGCATCAACCCGTACACGGCGGCCTGGGACGACATCATGCCCGGCCTGGCCACCCAGCTGATGGACGGCCGGACCGTCTACGACTTCGGGTACCCGCCGCTCGGTATCCAGCTCGGCGCGGGGATGCAGCGGCTGTTCCCGTCGATCGTCGGGGTCACCGCGGTCGCCTGGCTGGCGCTGCTGGCGACCGCGCTGATCCTGTTCTTCGTGGCGCCGCGCCCGCTGCGGCCGGTCGCGACGCTCGGTGTGCTCGGGCTCGGGACGCTGACCAGTTACGCCGACAACGCGTACCCCTCCCTGATGGCCCTGCCGTTCCTCTGCCTGGCGCTGTGGCACTGGCCGTCGATCGGGCGCGGCGGGCGTCTGGGCCGGACCGGGTACGGCCGCGCGATCGCTCTGGGCCTGGCCTGCTCGATGCACCAGCTCGGCTGGTTCCTGGCGATGTTCCTGGTGGTCGGTCTGGTGGTGCTGCGCCTCGGTGAACTGCCGCTGGGCCGCGTCTTCTGGCTGCTGATGCGGTACGGCTGCACCGCGCTCGGCGTGTTCGTGGTGGTGAGCCTCCCGTTCATCCTGGAGTCGCCGGACGCCTGGCTGACCGGGGTGTTCGAACCGCTGCTGCAGCACGCGGTGCCGCACGGGCAGGGCCTGATGGGGCTCACCTCGTACCTCATCGGCGGCAGCGGCGACCTGGACCTCTACGGCCACGCGACGACGGCGCTCCTGGTGGCGCTGCTGCTCACCTTCGCGCTGTACCTGCGCCGGCTCGGCCCGGCCGTCGCCGTGCTGCCGTGGCTGATCTTCATGGTGTCGACACGTTCCCAGGACGGCTACTGGGTGCTGACCATGCCGCTCTGGATCGTCGCTCTGACCACCACGTCACGGGCCGACTTCGAGGGTGCCTTCCGGCTGCGGATGCCGCGGGCGTTCCCGGCGATCATCGCGGTGGCGTCGTTCCTGCCCGCCGCGGCGTTCGTGTCCGGAGCGGTGACCAGCCCGCAGCCGCTGCAGATGCGGGTCGCCACCACGGTCGTCCCCGGCCACCGGCTGACCGAGCTGGTGGTGGACGTGACGAACACCTCGTCCCGGCCGATCATCCCGTCGTTCACCCTGGCGTCCGGCGTCACGATCGCCGACTACTGGCGGATCGAGACCGGTCCGGTGCTGCTCCCGGCCGGCACCACCGCCACGTACACGCTGCTCCCGCCGGTGCGGAGACTCGAGGATCCGCCGGCTGAGCGGATCATGGTGAAGTCCGTGCGGCCGCCGTTCCCGCCGGAGCCGGCGATCTACCGGGTGCCGCCCGACGGCCCGGTCCACCTGCGCGCGGTCTCCGACGAGCCGCAGACGCTCAGCAGCGTGCTGGTGATCCGCGACTGGCCGGACGATCACGAATTGCTGCAGTGACCGGCCGCCGGAGCACCGGAGGCCGACCCGGCCCGCCCGCGCCGTCCGCTCACCGAACCGGGGATGGGATACAGGTTCCGGCCATGATCGCTGACTTGACGGGTACCCGGCCGCCCATGCGGCTGGGAGTGCTTGACGTCGGTTCCAACACGGTCAACCTGGTGGTCGCGGAGGCGGATTCCGGTCTTCCGCTGCCGGTGCACACCTGGGAGGAGCGGCCCCGGCTCGCCCACCGGCTGACAGCCGACGGGACGATCGGCCCGGCAGCCCTGGAGCGCATGATCGACGCGGTCCGCAAGGCGGTGGCCGAGTCCCGCCGTGCGGGTGTGAACCGGATGTTCGCCTACACCACCGCGGTGGTCCGCGACGCGCCCAACCGCGAGGAGGTGCTGACCGCGGTCACGGCGGCCACCGGCGTACGGCTGGGCACGCTCACCGGCATCGAGGACGCCCGCCTCACCTTCCTGGCGGCGCGGCGCTGGCTGGGCTGGCAGGCCGGTCCGATGCTGATGGTCGACATCGGCGGCGGCTGCCTCGAGGTGGCGTTCGGACGCGACCGGCTGCCCGAGTCGGCGATGTCGCTGCCGCTCGGCGCGGGCCGGCTCACCCGGGAGTTCCTGGCCGACGGGGACCCGCCCGCCCCGCGTGCCGTCCGGCGGCTGCGGCGGCACGTGCGTGAGCGGTTCGCCGAGGTCGCCGCCCGTACGTCCTGGGAGGCTCCGCGCACCTCGGTGGCCGCCTCCAAGACGTTCCAGCAGCTGGCCCGGCTCACCGGGGCCCCGCCGCTGCGGCTCGGCCCGTTCGTCCGGCGGGAACTGCGCGCCTCCGCCCTCCGGCCGTGGATCAACCGGCTGGCCGCGATGCCCAGCCCCAAACGGACCCGGCTGCCCGGGGTGTCGCCGCACCGGGCCCGGCAGATTCTGGCCGGTTCCATCGTCGCCTACGAGGTGATGCGCCGGCTCGGGGTCGAATCGCTGATCATCTGCCCGTGGGGCCTGCGGGAGGGCATTCTGCTCAGGGAGCTGGAGGCCCGCCAGCCGCCGCTGATCAACGCGTCGTGGGTGCCCTGGGACTGAACCGTTGCCTCAACCCGGCCGCGGATCCGCCGATGGTGGAGTGAGACCCGTCGCCCCGGTTGAAGGAGAACCTGCCATGCGACTGTTCGGCTCCCGGGCGGCCGGCCCCGAGGCGGCACGACCGATCCCGCGCGATGTCGAGGCGCTGGAGCAACTGGTGGTGGATCTCGAGGCGGCCACCGACGAGGACAGCGCCTGGCGGATCACCGTGGAGAGCACGGTCAGGTTCTACAAGTTCGGGTACGGCGCGGTCTGGGTGCCGGACAGCGGCGGCCGGCTGCGGTTGCTGCACGAGTACGGGCCGTTGAAGCCGCAGCTCACCTCCGCCGGTGAAGGTGAGCTGGTGGCACGGGCGTTCCGCGGCCGTTCCGCCATCTTCGAGGAGGAGCCGGAGAGCCCCACGGGCTGCCGGCGGTGGCAGGCCGCGGCGAAGGCCGGGATGGTCGCCGCCATCGTGCTGCCGGTGCGCAAGGGCACCGACGTGCCGGCGGTCTTCGAGTACTACTCGCCGGCACCGGTCTACGCCGACAGCGCACGCCGGGACAAGTTCGCGGCCCTCATCCGGCTCGTCGACCAGGCCCGGACCAGTGCGGTGGCCGCCGCCGAACTGCGTCAGGTGGCCACCGACCGGGAGGCGGTGACCACGGTCGTCAGCCGGGTCGGCGCCGCGTCGGACAGTCAGACCACGATCCGGGCCGCCCTGGACTCGGTGCGCACCGCGTTCGGCTGGGCGTACGGCTCGTTCTGGGAGATCGACCCGGAGGCGAACGTGCTGAAGTTCCATCTGGAGTCGGGTTCGGCCGGTGACGAGTTCCGCCGGGTCACGCTGGCCGCCGAGTTCGCCGAGGGCGTCGGGCTGTCCGGCCGGGCCTGGCGGGCGAAGGATCTGGTCTTCGTGCGGGATCTGGCGGAGATCACCGACTGTGTACGGGCGCCGGCCGCCCAGCGGGCCGGGGTGCGTTCCGGCGTCTGCTTCCCGATCATGAGCGGCGACCGGATCGTCGGCACCATGGACTTCTTCACCACCGAGTACATCGATCTGTCCGAGTCGCGGGCGGCCGCGCTGCGCAACGTGCAGCAGCTGGTGTCGCAGCGGCTCGACGTGGTGCGTGGCTCGGAGCGGGCCGCCGCCAACGCCCGCGATCTGCTCGACACGGTGCAGCGCCTGCGCAGCGCCAGTGACGACGCGACCACGGTTGCCGAACAGGCGGTGACCCGGGCCTCGGCGATGACCGCCGAGGTGGCCGCACTCGGCCAGGCGTCCAATGCCATCGGTGACGTCATCAAGATCATCTCGTCGATCGCCGAGCAGACCAACCTGCTCGCGCTCAACGCGACCATCGAGGCGGCGCGTGCCGGTGAGTCCGGCAAGGGCTTCGCGGTGGTCGCCGGCGAGGTCAAGGAGCTGGCCCGGGAGACCGCCGAGGCGACCCAGAAGGTGGCCGACCAGATCGCCGGCATCCAGGCCAGCGCGGAGACGGTCGCCAACGGCATCCACACCACGAGCGAGACGATCGGCAAGATGGACGCCGTGCAGGCGCGGATGAACGACGTGCTCGCCGAGCAGGCCGAGATGGCCCGCGCGCTGCAGGGGTGACCCCTTCCGATCGAACATTCGTCCTAGACTCCCCAGAGTGACGCGGAGCACACCATGATGCGTCCATATGTCTTCTCGAGGGGAGTGGCACATGAGCGGAGTTCGATTGCTGGTCGGGACCCGTAAGGGCCTGTTCATCCTGACCTCGGACGAGAACCGGCAGGACTGGAAGGTGGACGGGCCCCACTTCAGCGGCTGGGAGATCTACCATGCCAACGGTTCGCCGGTCGACCCGGACCGGCTGTACGTGTCACAGTCGGGCGGCTGGTTCGGTCAGCTGATCCAGCGGTCCGACGACGGCGGTGCCACCTGGCAGCAGGTCGACCACGACTTCACCTACGCGGGCGAGGTCGGCGACCATCTCTGGTACGACGGAACCCCGCGCCCGTGGGAGTTCAAGCGGATCTGGCATCTGGAGCCGTCGCGCACCGAACTGGACGTCGTCTACGCCGGTGCCGAGGACGCGGCCCTGTTCAAGAGCACCGACGGCGGTCAGAAGTGGGTGGAGCTGACCGGCCTGCGCACCCACACGTCGGCCCCGCAATGGCAGCCGGGCGCCGGCGGCATGTGCCTGCACACCATCATTCTCGACCCGGTGAAGCCGGACCGGATCTTCGTGGCGATCTCCGCGGCCGGCGCGTTCCGCACCGACGACGGCGGCGTGACCTGGCAGCCGATCAACCGCGGTCTGCAGAGCGAGGGCATCCCCGACCCGGACGCCGAGGTCGGGCACTGCGTTCACCGGATCGCTCAGCACCCGTCCCGGCCGGACACCCTCTTCATGCAGAAGCACTGGGACGTCATGCGCTCGGACGACGCGGGTGACAACTGGCGCGAGATCAGCGGCGACCTGCCGACCGACTTCGGTTTCCCGATCGCCGTGCACGCGCACGAGCCGGAGACCATCTACGTGGTGCCGATCACCAGCGACACGCTGCATTACGTGATGGACGGCAAGCTGCGGGTCTACCGCAGCCGGACCGGCGGTGAGCAGTGGGAGGCGCTGACCACGGGACTGCCGCAGGAACACTGCTACGTCAACGTGCTGCGCGACGCCATGGCGGTGGACACGCTCGAGCAGTGCGGCGTCTACTTCGGCACCAGTGCCGGCCAGGTCTACGGTTCCGCGGACAGTGGCGACACCTGGAAGGCGCTGGTCAGTGATCTCCCGCCGATCTGCTCGGTGGAAGCGCAGGTCCTGCCGTGATCCGCGTAATCCTCCCGCCGCACCTGCGCAACCTCGCGCACGTCACCGGCGAGGTGCGGGTCGAGGTGGCCGGGGAGGTGACCCAGCGGCTCGTCCTCGACGCGGTCGAGGAGCGGTTCCCGATGCTCCGCGGCACCATGCGTGACCGGGTGACCGGCAAACGGCGGCCGCTGGTCCGCTTCTTCGCCTGCGAGGAGGACCTCTCCAACGACTCCCCGGACGAACCTCTGCCCGACCGAGTGGTCAAGGGCGAGGAACCGTTCCTGATCGTCGGGGCGATGGCCGGGGGATGAGTCCCGCGCGGCGGCCGGGCAGTACCCGGCCGCCGTGGATCCGTCGGAGTCCGATCAGTGCCAGGGGTGGTGCCAGGGGCCACCGAACGGGTGGTGGGCGACCGGTACGACCGGAACCACCGGCACGGTGTGCGCCACCGCGACGACGTCGGTGCAGGTGGGAACCACGTCGACGCACTGCTCGTCGGCGTCGTATGCGTGCTGGCCGCCGGTGTTGTTCCCGTGCTGGCCGGACGTGTCGTACGCGTGCTGGCCACCGGTGTTGTTCCCCTGCTGGCCGGACGTGTCGTACGCGTGCTGGCCGCCGGCGTCGTTCCCGTGCTGGCCCGACGTGTCGTGCATGTTCTGGCCGGCAGTGACGTTCACGTGCGGGCCCGACGTGTCGTGCATGTTCTGGCCGCCAGTGTCGTACGCGTTGTGGTCGGCCATCATGTCGCCCTGCGGCGGGAGCTTGGGCGCCTTGTTCTTCTTGTGAGCGTTGTTGGACTTGACCTTCTTGTCCTTCTTGATGCTCTTGTCGGGCGCGGCCGGCGTCATGGCCAGCGCGTCCCCGGCCGGCTCCTGGGGTCCGACCGGCCGCTCCGCCACCGGCTCCTGTGCGACCGGCTGCTCGGCGACGGGCTGCTGGACGACCGGCTGCTGGATGACCGGCTGCTGGACGACGACCGGCTGCTGCACCACGACGGGCTGCTGGACGACGACCGGCTGCTGGATGACGACCGGTCTCTGGATCACCAGGGCGTAGGGCGTGGCGACCCTCTGTGGCCAGTAGTCACAGTCGTAGTCGTCTTCCCAGAGCACCAGTGTGGACGCGTAGGAGGAGCAGTCGCTGAACGAGTTGTAGTGGCCGAGCACGTGTCCGGGCGGCCACCAGCCCGGCCCGGCCAGCGCCGGGGTGGCCCCGAACGCGGCTCCGGCCACGAGGCCGGCGCAGGCGGTGATCAGTCCCCGAGTCGTTTTTCGCATGTTAGACCTTTCCGAATTGTCGGCTGTGTCCCGCATAGCTGAGCACGACGTCCGGAAAAGCGGGGCCGAGTTCGCCGGAACCCGATCGAACCGGGTCTTCTCTGGCCCTGAAAGGTCACCCGTGCGTGGCGCCAGTGACCTGCCGAGAAGCCTGATGCACCCGGCAACCTACGATCGGGGGCATGGCCAGGCGCAGCGGCGAGGCGACCCGCGAGGAGATTCGTGCCGCGGCCGCACGTCTGTTCCGGGAGCGAGGTTTCGCGCGCACCTCGGTTCGGGACATCGCCGCACAGGCGGTGACGAACCCGGCACTGGTAATCCGCCACTTCGGTACCAAGGAACTGCTCTTCCTAGACACCATGCGGTTCACCATCGACGACGAGCCGCTGCTCGACGTCCCGCTCGAGCGGTTCGGGGAACGGTTCATCGAACTCCTGCTCTCCGACGACGACATCCGGGGCGTCTATCTGGCGCTGGTGCGGGGCAGCAACGAGGAGCAGATCCAGGCGCGGCTGCGGACCATCCACGAGCGCACCTTCGTCGAGCCGGTGCGGGGGCGCCTCGGCGGGCCCGATGCCGACGTACGGGCGCGGATCGCCGCCGCACTGGTCGGTGGCCTGCTGTACGCGCTCTGGGTGGTCGAGGACGAGGGCCTGGTGAAAGCGGACCGGGGCGAGCTGATAGCCCGGTACGGCGCGCTGCTCCAGCAGGCCCTCGAGGGTCCTACTGGACCGACCAGCCGCCGTCCGACGGCAGCACCACCCCGTTGAGGTTCACGCCGTCGTCGCTCAGCAGGAAGGTGATCGACGCGGCCAGGTGCTCGGCGAGGGCCACCTGAGGAATCAGCTGCAGGAACGGGCCGGTCCGGCCACGTCCGAACTCGGACTGGTTCACCGGCGCCATCCCGGTGGCCACCCCGCCCGGGGCGACCGCGTTGGTCCGGATGCCGTCGCGGCCGTACATGAAGGCGATGTTCTTGGTGATGCCGATGACCGCGTGCTTGGACGCGGTGTAGGCGACGCCGGCCGCGTTGCCGCGCAGCCCGGCCTCGGAGGCGATGTTGACGATCGAGCCCCGGCCCGCCGGCAGCATGACCGGGACGACCGCCCGGGTCAGGCGGAACAGCCCGTCGACGTTGACCGCGAAGACCTTCTCCCAGATCGCGTCCGAGGTCTCGTGGATCGGGCTGAAGTCGTCCACCACTCCGGCGACGTTGGCGAGCCCGTCGATCCGGTCGCCGGCGGCCGCCACGATCCGGGCGATGTCCTCGGGGCTGGTGATGTCGGCCGTCACCGCGACGAACGAGTCACCCAGGTCGGCCTCGGCCTCCTTGAGCTTGCCGGCGGTGATGTCGACGCCGATCACCCGGCCGCCCTCGCGGACGATGCGGGAGGCGGTGGCCCGGCCGATACCGGAGGCCGCGCCGGTGACGATCACGGTCCGGCCGTCGAAGCGCCCGGCGACGATCCGCTCCCGCCACGCGCCGGAGTCCACCGCGGTGGGGACGACCCCGCCGTTGACCCGGAGCACCAGCTCGTCGACCACGGCCTGCGGCATCTTGCCCTGGCTGAGTTCGACCATCTGCTGCAGCGGCAGGCTCCGGATCGGCGCCAGCATCGACGGGTCCGCACCCCCGGCGGCGAGCAGCTCGCCCAGTGCCGGGCCGCCCTCCGGGTGGTCCAGCCACTCGCCGATCGAGCTGGCCGCGGTCAGCGGTTTCGACGGGTTCGCCATCTGAGGATTCCCTTCGTCGGGGGTGAGCGGGAGCGGAAGTGAACTTAGTTTACTTCCGCTCCGGACGTAACCCGCCGGGTCTGGCAACCGTCACCCGCGGAGCCCCGCGGCCCGGTGTCCGTTAGGGTCCACTGATGGGATTGCTGGACAGGTTCGCCGGTTCGCCGCGCCGCCGCTTCGCCCAGCTCGCACTCCGGGTGGCCCGGCGTACCCCCGGTGTCGAGCGTGCCGTCTACGAACCGGACGAGTTCGCCATCGCCATCCATCGGACCGGGGCCGACAGCCCCGCCCACCTCTATCTCGCCAACGTCTTCCGGGAGACCGCCGAGGCGACCCCCGCGGAACGACGGGAACGGCTGGAGAAACTCCTGCGGCTGATGGCGCCGATGCCCGAGGACGACTGGGAGACGGTACGCCCGAAGCTGCGCCCGGTGGTGCGCCCGGTGACGTTCGGCGCTGCCGGTCCGGCCGGGATGCGCCCGCCGCTGTCCCGCCCGGCCATGCCCTTCCTGCGCGAGCTGGTGGTCATCGACGCCCCGGACGCCATGGCGTACGTCCTGCCGGACCGGGCCGACGAGTGGGGCGTCGGCGTCGACGAGGTGTTCGCGGCGGCCCGGGAGAACCTGGCCGCCATTGCCCGTGACAGCTTCGACCGGGAGTGGCGCGACGGCTCCGCGGTCAGCATGTTCGACGACGGCGACGGTTACTACACGTCGTTGCTGCTGTCGCCCGGCTGGCTGGCCGAGGCCGGCGAGCGGATGGGCGGCCCGGTCATCGCCTTCGCCCCGGACAACAACACCCTGCTGGTGGCCCCGGTGCCGGAGGACGGCATCGAGCAGGTCTACGGGATCGTCGAGCACAGCTTCGGCGAGGCGGTGCGCTACCTGTCGCCGGTCGGCTACGTCGCCGGTCCGCAGGGGCGGGCCGTGCCGTACGCGCCGCCGCCCGGCCACCCGCACCACGTCCCGGCCCGCCGCGCCGCCGCGGTCCTGGCCCTCACCGAGTACTCCAACCAGACCGAGTGGTTGTCCACCCAGTACGCCAAGGCCGGGTTCGACGTCCACGTCGGAGACCTGATGGCCGTCGAACCGTCCGGCGGCGCCCCCGCCGAGACCATCGCCACCTGGACCGACGGCGTCGAGGCGCTGCTGCCCCGGGCCGACTCCATCGCCTTCGCCCGGCCCGGCATCGGCGTCGACTTCCGCGTCCCGTGGCACATCGCCGAGGAGCAGGCCGGTCTCGTCGCCGAGCCGCTGCTCGCGCCGGCCCGTTACCGCGTCGCCGGCTGGCCCGCCCCTGAGGTGCTGGCCCGGCTGCGCGAACATCGCCTCGACTGAGGTTGCCGATCCCGCACGGCGGGGCGCACGCTCGTCAGGGGAGACTGTCGGCGAACGTACGGCCGTGAATGGGGAGGTCGGAATGGCAGCCTTCGACGAGGAGGAGGCCCACCTGCGGGTGGGACCGCCGGCCGACCACGCGGCCGGGCTCGAGGCGGTGCGGCTCAGCCTGGCGAACGCCGTACAGAAGATGGGTGTGAAGAAGACCGCCCGTAACCTGGCCGTTCTGAACCAGCACGACGGTGTCGACTGCATGAGCTGCGCCTGGCCGGACCCGGCCGGACGCCGGCACACCGCCGAATTCTGCGAGAACGGGGCGAAGGCCGTCGCGTGGGAGGGCCAGCGCGACACCGTCGGCCCGGAGTTCTTCGCCGAGCACTCGATCGCCGACCTGGCCGGACGTACCGACCACTGGCTGGAGAAACAGGGCCGGCTCACCCATCCGATGGTCCGCCGTGACGGTGGCACCCACTACGAGCCGATCTCCTGGGCCGACGCGTTCGCGCTGGCCGGCGGCTTCCTGCGGGACCTGGACAGCCCGGACGAGGCGGTCTTCTACACCTCGGGACGGGCCAGCAACGAGGCCGCGTTCGTCTATCAGCTGCTGGCCCGGGCCTTCGGCACCAACAACCTGCCGGACTGCTCCAACATGTGCCACGAGTCGACCGGTACCGCGCTGATGCGCACCATCGGCGTCGGCAAGGGCTCGGTCACCCTCGAGGACCTGCACAAAGCCGATCTGATCGTGGTTTCCGGGCAGAACCCGGGCACCAACCATCCGCGCATGCTGACCGCCCTGGAGATCGCCAAGCGGGACGGGGCGAAGATCCTGGCGATCAACCCGCTGCCGGAGGCCGGGCTGATCCGCTTCGACAACCCGCAGAACGTCCGCGGCCTGGCCGGGCGCGGCACCCCGCTGGCCGACCGCCTGCTGCGCATCCGCTCCAACGGCGACCTGGCACTCTGGCAGGCCATCGGGCACCTGCTGCTGGCCAGGGGCGTCGCCGACAAGGACTTCATCGAGTCGTCCACCGTCGGGTTCGAGCAGTGGGCCGCGCACGTCGCCGGCATCGATCGGGACAAGGTGCTCGCCGCCACCGGCCTCACCTGGGACGAGATCGAGGCGGCCGCCGACATGCTGGCCTCGTCGGAGCGGATCGTGCACTGCTGGGCGATGGGCATCACCCAGCACCGCAACGCCGTCGCCACGATCAAGGAGTTCGTCAACGTGGCGCTGCTCCAGGGCATGATCGGCAAGCCCGGTGCGGGACTCTGCCCGGTACGCGGGCACTCCAACGTGCAGGGCGACCGGAGCATGGGCATCTGGGAGAAGCCACCGGCCGCCTTCCTGGACCGGCTGCGCGACGAGTTCGGTTTCGAACCGCCCCGCGAGCACGGCCACGACTCGGCAGACACGGTCCGTGCCTTCCGCGACGGCCGGGCCAGGGTGTTCGTCGCGCTCGGCGGCAACTTCGTCAGTGCCATGTCCGACACCGAGGTCACCGCGGCGGCGATGCGGAAGGCGGCGCTGACCGTGCAGATCTCCACGAAACTCAACCGCAGCCACGTCGAGGCCGGGCGGACCGCGCTGATCCTGCCCACCCTGGGCCGCAGCGAGCAGGATCTGACCGGCGGCCGGGTCCAGCGGGTCACCGTCGAGGACTCGATGTCCGCGGTGCACGCCTCCCGCGGCCGCTCGGAACCGGCCGGTCCGCTGCTGCGCTCCGAGGTCGACATCGTCTGCGGCATCGCGGCCGCCGCGCTCGGCGACGCCCACGGCATCCCGTGGGCGGGGTTCGCCGGCGACTACGAGGAGATCCGGGAACGCATCGGCCGGGTGGTGCCCGGCTGCGACGACTACGCCGCGAAGATCCGGGGTGGCGGCTTCACCATGCCGCATCCGCCGCGGGACTCGCGGACCTTCCCCACGGCTGAGGGGCGTGCCGTGTTCACGGTCAGCCCGCTCGAGGTTATGACCGTCCCGGAGGGACGGCTCGTGCTGCAGACCGTGCGCAGCCACGACCAGTTCAACACCACGATCTACGGGCTCGACGACCGGTACCGCGGCATCCGCTCCGGCCGTCGGGTCGTGTTCATCAGCGCGGCCGACCTGGCCGAACTCGGCTTCGCCGACGGTGACGTCGTCGATCTGGTGTCGGAATGGACCGACGGGGTCGAACGCCGGGCGCCGCGGTTCCGCCTGGTTGAGTACGACACCCCGAAAGGCTGCGTGGCCGCGTACTATCCGGAGACCAACCCGCTGGTGCCGCTCGACTCGCAGGCGGAGGAGAGTGGCACCCCCACCTCCAAGTGGGTCCAGATCCGCCTGGAACGCCCCTGACCCTCCAGCTGCGCGCTACCACGGTCTCAGGCGCGCTGAGACAGCGGTGTATTACAGCTGGGGGGTGCTCGGAGTTTGCGGCGGGCGCGGCGGGCACGGCGGGTGAACTATGGTGGCGGCGGTGGACGAACAGTGGCCGGACGGTTCGGCGCGGCGCGTGATCGCCTGGGCCACCGCCCTGCCGCCGTCCGCCGGAAAGCGCCGGATCGTCGCCGTCGAGGGCCGGTCCGGATCCGGCAAGACCAGCCTGGCCCGGGCCGTCGCCACCGCACTCGGCGCCCCGCTGCTGCACATGGACGACCTGTATGCCGGCTGGGACGGCCTGCGCGACGGTGTCACCGCCCTGCACGACCGGGTGCTCCGGCCGCTGGCCGAGTCCCGGCCCGCCGTGTGGCGCCGCTGGGACTGGACGGCCGGCGCCTACGCCGAGGAACACCGGGTCCCCGACAGCGACTGGCTGCTCGTCGAAGGCGTCGGCTCGGGTGGGCGCGTGCTCCGGCCGTACCTCAGCGGGGTTGTCTGGATCGACGCCCCGGCCGGGGTCCGCAGAGACCGCGCCCTGGCCCGGGACGGCCAGACCTACGCCCCGCACTGGATCCGGTGGGCCCGGCAGGAGGACGCCTTCTACGCCGAGGATCAGGTCCGCGAAGCCGCACACCTGATCCTCGGGAATCCCGGCTCCTGATCACCGTCGCTTCGGGGGTGGGCGGCGTTCCATCAGGGTGATGTTGAGGAGCTTGTAGTTCCAGCGTTCGACGGTGCGGTAACCGGTGAGAATGCGGTCGCGTTTCGCCTCGGACATGTTCTCCACCGGGTCGGCGGCGCTGTCGGTCCGGATGATCCAGATGCGGGACGGATCGCCGAGACAGGTGGCGTCCGGGCACTCGACAGCCAGGAAGTTGCCGTCGGCCCGCTGCCGGGTGACGGCGAGAACGTCGCCCGGACGCGGCTCAGGAAGGTAGTGCACGTAGAGGTCGCGGGCCGCCCAGCCGATGCTGGAGGGTCCCTCGGGGAAGACGGCCGCGTCGCCGGGCAGGTAGCGGGGGATGATCACCTCGGCGATCCGGGCCGAGTCCTGGCCGTGGCCGTCCGGCTCGCGGATCTCCAGCTGGGCCGGGTTGCCGAGGAACACGATCAGGGCGACGAACGCGGCGGCGTGCGTGCGACCGGCCCGGGCGGCGCCCACGACCGCCAGCACCACCAGCGCCGGCATCGCGACCAGCACGTAGCGCGGCACCCAGATCTCGGTGAACGCACCGGCCGTGAGGAGCAGGGCGGGTGGCGCGAGACCGGCCGCGGCGAGAGCCCAGCCGGTCCGGTCACGGCGTACGCCGGCCACGGCCAGAGCAAGGACCATGCCACCGGCGATCGGCGAGACGAAGAGCTGTTCGGGCAGCAGGCGCACGGTGTGCGTACCGGCCCGGCTGATCCAGGAGATCTGTTCGGCCTGGTCGCTCGCATGGTGCAGCAGGACCGCCGCGGGAGCGGCGCCGAGCAGCGCGGCGGGCGGCCA
This sequence comes from Actinoplanes sp. NPDC023801, assembly GCF_040639655.1. Taxonomy (NCBI): domain Bacteria; kingdom Bacillati; phylum Actinomycetota; class Actinomycetes; order Micromonosporales; family Micromonosporaceae; genus Actinoplanes; species Actinoplanes sp. NPDC023801. Next base: position 103,875 of record NZ_JBFAAI010000023.1, on the reverse strand, counting down.
CGCGCGCCAGGCCCGCCACCCGGCGAGAGCGTGCCCGGCGACCATGACCAGCGCGCTCAACGGGTGGAGGAGGCCGGTGACGGCCACCGCGGCGGCGTAGGCGGCGGCCCGCGGCACGGTGGGGCGGTCCAGCAGCCCGATCAGCGCGAGCAGGGCCAGGGCGGCGAAGAACATGGCGAGGGCGTACGGCCGCGCCTCCTGCCCGTAGCGTGAGGTGACCGGCAGCACCGCGAAGAGCAGGCCGGCGAGCAGCCCGACGAGGTGACCGCCGGCGTGGCGGCCGATCAGCGCGACCACCGCGGCGGTGGCGGTCATCGCGATCAGGGACGGCAGGCGCAGCGCGTGCGCGTCGAGCACACCGTCGCCGGTCAGATGCCCGAGCGCCAGGTAGTACGGGGTGAGCACGGCGTCCACCGTCCCGCTGAGCAGCCGGAGCTGTTCCCGGTCGAGCCGGACCGCGCCCCAGGTCGCCAGTTCGTCCGCCCAGAGCGACGGCCCGGTCAGCCGCCAGTTCACGAGCAGGTACGTGACCAGCGGCGGAATGATCCAGGCCAGGGGGTGCAGCCACCGGACGGCGGTCCGGGCAGGGCTCGGTACGGTGATGACGATCTCCGGTGCACGGTGACGGAGCGGCCCAGCGTAGGCGGCGCGCGGCACCGGCATCCGGCGCTGCGGGGAACGGCGCGTGAACGTTCAGGAGCCGTCGGCCGTGCGCAGCCGGACCCGCCCGGCCAGTTCGGTGATGGCCTCGTGCCGCCCGGTGCCGAGCCCGTGCCGGGTGACGTTGAGGGCGCCCGCCGCCGCACCGGTGCGGAGCGCCTCCCTCAGGTCGCCGCCGCGCGCCAGCACCGTGGCGACGCCCGCGGTCATCGAGTCACCGGCACCGCGATGGTCCACCACCTGCAGGGCGGGCAGATCCACGAGCAGTGCCTCGTCCTCGACCAGGGCGATGCCGGGCCGGTCCGCGCGGCTGATCAGCACCGACCGGGCACCCTGATCGCGCAGTTCATGGGCGGCCCGGATCAGGGACTCGTCGCTGTCGTCGTCGGCCCGCCCGGCGTCGATCAGCTCCTCGTGACTGACCTTCAGGAACGCGACGCCACCTTCGAGCACCGCGGTCAGGTGGTCCCCGGAGAGGTCGGCGACCACCGCGCCGCCGTGCTTGCCCAGGTCGGCGGCGAGCCGCCGGTACACCTCGGCCGGGACGACCTCGGGGGCGGCCGGTCCGCTCAGGATGCTGACGTCGGCACGCAGTCCCTCGGCCAGGGCGGTGCTGTACAGCTCGTCCAGGTCGTGCCGGCCCAGCGGAGCACCGGCGAACTCGGCGACCGTGTCCCGGGATCCGTCCCGGCGGTCGTGCACGTACCAGCCGGTGCCGCTGGCACGCCGTACCGTGCGTACCTCGATGTCCTCGTGGTCCAGCAGCGCAGCCACCGCGTCGCCGATCTCGCCGCCCACCGCCGCGCAGAGGGTGACGTCCGCGCCCAGCCCGGCGCACATCCGGGCCTGCCAGACGCCCTGCCCGCCGGGGTGGACATGCAGTTCCGGCCCGGCATCGGCCTCCTCGATGGTGACGGTGAGTTGTGGGACCGGTGCGAAGACCATGACCGCGGACATGGGCGGCGCATACCCGTGAGCAGGACGATCAACCCTTGATCATGCCCGCGGTGGTCCCGGCGACGGGGCGGCGCCTCAACGCGCGGTCACGTTCTCCCGTGGCATCAGGTCCGTCGACGCCTCGGGGACCGTGAAGACGAAGATCGTGCCGCCGCCCGGGTTCGGCCGGGCCTCGATCCGGCCGCCGTGCCGCTCCACGATCCGGCGGCAGATCGCCAGGCCCAGTCCGGTGCCGGGCATCGCCGTACCGTTGCTGGCCCGGTGGAAACTGTCGAAGACGGCGGCGTGCTCACCGTCCGGGATGCCGATACCCCGGTCCGCCACCTGCACCCGGACCGTCCCCGGGCCGTCCACCTTCGCCGTCACGTCGATCCGCGGCGCCTGACCCGGTGGCGTGTACTTGATCGCGTTGCCCACCAGGTTGTCGAGCACCTGACGAAGCAGCACGCGGTCGGCACGGACCCGCGGCAGCGCGCCGACGAACACGTCCGGCCGGCCCGCCTCCGGGTCCGGCGCGTCGGTCCGCGTCATGACCACGTCGTCGACCAGCTCGCGCAGGCTGAAGTCCTCGAGCCGCATGGCCGCGTCCCGGGCCGCCGTGTAGTCGAGCAACTCGCTGATCAGCGTCTGCATCCGGTCGGCGCCACCGATCACCTTCCGGGCACTGCGCAAGGCGTCGGCCACGGCGTCCGGTCCGGCCGCCGGGTCGCCCAGCTCCTCGAGGATCAGCTCGGCGTATCCGCGTACCGCCGCCAGGGGTGCCTTCAGGTCGTGCGCCACCACCCCGGCGAATCCGCGCAGCTCGTTCTCCACGTGCTTGCGGTCGGTGATGTCGTGGAACACGGCGACGGCCCCACGCTCCCCGCTGGTCGTGTCGACCGGCCGGGCCGAGACGCTGATCACCCGCCCTTCCGCGTGCGTCCGGTTGCGGACCGTCATCTCCTCCTGGTCGACGTCCTCGCCGGCCAGCGCGCGGGTCAGCGGCTGCTCTGCCACCGGGTACGGGGTCACCCCGTCCAGCCGGAACAACCCGGACCGCTCCGCCACGCCGCCGTGCCTCGTCGTCCCGCCGCCGTGCGCCCTCGTCTCGTCGTCCGGCGCCCTCGTCTCGTCGTCCGGTCCCAGGATCCGCCGGGCCGCCGGGTTGAGCAGCACGAAACGCCCGTCCGGGCCGACCATGCCCACACCGTCGCTGATCCCGTCCAGCACCGCCTGCAGCAGTCTGGCCTGGCGGCGGGACTCCTTCTCGCCCGCCAGCAGTTCGGCGGTGGCCTGCCGGACCCGTGCCTCGGCCCGTTCCCGGCCACTGACCAGGATCCACACCAGGATGGTGAGCAGCACCGTCAGGCTCATCCCCCCGGCTGTGACCGCCGGCGGCAGGCCGCTGGCCGCCCCCGGAAGCCGGTCGCCCACCGCCGCCAGATGCAGCCTCCACGTGCCGTCGGCCACGTCGACCTCGACCGTACGACGCCGGTCGCGTTCCCCCTCGACCGCCGCACGCAGCGAGGCGACGGTGACCTCCCGCCGCCCCGGATCGTCGGCGCGCAGCGCCAGATCCAGCAGGTTCTGCCCCGCCTGCGCCAGAGTGTCGCCCATGAAGTCCTGACCCCGGACCCCGAGCAGGACCCAGCCCAGGAAGCGGCGGTCGGCCCCCTGGTACACCGGCGCGCTCAGCACGAACGAGTTCTGCCGGCGCTCCGGTGCCAGGTGCTGGTCGACCAGCAGCTGGTAGGTGTCCGAAACGGCCACGTCCCCGCTGCGGCGCGAGTCGGCCATCGCCGCGGCCGCGGCCTCGGACCGCATCAGGTCTATGCCCGGGACGATGACGGTGCCGTCCAGCGGGGCCGTGAAAATCGCAAAAGCATGATCACCACGGCCGTACGGAACAAGCGTGAGATCCGGCAGGCCGCGCTCCCGCCACCGCTGCTGAACCTCGCCCACCTGGTCGTCCTCGGCTGGGACGGCGAATGCGATCGTGCTCGCCCCGGCCAGCTTCATCGACTTGAGCGGCGTGGTCAGTGCCGAGTACTCGGTCATGGTGAGCACATCCTGCGCGCCGGCGGCCGCCGCCATGGTCCGCAGGATGTCGACGTAGCGCTGCGTCTCACTGCGAACCGCGTCAGCCGCGGCGGCGGTCCGGCGATCCATCTGGACCTCGGTGTTCACGTCTTCGTGCCGTTCCAGCACGCCGCCGACGGCCAGCGTCATCCCGCATCCCACGACGGCCACCAGCGCGCTGATGACCGCCCGCTTTCTCGTCACGCCTGCCCTATCGGGCGCGGCGCTGGTGCGCTGAGTCGGTCCGCAGACGCCGCGGCACCAGAGGGCTCTCCGGTCGCGGCGGTTCACTCGCGTTCCCGGATGTCGAGCGGCGGTCCTCCGCACCACGAACGCCGGCTCCCACAGCGGGATGCGGAACCGTGGGGTCAGCGCGGGTGGGGGACCGCGGCGGGGACGGCCTCGCGGGCCCGGCCGGCCGGGAAGGACCCCTCGGCGGGCGGGGCAGCGGCAATGCCGGCCTGCCGGGCGGTCACGGCGCGTTCCGGGCGGCCGCGGCCGAGGAAGGTGACCGCCCACCGGATGAGCGAGCTGGCCCGGTTGCGGCCCTTCGGCAGGTACGCCCAGTGCACGCCGAGCCAGAGCAGCCAGCCGGCCAGGCCGGTGAGGCGCAGGCCGCGGAGGTCGGCGACCGCTGAGAACCGGGACACCGTGGCGATGTTGCCCTTGTCGAAGTAGTGGAACGGCCGGCCGGCGGGTTTGCCGGCGAGGCGGCGCCGGATGGTCCGGCCGGCGTAGGTGCCGCCCTGGATGGAGACCTGCGCGACGCCGGGCAGGCCGTCGAGGCTCGCCAGGTCGCCGACCACGAAGATCTCCGGGTGGCCGGGGACGGTGAGATCCGGTTCGACCCGGATGCGGCCGGAACGGTCGGTGGGTGCGCCGGTGGCCGCGGCGATGCGCGCGGCGAGCGGGGGAGCGGCCACACCGGCGCTCCACACCCTGATCATGGCTTCGATCCGTTCGCCGCCGGCCAGCTGGACGCCGGTGGCGTCGACGTCGGTCACGCGCGCGCCGACGCGGATCTCGACGCCGATCTTGCGTAGCCGGGCGGCGGCCGCGGCGGACGAGCCGGCGCTGAAGGTGGGCAGGATCCGGTCGACGGCGTCGATCAGGACGATTCGCGCCCGCGACGGGTCGATGCGCCGGTACTCGCCGGGCAGGGTGCGGTGGGCGATCTCGGCGATCTGGCCGGCGAGTTCGACACCGGTGGGTCCGGCTCCGACGATCACGAAGGTGAGCCAGCGTCCGGCGGCGGCCGGGTCGGTCTCGAGTTCTGCCATCTCGAAGGCGGTGAGGATCTTCGAGCGCAGCTCCACGGCGTCGTCGACGCTCTTCAGGCTGATCGTGTGCTCGGCGAAGCGGTCGTTGCCGAAGTACGACTGGGTGGTGCCGGCCGCCACGATCAGGGTGTCGTAGGGCACCTGGTAGGGCAGACCGCCGGGCACGGTCGCGGTGACCGTGCGGTTGCCGGTGTCGACATCGGTCGCCCAGCCGAGCAGCGTCTGGGTGTTGCGCTGGCGGCGGAACAGTTCGCGGACCGGGGTGGCCACCTCGCCGGGCGAGAGGACACCGGTGGCTACCTGGTAGATGAGTGGCTCGAACACGTGGTGGTTGGTTCCGTTGACGACGGTCACGTCGGCCGGTGCGTTCCGTAGCGCCCGGGTGGCGTACTTGCCGCCGAAGCCCGCTCCGATCACGACGACCCTGTGCCGTTGTTGTCCGATCATCTCTGTCACGCTCCTCGTCACCTCCAGTAGAACCCTTCTCCGGGGGCTGGAAGTCCTGCTGAGGGCGCGATGATGGGCACAGCCCGGTGCTGTCACAAAAGGCCGGGGAACGTCGTCCCCCGGCCTTTCGCGTGTGCGGCGCTGTTACTGGACGACGAAGAGGAGGCGGTTCGGCGATCCGGTGCCGGGGCTGGTCACCACGCCGGTGGTGGCGTTGGTGGTCAGCGCTGAGGCGACCTGGGCCGGGGTGTACCCGGTGTTGCGGGACAGGACGAGGGCGGCCGCGCCGGCGACGTGCGGGGACGCCATCGAGGTGCCGCTGATCGTGTTGGTGGCGGTGTTGCTGTTGTACCAGGCCGAGGTGATCGACGAGCCGGGCGCGAAGATGTCCAGGCAGGTGCCGTAGTTGGAGAAGCTGGACCGCGCGTCGGTGTTGGTGGTGGAGCCGACCGTGATGGCGGTGGGCACCCGGGCCGGTGAGGCGTTGCAGGCGTTCGCGTTCGAGTTGCCGGCCGCGACGGCGTAGGTGACGCCGGACGCGATCGAGTTGCGGACCGCGGTGTCGATGGAGGTGCTGGCCCCGCCGCCGAGACTCATGTTGGCCACCGCCGGCTTGACCGCGTTGCTGGTCACCCAGTTGACGCCGGCGATGACACCGGCCGTGGTGCCGGAGCCGGAGCAGTTGAGCACCCGGACGCCGACCAGCCTGACGGCCTTGGCCACGCCGTGGGTGGAACCGCCGACCGTGCCGGCGACGTGGGTGCCGTGGCCGTTGCAGTCGACCGCGCCGCTGCCGACAGCGTCGTAGCCGGGGGTGGCCCGGCCGCCGAACTGGCTGTGGGTGTAGCGGATGCCGGTGTCGATGATGTAGGCGGTGACGTTCGAGGCGGTCACCGGGTAGGTGTACGTGGTGCTCAGCGGCCGGTTCCGCTGGTCGATGCGGTCGAGGCCCCAGGTCGCGTTGGTCTGCGTCGCGGCCAGGGTGACCACCTGGTTCTGCTCGACGTAGGCGACCTTCGAGTTCGCGGCGAGCCGCTTGGCCTGGGCCTCGGTCAGGGTGGCCTCGTAACCGTTGAGGGCCTTGCCGAAGCTGCGCTTGACCGCGCCGCCGTAGGACTTGGTGAGGCCGGATTCCTGTGCGCCGGACTTGAGGACGACGATGTAGCTCCCGGGGATCGCGTCGGCGGTGCCGGCGAGCCTGATCTGACCGGTGGCCGGGGCGGCCGCGGCGGGGGTGCCCGTCGCTACCACCGCCAGTGCGAACAGACCGGCGGCAAGGATGCGGCCGCCATTGCGTCGAATCGCCATGTTGTTCCTCTCTCGCGCCTGCCGGCGTCGAGCACGGGATAGATGCTCATCGCTCGGACAGCTCCGAGGTGAGCGTATTCGTGACGGCCGTTCACATCTATATATCGATTTGTATATATCTTCGGCTCAGGGTTCGGCGCCGGGTGCCGACAGAAGGGAGAAAGGGGCACATCCCGATACGGGACGAACTGATGGGACTTCCGATGGCCGTACCGCCCGTTGTCGGCTTCGCGGCACTGCATCTGATCGCCGTGCTGGCCGGCGCCGCCACCGCTCTGGGCGACCCCGGCGAGCCGATGCTCTGGCCCGCGGCCGGTGTCGCGGCGGTGTGGCTGGTGACGCGCAGCGACTCCCGCTGGCGGCTTGCCGACGCGGCCGGCATCGGTGTCCTGACCTTCGCCGGCCTCGCCGCGGTGGGTACCGGACTCGGGACCGCGCTGCCGGAAGCCGTCGCGACGACGGCCGGCGCCCTGGTCTTCGCGGCCGCGGCGCGCCGCTGGCTGACCGGACTATGGACCGGTCCGGACGGCGGCCGGCCGCTCACCCGGCTGCCCGACCTGTGGCACCTGCTGCTCTGCGCCGGCCTCGCCGCGGTCGCCGGCACCCTGGTGTACGTGCTCGGCGAGCTCGTCGTCCCCGACGGCCGGCAGGTCTCCGCGGTCGGTGCGGTCATCCGCGTGTTCCGCGACGTCGTTGCCGTCCTGGTCTTCGGGGTGGCCGTCCGCCGGGCCGGCTACCTGATCCGCGATCGGTGGGCCGGCCTGCGCGGAATCGGCCGGGCCAGGTGGCTGGAGTGCGCCGCGGTCGTCGCCTTCTCCGCGGCCGCCTACTGGTACGTGTTCAGCGGCAGCGAGGACCTGCCGATCGGCTTCCTGCTGATCCCGCTGACCGTCTGGTCCGCGATCCGGATGCCCACCCCGCTCGCGATCGCCCACACGGCGGTCTTCGGCTGCACCGCCGTTCTGTACACCCTGAGCGGCCACGGCCCGTACGCGATGGTGGCCGACACCGGCGTGCGCGTCCTGCTGATCCAGCTCTACGTCGGCATCCTCGCCACGGTCGGCCTCGCCCTCACACTCACCCGCGACGAACGCGACAACCTGATCCGGCGGCTGCAGGACTCCGAGCAGGAGGCCACCGACAAGGCCTCGATGATGACGACGGTGGTCAACTCGATGACCGAGGGCCTCGCCATCCTGGATCACACCGGCCGTCTCGTGCTGCGCAACCCGGCCGCCGGCCGTCTGCTCGGCACCACCGCCGCGGTCACCGGCACCGTGGCGCTCGGCAGCGACCACGGCTTCTTCCGGCCCGACGGCACCCCGCTCACCGACGCGGAGCTGCCGCACGTACGGGCTCTCGCCGGTGAGGACGCCGCGCCGATGGACGTGCTCGTGCGCAACGCCGCGGTGCCGGAGGGGCGGGTGGTGCGGTTCAACGTGGCCCGCCTGGCGCTCGGCACCGGGCCGTACCACGTGGTGGTGGTCTTCCACGACGTCACCGCCGACCGGCGGCACCGCGACGAGCTGATGTCGTTCGCCGGACGGGTCGCGCACAACCTGCTCAACCCACTCACCACGATCGAGGGCTGGTCCGAGGTCCTGGAGCAGGAACTGGCCGGATATCAGCCGGTCGAACGGGTGGAACGCATCCAGCGGGCGGCCGCCCGGATGCGGACCTTCCTCAACGGGCTGCTCTCCTACACCGCGGCCCGCGACGGCAAGCTGATGCCCACCACGGTCAACCTGGCCCTTCTGGTCGGCGACATCGTCACCAGCCGGATCGACCACGCCGAGAGCACCGGCTCGGCGCCGCCGTACTTCGAGGTGGGCCGGCTCGACCCGGTCGACGCGGACCCGGTGCTGCTACGGCAGCTGCTGGAGAACCTGATCGACAACTCGCTGCGGATGATGGCGCCGGGCGTCGGGCCGTACCTCGCGATCTCCTGCCAGCCGGCCCCGAACGGGATGCTGCGCATCGACATCCTCGACAACAGCGTCGGCATCCCGCCGGGCAAGCGGCACGAGATCTTCACCAACTATCACCGGGACAAGGGCTCCAGCGCCAGCGGTCTGGAACTCGCGATCTGCAAGCGGATCGTGGAGCGGCACGGCGGGACGATCGAGGCGGGCGCCAATCCGTACGGCACCGGCACCCGGATGTCGTTCACCCTGCCGGCCGGCCGCTCCGCCTACGCCCGGGCGCTGACGCCGGCCCGCTGACCGCTCACGGCACCGCCCCCAGCATGTCGAGGACCCCGCCGAACAGGGCCGTCGTGCCGGCCTGGTCGAGGTGCTGGGCCTGCCAGCCGCGGTCCTGGATGCCCTGCAGCACGCCGAGCACGGTGGTCCGCGCCGTCCGCAGCGTGGCCGGCGACAGCAGCACCGCCGAGGTGCCGTCGGCGTGCGCGGCGCGGGCCCCGGAGCCGAGCGCCACCAGGGCGGCCGCGGCCCCGTTGAGGATCTGCGCGACGTGCAGACGGTCCCGGTCCAGGTTGAACGCGGCCACGTGCACGGCCAGCCCGAGAGCCGTCATCAGCCGCCCGGTCTCGTCGCCGCTGAGCACCGCCGGCATGGTGGCCGAATCGTCCTCGGGCACGGCGGCCCCGCTGCAGAAACCGTTGATCAGCTCCTCGGCGACCTCGGCCGGGACCAGGCCGATCTCGGCGGAGCGCCGGCGCAGGGCGGCCTCGATCGCGTCGCGGACGATGTACTCGGGTACCACCCGGCGCTGGTCCGCGAGCCGCCCGACGATCACGGCCACGACGTCGTCGACAGGCATCGCGCCGGGCTGCTCCATCCCCTCAGCCTAGGGCCTAGGCCGCCACGGGCAGGGTGACGCGAGCCGTGACCCCGGACTGCGAGCCCTCCACGGTCAGCGTCCCGGCATGGGCCTCGACGATGTTGCGGGCGATCGTCAGACCCAGGCCGACACCGGGTACGGCCTGCTCCCGGGCGTACTGCCCGCGGTAGAAGCGGTCGAAGACGTACGGCAGCTCGCCCTCCGGGATACCGACGCCGGCATCGGTGATCTCCACGAACGGGAGCGGCGCCGAACCGGTGGTGATCGTGATCGGACGGTCGGCCGGGGTGAACAGCAGCGCGTTGCGCACCAGCTGCGCGATCGCGTGCGCGAGGCGGGCCAGGTCGGCGCGTACCCGCACCGGAGCGTCACATCGCAGGCGTACGGTCTCCGCGCGCAACGCGATCATCGGACGGCAACCGGTGACCGCCGCCGCCACGACGGTGTCCAGCTCCACCGGGCCGATCGGGGCGGGCAGGGGTGCCTCGTCCGGCCGGGTGCCGGCGAGCAGGTGGTCGACCATGCTGACCAGGCGTTCCCCGTTGCGGTGGATCGGCTCGATCAGGTTCCGGTACGGGGCCAGGTCGTCCTGGTCGCCGAGGATCTCCAGGTAACCCTGGATGGACGCGACGGGTGTGCGCAGCTCGTGGGTGATCGTGGCGACCAGGTCGTCCTCGCGCTGCGTGGCCCGGGCCAGCTCGTCGCCGAGGGAGACCATCCGCAGCCGGTTCCGGATCGAGGCCAGGTGCACGGCGGCCTGCCCGGCGAACGTGACCAGGTTGCGGACCTGCTTGTCGTCGACCTCGCGCGGCCGGTCGTCGATCACGCACATGGCACCCAGGGTGTAACCGTCCTCGTCGACGATCGGCGCCCCGGCGTAGAACCGGATGTTCGGGTTGCCGGTGACGTTCGGCAGGCCGGAGAAGCGTTCGTCGCGGGTCGCGTCCGGGACGACGAGCGGCCGGCCGGCCGGGATGACGTGCTTGCAGAACGACACGTCGAGCGGGGTCTGCGCGTCGGCGAGGCCGTGACTGCCGGCGAACCACTGGCGGTCCCGGTCGACGAGCGACACGGCGGCCATCGGGGTGTCGAACATCGAGGCCGCGAGCCGGGTCAGATCGTCGAGAGCGGCGGGCCGCGGGTGGTCGAGCACCTCGTACGACCGCAGGGCAGCCAGCCTCGCCTGTTCGTCCCGGGGATCGCGGTCCACGACTGCTCTTCGGCTCCTCCCCGGTCGAGCTGAGCGGAATCGGCTCCTCCCCGGGTCGGGCTGAGCGGAATGGGCGGCGCCGCCCAGCGAGCGGGGGCCTCCCGCTGGACGGCGCGACCCGCCGGATCAGCCCACGGCGGCGCGGCGCGCGGTGTACTCGCCACCGGCCCGATGGTTCGGATACTGGAGCAGGCTTTCCGGCTGGTCGTCGTACGCCCCGGTGTCGGCCCATCGGCGGCTGGTGTCCATCCGGACGTTCTCCAGCGGGTCGCCGTCGTAGACCGACCGGCTGTGGAACCGCTGCGCGTAGTCGAGCATGCCGTCGACCAGCCGGTCCACGTCGCCGGCCGGACGCACCACGAGACGCATGAACTGGCTGGTCATGCCGAGCTTGTTGCCGCACTCCCGGGTCATGATGCCGTGGTTGGCGACCAGGTAGTCGCGCAGTGCCACACCCGACCACTCGTTCGGCAGTTTCACCAGGAAGAAGTTGCCCTGCGAGGGGAAGACGGTCAGACCCTGGATGCGCTGCAGCTCCCGGCCCATCGACCGGCGGTCCCGGCTGAGCAGGCGCAGGCTCTCCTCGTACTCCATCTCGTGGTCCTGAATCATGTGGACGACCTTCTCTGCGAGGGAGTTGAGGTTCCACTTGGGCAGATTCTTCGCGATCTTGCCGGCGATCGCCGGGTTGGCAAGCATGTAGCCGAACCGGATGCCGTGCAGGCCGAAGTTCTTGCCGAGGCTCTTGAGCACCACCGCGTTCGGGCGGATCACCGCGTCCGGCCCGACCGACGGGTAACGCTCGGCGTCGGAGAAGTCGATGAACGACTCGTCGACGACCACCAGGTCCAGGTCGCTGAGCGTGTCCATGAAGCGGATCACGTCGCGCCGCGGGATGTAGTGACCGTCCGGGTTGTTGACGTTGCAGACCACCGCGACCCGGGACTTGCGCTCCCGGATGAACTCGACGTACTCCTCCAGGTCGAGCCGGAAGCCGTCGCGCTCCTGCAGCGGGAACATGTCGACCCGCTTGCCGGTCTCCATCGGCTGGTCGGTCCACCTGCCGAAGGTGGGGATCGGGATCGCCACGCTCTCCTTGATCAGCAGATGGTCGATCCAGGTGATCAGCTCGGTCGAGCCGTTCGCCATGGCCACCGTCTGCGGGTGCAGGCCGAGCACGCTGGCCAGCTTCTTGGTGATGGCCGCGGAGTCACTGGGGTAGTACTTGAGGATGCTCTTGAGGTCCCGGCTCAGCTCGTCGAACATTTCCGGCGTGGGGAAGTACGGGTTGCACGGGATACAGAAGTCGACGATCTCGACGCCCTCACCCGCGGCGCGCGCCACGTCGAAGTACGACGCGCTGTGCGAACCCTTGTGCAGCATCGACGTATCGATTCCGGTTCGTGCCACGGTTGTCCTCCCGAACACCTCGGTGATCGTGCCGCCACGCAGTACGGGGCGAGAACAGAAAACGTTCGAGGCTTAAGGGACAGGAAAGGAAGAAGTTCCCGGCTTCTCCCGAGTCGAATGATCAACTAAGTCGTTCTCTCCGTCAGGTGGCCGTCACGGAGGGAAGTGGCATGCGCGGTTTGATCAGAGTGTTTCTGGCGAGTCTGGTGGTCGCGGGGGCGGTGATGACGGCGAGCCCGGCCCACGCCACGCCCGGCCCCACGATGCCGGCGAAGGTGGTCCGGAGTGTGCCGCTCTGCACAGACACACCCGGCCCCGGCTGCTGATCTCCCGCTTAGCATGGGAGGACGTACCAGAGGGGGGCATCAATGACCGGGTGGCCGACGGCGCCGGTGATCTACGAGATCGGCACGTGGCCGTGGCTGGCCGGGCTGAGCCGGCGGTACGCCCGCCCGGTGACCCTCGCGAACGTGCCCGGCGAGGTGTGGGACGAGGTCGCCGCACCGGGCCTGGACGCGGTCTGGCTGATGGGCGTCTGGGAGCGCAGCCCGGCCGGACTGGCGGTGGCCCGGGAGAACGCGTCGCTGCAGCGGGCCTTCCGCGCCGCGCTGCCCGACCTGGCCGGCCCGGACATCGTCGGCTCGCCGTACTGCGTGCGCCGGTACCGGGCCGACGACCGGCTCGGCGGACCGGAGGGCCTGGCGACGGCCCGCGCCGAGCTGAACCGGCGCGGGCTCAAGCTGATCCTCGACTACGTGCCCAACCACGTGGCCCCCGACCACCCGGCGACCGTCGACCACCCGAACTGGTTCATCCAGGGCAGCCCCGCCGACCTGGCCGCCGACCCGGGCGGCTGGTTCGAGGCGGCCGGCCGCATCCTGGCGTTCGGCCGCGACCCCTACTTCCCGCCGTGGCCGGACGTCGCCCAGCTCAACGCGTTCGACCCGGGCCTGCGGGAGGCCACCGTCGCCACCCTGACCTGGATCGCCGAGCAGTGCGACGGCGTCCGCTGCGACATGGCGATGCTGGTCACCAACGACATCTTCGCCGGCACCTGGGGCGCGCACGCCGGCCCTGCCCCGTCCGGCGAGTTCTGGCCGCCGATCATCGAGCGGGTGAAGGAGGCCCACCCCGGCCTCGTGCTGATCGCCGAGGCGTACTGGGACACCGAGTGGATGCTGCAGCGGCAGGGGTTCGACTTCTGCTACGACAAGCGCCTCTACGACCGGCTCACCCACGAGGGCGCCGAGTCGCTGCGCAAACACCTGGTCGCCGACCGCGGTTACCAGGACGGGCTGCTGCGCTTCACCGAGAACCACGACGAGCCGCGTGCCGCCGCCAGCATGCCCGGCGGCCGCGACCGGGCCGCCGCGGTGGCTGTCGCCACCCTGCCCGGAGCCACCCTCTGGCACGACGGGCAGTTCGAGGGCCGCCGTACCCACCTGTCGGTCTTTCTCGGTCGTTACCCCGACGAACCGGCCGACCTCGACCTGCGCGCGTTCCACCGCCGGCTGCTGGCCGTCGCCGCCGGGGTGCGCCGCGGCGAGTGGCGGCTGCTCGACACCCATGGCTGGCCGGACAACCCGTCGCACCGTGACGTCGTGGCCTGGTCGTGGCACGAGGGCACCACCCGTCACCTGGTCGTCGTCAACTTCGGTGACCAGCCTGCCCAGGCCCGCGTCACACTGCCCTGGCCCGGCCTGAACGGGCGGTCCTGGGAACTCACCGACCTGCTGGACGGCCGGGTCTTCGACCGCGACGGCGACGAGCTGGCCGGCGACGGCCTCTATGTGGAGCTGGCGCCGTGGGCCGCCCACATCATCGCCGTCGAACCGGCCTAGCGCCTGCGATACCGGCGCTAAGTGACAGCGCCGGCGCGCAACCTCAGCCGGGGCGGGGTCGCCGGCAACGCGGCGGCCTCCTCGGCGGCGACCGCCACGACGAGACAGCCGGGACGCCGCGCCACCTCGGCGGTCACTCCCAGCAGCCGTGCCGCACGAACCAGCACCGCCGCGATCTCCTGATCACGCAAGGTCACCCAGAGCAGATGGCCGCGCCGCCGCTGACCGGCCGCGAGCAGGGCGGCCCGCCAGGCGGCCTGCGCCAGGGTGAGCCGCTGCACGTGCCGCGGGGAGGACGCACCGAGCTGCTCGGTGCCCAGCAGCGCCTGACGGCCCTGCCGCCAGGCCGCCGCCAGCATCCGGCTGGTTGCGAGACGCTGCGCCTCCGGTACGACAACGCGCTGCACCTCATAACGGCGGCGCCCGCCCCCGATCCGTACCTCGCGCGCCGCCTCGCAACCGAGACCGTCCAGCAGATAGACCAGCCGGTCCGCGGCGTCCTCCCGGTCGAACTCGGCGAGCGCCTCGCCGGACCGCGGAACCGGCGCGGGAAGCTGCTGCCGCTGGGGCCGGGAGCTGTCCACACACTCGACCAGGCATGCCGACTCGAACGCACTGGGCAGTGCGTCGGCCAGGACGACCGGACGAATCGAAGTCGGGTCCATCGGCATCTCCCTCCCGTTACTTACGTCACGGTGACCCATGGGCCGTTCGGCCGGTACTGCGCTGGAGCAGACTTGAGGGAAACTTGCGCGGACCGGGCCGTCCCGCGTGGGGATCAGTGGTGACCCTTTTGAGCAGCCGTATGGCAATCGCCGGGCTGGCCCTGCTGCTGATCGTCACGGGCTGTACTGACGGGACTGCGGAGAAGCGTCAGGTGCGGATCGCGACCGGCAGCCCCACCGCCGTGTACTACGCCATCGGCACCGCCATGGGCGAAATCATCGAACGCGAACTGCCCGCCACCGACGCCACCGTCCTGGCCACCGCGGCCTCGGCCGAGAACATGGAACTGGTCGCGCGCGGCGCCGCCGAGGTCGGGTTCGCGCAGGCCGACGTGCTCGTCACCGGCGGTGAACCGGCGGCGTCGCTGGTGGCGCTCGCCCGCGTCTACGACGACCTGCTGCATCTCGTGGTCAGGTCGGACAGCACCATCGACGACCTGACCGACCTCGACGGCCGGCGCGTCTCGGTCGGCGCCCGCGGCTCCGGCACCACCGTCACCGTCGGGCGGTTGCTCTCCGTGGCCGGCATGTCCGACGACGTCCAGCGGCGTGAACTCAGCCTCGACGACTCGATCGTGGCCTTGGAACGCGGTGCGATCGACGCCTTCTTCTTCTCCGGCGGCCTGCCGGTCAGCGGCATCAAACAGCTCGGTGCCGAGGTCGGCATCCGCATCGTCGACCTGTCCGACTGGGCCGGCGAACTACGCGACGACTACGGCGACGTGTACGCGGTCCGGGATGTGCCGACCTCGGCGTACTCCCTGCCGCCGGTCGCGACGGTGGCCGTGCCGAACCTCCTCGTCGTCTCCGCCAACATGCCCGAGGACCTCGCCTACGACCTGACCCGGCTGCTGCTGGAACGCCGCGGGGAGCTGGCCGCCGCACACCCGGCCGCCGAACGGCTCGAACTGCGGGCCGCGATCTCCACCCTGCCGGTGCCGCTGCATCCGGGTGCGGCCCGCTACTACAAGTCCGTCAAGCCCTGAACCGGATCGTCGCGGCCAGGCCGCCGGTGTCCGCCGGAGTCAGCGTGAACCGGCCGTCGGACGCCTCCACCAGCACCGCCACGATGGACAGGCCCAGGCCGGCGCCGTCCACGTTCTGCGCGTCCGGGGCCCGCCAGAACCGTTCGGTGGCCTGCCGGCACTGCTCCTCGGTCATGCCGGGGCCGGTGTCGCGTACCGACACCTCGGCGTCGCCGTCCACCGACCGCAACCGGACCACCACCCGGCCGCCGGCCGGGGTGAATTTCAGCGCGTTGTCGATCAGCGCATCAAGCGCCTGATCCAGCGCGGTGGCCACCAGCCGGGCCGGCAGCGGGCCGTCCGGCAGCTCGGCGACCAGGGCGACGTCCCGCCGGTCGGCCAGCGGCTGCCATGCCTTCACCCGGTCCGCGGTCAGCGCCGTCGCGTCGGCGATCTCCACCTGGTGCCGGCCGCGCTCGGCCCGGGCCAGCGACAGCAGCCCGTCCAGCACGTCGGCCAGCCGGTCGGTCTCCTCAAGTGCGAATTCGTGCTCGGAACGCAGCTCCTCGTCGTCGAGGCGGCTACCCAGATCCTCGATCCGCAGCCGCAGCACGGTCAGCGGGTTGCGCAGCTGGTGGCTGGCGTGCGCGACGAACGACCGCTGGCGCTCCATCGCCTCGGCCACCGCGTCGGCCATCTCGTTGAAACTCGCCGACAGCCGGCGCAGCTCCGGCGGGCCCAGCCCCGGTACCACCCGCGCCGCGCTGTCCCCCTCGGCGATCTCGTGGGCGGCCGAGTCCAGCCGGGTCACCGGCCGCAGCACCCAGCTCGCCAGCCGGTCCGCCGTCGTCAGGCAGGCCGCCACCGCCAGGACCCCGACCAGCGTCAGCGCCAGCCACACGACCAGCACGTCCCGGCGGCTCCGGTCGGTCGGCGACACGGTCAGCACCACACCCAGCACCGCGCCGCCGTCACTGATCGGCACCGCCACCGTCAGCGGCTCGCGTACCCACGGCCACAGCGTGGCCGGCGAACTCACCTGATGTCCGGCCAGCGCCCCGCGTACCGCGACCACCGGCGACGCCGGGCGGGTGCCGAACGCGCTGAGCACCACCTGATCCTGATCGAACAGCAGCACACCGATGCCGTAGAGCTCCGAGTAGCGGCGCAACTCGTCGTTCAGCGCGTCCATGTCGCCGCTGCGGACGGCCGGAGCCGCCAGTGACGCGAACCGGGTCGCGTCGGCCATCCGGTCAGCGACGGCCCCGTCGGTCTCCCGGCTGGCGACGGTCAAGGCGAGCGGGATCTCCAGCGCGAGCAGCACCATGCACAGCAGCAGCAGGTAGGTGATCACCAGCCGCCTGCGCACGCCGTCTCCCGTTGCTCATGTGGTGCGCAAACGGTATCCGACGCCGCGGACGGTCTCCACCAGCCCGGGATCGCCCAGCTTGGCCCGCAGCGAGGCCACGTGGACCTCCAGCGTGTGCTTGCCCGACCAGGTGGTCTGCCAGACATCGAGCATGATCCGCTCCCGGGTCATCGCCACCCCCGGCTGCCGCGCCAGCGACGCGAGAATGTCGAACTCCTTGCGGGTCAGCGTCTTCGGCTCGCCCTCGACGGAGACGGTCCGCGCTGCCGGGTCGATCCGGATCGGCCCCGCCTCGATGATCCCGGCGGCCACCGGGCTCTGCCGGACCGTCCGCCGCAGCAGCGCCTCGATGCGCGCCTGCAGCTCGGCCATCGAGAACGGCTTCACCACGTAGTCGTCGGCACCGACCCGCAACCCGGTCACCCGGTCCCGTTCCTCGCCGCGGGCGGTCACCGCGATGATCCCGAGATTCTCGTTGCGGGACCGCAGGGCCCGGCAGACGTCCAGCCCGTCACCGTCCGGCAGATTCAGGTCGAGCAGCACCAGGTCGCAGGGCGCGGCCTCGAGCGCGGCCGTCGCGGTGGCGGCGTGCTCCACGGCGTAGCCCCTCCGCTGCAACATCGACGACATGACGGCTCCGACCCGGTGGTCGTCCTCCACCAGAAGTATCCGCATGAGTCATCCGCCCATCCTCGCCCCGACTCCCGAACGTTAACCGCCGTTTGTTTCCGGCGGCACCGCCGCACGCACGCTTGGCACACTCCCGGCCTTCGACCCCCGGCTGTCGCGTACCGCTGTCTCCGGCCCGCGGAGGGCGGCGGAGGGCGGTTACGCCCGCCTATGGACCGGGTGGGGCCATTAGGTTAGGTTCACCTAACTATGGCGAACTACAAGATCCGTAAGCCGGTCGATCCCCATGTTCTGCTGCTCGAGGTCACCAAGACCGAACGGATCTCGCCGAACGTGGTCCGGGTGACCTTCGGCGGCGAAGGGCTCGGCAAGTTCACCCCGCTCGGCTTCGATCAGTGGTTCCGGCTGTTCCTGCCCCGCCCCGGCCAGGACACGCTGAAACTGCCGACCCGCACCTCCGGCCTGTGGTACGCCCAGTACCTCGCCACCGCCAAGCCGAAGCGGCCCTACGTGCGCAACTACACGGTCCGGGCGTACCGGCCGGACGGTCTCGACGTCGACTTCGTGGTGCACGTGGACGCCGACGGACACAGCGGCCCGGCCAGCACGTTCGCTCTCGCCGCGAACCCCGGCGACCAGGCCGGCCTGCTCGACCAGGGAGTCGGCTACCACCCCAGGGCCGAGCACGACTGGACGCTGCTGGTCGCCGACGAGACCGGCCTGCCCGCCGTCGCCGGTGTCTGCGAGTCGCTGCCCGGCGACGCCAAGGGCGTGGCAATCGTCGAGCTGCCGTCCATCGAGGACCGGCAGGAGTTCCGGGTGCCGCCGGGCGTGGACCTGCGCTGGGTGGCCCGCGACGACCCGGCCGGGGTGCCGGGCCGGCTCGCCCTGGAGACGCTGCGGGCCGCCGAACTGCCGTCCGGCCCGGTCTACGCGTACCTGGTCGGCGAATCCGCGCTGGTCACCGGCGGACGCCGGCACCTGATCGAGGACCGCGGGGTGGCCAAGCAGCAGATCGACTTCATCGGCTACTGGCGTCACGGCCACGCCGCGATGTGAGCCCGAGCCCGGCATGGTCACGGGCTTGCCGGAGTGGTGCCGGGGGCGGGCAGCCGCACGGTGAACCGGGTGCCGCACTCCGGCCCCGGCTCGGCGGTGATGGTGCCACCGTGCGCCTCGACCAGCGCCCTGGTGACGGCCAGCCCCAGTCCGGTGCCCTTGATCTTGCGCTCCACCGCGGTGCTGGCCCGGAAGAACCGCGTGAACAGCTTCGGATACTGCTCGGCCGGTATCCCGATGCCGGTGTCGGTCACCTCGACGATCACCGCGTCGGCGGTGGCCCGCGCGCCGACCGTGACGGTCCCCCCGGCCGGCGTGTACTTGATCGCGTTGGAGAGCAGGTTGTCGAGCACCTGCCGCAGCCGCGCCTCCTCGCCGGCGACCATCGGCAGCGGCTCGATGTCGGTGAGCAGCTCCACCTGGGCGGTGATCCGGTGTTCCTCGACGGCCTGACGCACCAGCCGGTCCAGGTGCAGCGGCCGGGGGTCCAGCAGCGCCGGTCCGGCCTCGAACCTCGCCAGGTCGAGCAGGTCCTCGACCAGGTGCACCAGGTGGGCGCTGGTGCGTTCGATGGCGGCCAGCTCCGGCCGGCCGGCGAACTCCGGTTCCTCGAGCAACGAGTCGGTGTACGCCGCGATGATCGCGAGCGGGTTGCGCATCTCGTGACTGACGACCGCGACCAGCTCGTCCTTCATCCGGTCCAGTTCGCGCAACCGGCGTACCTGCTCCTGTTCCTGGGCGAGCAGCGCCTCCCGACGGTCGGCGAGCTCCCGTCGTTCGGTGACATTGGTGGCGATCCCGTCGACGTACAGGATGCCGTTCTCGAACCGGGGGAACCCGCGGCACCAGATCCAGCGGGTGACGCCGTCGAAGCCGGCGAACCGCGATTCGAACTCGGCCGGCCGGCCGGCGGACACCTCGTCGTGATAGTGCCGGAACTGCGGCAGGTCGTCGGGGTGGATGTGCTCGGCCATCACGTGGGCGAGAGTGTCCGCGGACGGCAACGGCCCGCCGAACACCCCGCTCTCACCCGGGCTCACGTACATCGTCCGCCAGCGGTCGGGCGGGTCGTACCGGATACTCCAGACGCAGTCGTTGACCAGATCGATCACCCGGTCGAAGTCGCGCCGGGCGGTGGCCAGCGCCAGGGTCAGGTCCTCGGCGCGGCGGCGTTCCACGAACCGGCCCACCTGTGCCGCGATGTCACGCAGTACAGCCAGGATGTCGTCGTCCCGGCGGACCCGGGTATCGGAGAAGAACGCCAGAGCGCCGGCCACCCGGGTGCCGGAGTACACCGGCATGCCGATCGCGGCGCGCAGTCCCAGCCGGTGCCCGAGCGACAGCCGGCCCGGATCGGCGAGGTCGCCGAGCAGATCGTTGCTCCAGATGTCGGCGCCCCGCTCCCAGACCGCCCCCGGCACGCCCTGGCCGATGCGGAAGGAGAGCGGATCGGCACCGGTGAACGCGGCCAGGTCGATGCCCGCCCGGCTCCACGACCCGGCCCGTACGATCCGATGTCCTTCCTCGTCGACCTCCCAGTACTCGGCGCACACCCAGCCGAGCTCCGCGGCGACGCCCGCGGCCGAGGCCATCGCGGCGTCCCGCGCCGAGACCGCCTCGGACAGCGCCTGCGCGACCGCGTGCCGGCAGCGGCGCAGCATCTCGGCCCGGTAGGCGTCGGTGATCTCGTGCATGGCGACGACCGCGCCGAGGCGCCGGCCCCCGTCGGTGTCGATCGGCCGGGCGTTGGTGAGGAAGCGGCGCGGCGGCCGGTCCGGCGCGCACACCACCACCTCCCCGTGCTGCACCGTCTCCCCGGCGAACGCACGGGCCAGCGGTACCTCCGCCGACTCCATCGGGGTACGTCCGTCGGCCGCGTACAGGTGATAGATCTGCGCCCAGGACTCCACCTCGATCGGCTGCAGGTCCTGTCCGTGGATCTCCCGCATCGCGGCGTTGAAGTGGGCCAGCCGCCCGTCGCTGCCGCACGCCGCCACCCCGGTGTCCAGGCTGTTCAGCAATGCCTGGAGGAAGGCCCGTTCCTGTTGCAGTTCCGCACGGGCGGTGGTCCGTGCCGTGATGTCGTGCAGGAACGCGTGATAGATCGGTTCGCCGCGCTCGTGCTGGAGCTGCAGGGTCATCTCGACCGGGAACTCCCGGCCCTGGCGATCGACAGCGGTCAGCTCGAGCCGGTGGCCGGCCAACTCGGAGACCCCGGTCCGGCGTACCCGCGCCATGCCCGCATCGTGTGCCTCCCGCAGCGCCGGCGGGATCATGAGCTCGGTGGCGAGCGACCCGATCGCCTCGTCGGCCGGCCACCCGAACAGTTGCTCGGCCGCCCGGTTCCAGGCGGTGATCCGGCCGCGGCCGTCCATCGACACGAACGCGTCCTGGGCGCACTCCAGGACCGCACGCAGGCGTGCCGCGGTCCGCAGCGCGTCGTCGCGCTCGTCTCGCAGCGCCGTCTCCGGTGCGGGGATGAGGTGGTTGTGTTGCGCCATCACCGAAACCGATCGGCAACCCGGCGCTTCCGCTGAGGGTGACCGCGGTCTCCTCACATCGGGATTTAACGATTCTTCCTCCGGAGCCGCCGCCCGCCCGTTGGCAAGAATGAGACTAGCCTCCTAGGAAGCCTTGAGGGCGGTACAGTTCGCGGGCGTGACTGACACTCCTCTGATCACTGTGGCCGGGCCCGGCGACCGGCAGCGCATCGTCGATTCGCTGGTGGCGGCGTTCCCGGTTGATCCCGTTCTGCGGTTCCTCTTTCCCGGCGACTATCCGCGGCAGGCGGCGGCCTTCTTCGGGTACCTCTTCGACAAGCGGGTGAACCGGGGCACCGTCTGGACCATCGACGGTGTGGCGGCGGCGATCTGGGAGCCGCCGTCCGGGGGCGACGACCCGGCGGACGGCATCGATCTCCCGGCTGACGCGGGCGAGCGGATGAAGGAGTACGACGCCGCCGTGCACGCGGCCCTGCCGGACGAGCCGTTCTGGTACCTGGGCGTGCTCGGCACCCGCCCCGAGGCGACCGGCCGTGGCTGGGGCAGGGCACTGATGGCCGCCGGTCTCCGCCGAGCCGCCGAGGACGGTCTGCCCGCGTTCCTCGAGACCAGCAAACCGGAGAATGTGGACTTCTACCGACGGGCCGGCTGGGAGGTGGCGGCCGAGTTCGACAGGCCGCTGCGTACCTGGGTCATGAAGCAGTAACGCGCTGGGCATTCCGCGGAACCCGGCCGGCGGCCCATGGCCCCCCAAACGGCAGCCGGCCGGGATCCGTGCGCCGACTGTCGGCGGGCTTCACCCGTACCTTAGGAAATGCCGGGTTGGTCCAGGCCGAGCAGGTGGTCGAAGAGCCGGAAGCGGAACACCACGGTGAGGGCCAGATACCAGAGGATCAGGGCCGGCAGCACCACGAAGAACACCGGCTTCGACGGGCCCATCAAACCGAAATAACTCCATAGCGCGGGTACGCAGAGAACTGCGCTGAACAGCACCGACAGCCCCAGCACGAGCAGGGCCGGCCGTTTGTCGCCGGTCGGCGCGGTCCACGCCGCGAAGAACCGCGAGCGCGGTGCCAGGAACAGGATCAGCAGGAACGACGCGAAGCAGAAGAACGTCGACAGGCCGGTCTGCGCCAGGATCGTCGCCGCGGCCGTGGTGAAGTCGGCGTCCAGCGCGTACCGCAGGCCGGTGATCCGTTCGAACTCGTGGATGATCCGTTCCGGCGGACGGCCGGAGCTGAAACCTTCCGACACCATCCGGTACAGCGCCGTGTAGACGGCTGTGCCGAACGTCGCCGTCACCACCGCGGCCGGCACCACGAACCGGACCAGGTTGCGCACCATGTGCGGGTCGGGCCGGTCGGATCTTGCCCAGAAGGTGAGGAACACCGTCGGGATGCCGACCGTGAACATGGTCAGTCCGACCTGCGTCGGCGAGTAGGGGAAGCCCAGCTGGAGCATGGTGACGGCCAGGATCACGAGTCCCTGGCTGGCGACCCGGGCCAGGAAGACGTAGAGCGAGAGCCCGATCCCGTTGATGATCCGCCGGCCCTCCCGCTGGGCCGGTGGCAGCGCCGCGAAGTCGTCGTCGACCAGCACGATGTCCGCGACGTCCCGGGTCACCGCGCTGCCGCTGCGCATCGCGACGCCGACGTGTGCCTGTTTCAGGGCGCGGGCGTCGTTCACCCCGTCACCGATCATCGCGACGTAGCGGCCCTGGCGGCGCAGCGAACGGACGATGCGTTCCTTCTGCTCGGGCGCCACCCGCCCGAAGATCGCGGTGCGGCTGACCAGCCGATCCAGTGCCGGATCGTCGAGAACGTCCAGGTCGGCACCGGGAACCGGTTCGGAACCGGCGATGCCGGCGCGGGCGGCGATCGCGGCGACGGTACGCGGATCGTCGCCGGACAGCACTTTCACGTCCACCCCGTCGGCGCGGAACCGGGCCACCGTCGCCACGACGTCCGCACGCAACTCGTCGGCGAGGACAGCCAGCGCGACCGGCGCCAGCATCGGCAGGTCCGGCCGTCCCGCCGCGTCACGCAGCCCGGCCTCCGGGTTCTCGGCGCGGGCCAGCAGGAGCACCCGCAGGCCACGTCCGGCCCGCTCGGCCACCTCGGCGGGCGGGACGTGCTGCCGCAGCCGTGCGGCCAGCGCGTCCGGGGCGCCCAGCACCCACGTCCCCGACTCGGTGACCATCCCCGACCAGCGCAGCGACGACGAGAACGGCACCTCGTCGCGGACGTCCCAGATCGGCCCGCCCAGCGACGAGGCGATCGCCAGCGCCGTCAGGTTCGGGGTGACGGCGTTGTGGGCCAGCCCGCCGAGCGCCTCCGCCGCCTCGCCGTACTCGTGCCCACCCAGCGGGACGATCTCCTCGAGGGTCAGCTGACCGGTCGTGAGGGTGCCGGTCTTGTCGGTGCAGATCACGTCCACGTTGCTGACCGACTCGACGGCGTTGACCTGCTGCACCAGCGCCCCGCTGCGGGCGATCCGGACCGCCCCGGCCGTGTAGGCGAGCGCGATCAGGAAGAACAGCCCGTACGGCACCAGCCCGGACAGCACCGCGGTGATCTGCACGACCCGCAGCACGCTGAACCCCTCGAGGGCCGCCTGCGCCAGGATGCAACCGCTCATCAGTACGGTCAGCGCCATCACCAGCCGGACGATGAACTCGATGCGGCGTTGCAGCGGCGTACGGTCGGTGGTGGCCCGCCGCGCCTCGGCCGTCAACCGGCCGGCATGACTGTGCACGCCCACGTCGCGGGCCAGCTGATGCCCGTCCCTGGCCACACAGAGGCTGCCCGAGCGCAGCTCGTCGCCGGGATGCTTGACCACCGGCTCGGACTCGCCGGTCAGCAGTGACTCGTCGGCCTCCAGGCGCCCGCCGTCGAGCAGCGGCCCGTCCACCACGATCTGGTCACCGGGCCGGACCCGTACCACGTCTCCGCGGACCACCTGGTCGGGCGTGATCTCCACCTCGTGGCCGTCGCGGACCACCAGTACGCCGGAGCGGTCCAGCAGCTGCAGCCGGTCGAGCTTGTGTTTGGCCCGGATCTCCTGGGCCGCGCTGATCACCGCGTTGATCAGGCCGAGGCCGACGCTGATCAGGGCATCGCTGTACTGGCCGAGGCTCAGCAGGGCGGCGCCGATCACGAACAGGATCAGGTTGAAGAACGAGAAGACGTTGGTCCGCAGAATCTCGGCATAGCCGCGGGATCCGCCCTGCACGGCGGTGTTCGCCTCGCCCCGCCGGCGCCGCGCCTCGGCCTCCACGCCGGTGAGCCCCTCAGCCGGCGCGAGCGTCATCTGTTCCATCGGATCCCAGCCCCCGACCTCAAGGTACATATCGCCCAGGAGGCTGCGATCCGATTCGCCGTCATTGGTGGTGGCCGGGCAGACGACGACGGCGGCCCGGGCGGCGCCCCGCACAGTGATCGGCCGGGTGCTGTTCGGGGCGGCGCAACCTCCCGTTCGATGTCCCGTCATCGATGGCCGTCGCCGGCGGGAGCCAGCCGGATCCGCCGCCCGGCCCTGCCGGCCCGGCAGTCCGCTCAGGACGGCTCCACGCTGTGAATTCCGGGTCGTGTCTGGACTGTGCAGGCCCGTGACGCCCGGGATCCGTATGCACGGTCTGCTCGTTTGCACAGCGCCGGGCCGCCTTGCGGCATTAACCTGCCCGCCGCCCGCCGCTCCTAGCGTCGAGTCGATCACGCCCCGGCCGCGCCCGCTCATCGAGCGGCGCCCCTGCGTAAGCGAGTCGACATGCCTGCACAACCGGATGTCACCGTCGTCATCCCGACGTGTGGCCGTCCACATCTGGCCGTCCGGGCGGTCGGCAGCGCCCTCGCCCAGACCCACCGTGACCTCGAGGTCGTCGTGGTCGTCGACGGTCCCGACGCGGACACCACCGAGGCGCTCGCCGCGATCGGCGACGACCGGCTGCGGGTGATCGTCCTCCCCGAGCGGGGCCGCGCCCCGAACGCCCGCAACGTCGGCGCGCGGGCGGCCCACGGCCGGTTCGTGGCCCTGCTCGACGACGACGACGAATGGCTGCCCAACAAGATCGAGGTGCAGCTCGCCCTGGCCGCCGGATCCCGGGCCGAGTTCCCGATCGTCGCCACCCGGCTGATCAACCGCACGCCCCGCGCCGACTCGGTCATGCCGCGCCGGCTGCCCGGCCCCGGCGAGCCGCTGAGCGAATACTTCACCGTCCGGCGTGGCCTGTTCTACGGTGACGGCTTCATCCAGACGTCGACCATCATGGTCCCGGCCGAACTCCTGCGCCGGGTGCCGTTCACCGTGGGGCTGCGCCGTCAGCAGGAACTCGACTGGGCGCTGCGGGCCGTCCGCGAGGACGGGGTGGAACTGCTCTACGCCGAGGAGCCGCTCGTGCTCTGGCACCAGGACGAGGACCGTGACCGGATCAGCCTGCACAACCCGTACGACGAACAGCTCGGATGGCTGCGCGACAACCGGCATCTGTTCACGCCCCGGGCGTACGCCGCCTTCACCCTCAGCGTGATCAGCTCGATGGCCGCACCCGGACGGCAGGGCCGCCACTTCCGCGAACTGCTCGCCGAGGCCCGGCGGCACGGCCGGCCCGGCACCCTCGACTACCTGACCCACCTGCAGATCTGGGCACTGCCGCCGGCGCTGCGTGCCCGCCTCCGGGACCTGGTCGTGGGCCGCCGCCCCGAACCGCAGACCACCGACTCACCCGAGCCGGTCGATGTCGCCTGACCCCGCCGCTCCCCGGCCGGATCTGCGCCGGGTCGCGATCTGGCGCAGCGCGATGCTTCTCGGCTCGGAGACGTTCATCCGGGGCCAGGGTGACGCGCTGACCCGCTGGACGCCGACCTACGTCGGCGCTACCCGGATCACCTCGGCACTGTCGCGTCCGGACGATGTGATCGCGTTCCCGGACGGCCCCGCCGGGCGGCGGGAGTTCCTCGGCCTGCGGCTCGGCGGCACCTCACCCCGGCTACGGGCGGTCCTCGCCCGGATCCGGCCCGACCTGGTGCACGCCCACTTCGGCGGCGACGGCTGGCTGATCAGCCGTACCGCTCAGCAACTCGGCGTGCCCCTGATCGTCACCGTCCACGGCCACGACGTCACCCGCCAGCCGCAGAGCCCCGGCCTGCACGGGCTTCGGTACCGCCGCAACCTGCGCGCCGTCTTCGGCAGGGCCGCCCTGGTCATCGCCGTCTCCGAGATGATCCGCGACCGCGCCGAGGCGTGCGGTGCGGACCCCGCCCGGATCCGTGTGCACCACACCGGTGTACCCGTGCCCGCCACCCCACCGGTCCTGCCGAAACGCTGGGACATCGCGTTCGTCGGCCGGTTCGTCGCCAAGAAAGGCGTCGACGACCTGCTCACCGCCGTGTCGCGGATCACCGCGCCGAAACCGCGGGTGGTGCTCATCGGCGACGGGCCGCTGCTGCGGGAGATGCGGGCCATGGCCGAGCGGCTCGGTGTCGACGCCACCTTCGTCGGCAGCCAGCCACCGGACTCGGTGCAACGGCACCTCGCCGAATCCCGGATCCTCGCCGCCCCGTCGAAAACCGCTCCCGACGGCGACACCGAGGGCCTGCCGACCACCATCCTGGAGGCGGCCGCCCTCGGACTGCCCGTCGTGGCGACCCGGCACAGCGGCATCCCGGAAGCGGTCCTCGACGGACGTACCGGCCTGCTGAGCCCGGAAGCCGACCCCCGGGCGCTGGCCGCGTCGCTGGTCCGCCTGATCGGCGACGCCGGCCTCCGCCGACGCCTCGGCTCCCACGGCCGTGACCACGTCATCGCCCACTTCGACCTGGACACCCAGACCCGCCGGCTGGAGGCCCTGTACGACGAGGCCATCGCCGAGCACCCGGCCCCCACCGCCCGCCACTGAACCCCGGCCGGCCCTGACCGCTGTCTCGGGCGCGCCGAGACAGCGGTGGTGTCCAGCTGGGTCAGCGGAGGCGGCGGAGGGCGGCGGTGGCCAGGCGTCTGCCTCGGCGGGCGCCGGCCAGGACCGCGGTGGCGGCACGGCCGCCGGGCGTGGCCTTCAGAACGGTGATGATCCGGTGGGCCCGGTTCAGTTCGGACTGCAGGGTTGCGGTCCTTTGCTCGTACCAGATGAGCTGGGTTTTTGCCTCGTCCAGCCGCCGTGCCAGGAGATCGTGCGCGGCGGTGAGCTCGCGCAGGGTCTCCGGGGTGGCGCGGGGCACGGCCGGCGGGATCTCGGAGTGGCCGGCCATGGCCGCCAGCAGCTGTCCGATGTCGTCGGCGGGCCACAGATGCGACAGCCCTTCGGCGTGCATGGCGGCTGCCAGCTGCGACAGGGCGGGAGCGGCGGCGGGCGCGGAAGCAGCAGCGAGTGCGGCGGCGGGAGCGGCGGGCGGCGTAGGAGGTGGGGCGTGCAGCGTGCCGTCGGGGGAGATGACGATCGCATCGGCCGGTACGTCCGCGTGCACCCCGGACTGCCAGGCGGTGAGCAGCGCCCGGAACGACGGCCGGTCCCCGGAGCGGGCCGCGGCCAGCAGAACGTCGTGCAGGCACTCGCCGGCCGCGACGGGAACACCGCCGGCCAGCCAGCCGCCGGGTGTCCGCAGTAGATGACCGTCCGCGACCAGACCGTCCGGGAGGGGCGCCGGACGGTGACCGGGCCGGGCCGCGACGACGATCCACGCCGGAGCGAGCGGGACGGCAAGACCGTGCCGGAGAAGGTCGTCCGCGAGCGGCCGTGGGTCGGCCAGCAGCGGCCCGCCGGGCAGTCCGGCGCGGCGCAGTGCCGTCGTCAGGTACCCGTGCAGCTGAGGATCGTTCAGGGCGTCCTCGCTGAGCAGCACCGTCGGTGACTGCGGCGCCGGGTACGCGGCGTAGGCGCGCAGCGGTTCGAGCCCGGCGGCGCGCAGGTGATCACGGACCGCGCCGGGCCCGGCCGGAGTTTCCCGCGAGAAAGGAGCCCAGGCGGAGTCGTCCGGCGGCAGCGCACCGGCGTAGAGGCGGTTCAGTCCGACCGGGTTCGTCACCGACAGCAGCAGCCGGCCGCCGGGCCGCAGCACCGCGAGCAGCCGGTCGAGCGCGGCCGGCCACGGCAGGTCGGCGGCCTCGGTGGAGCCGGTCCGGTCCAGGCCGTCCAGGGCGACGACGGTGTCGTACGCCGGAACGGCCGCGAGCTTGTCGAGACTGCCGCAGCACACCTGGACGCCGGGGCGGTCCACCCAGCGCGCGGCCAGTTCCTCCGCGTCGGGCACCCCGCGTACCAGAACCGTCACCTGCCGGGCCGGTATCGCGTCGACCAGTGCCGGGTCGTGCGGCCCCACCACGAGAACGTGCCCGTGCGCCGAACCGGCGAGTTCGCGCAGCGGCACGCCACCGGCGGGGGAGTGGTCGGACCAGTGCGGCATCTCGCCGCCGAGCAGAAGCGGAGTCATGCCGTCGTCCAATGGAACAGGTGCCGGAGTTCGGCAGGGGACAGGGTACGGTCGGCGCCGAGCTCGTCGGCGGCGATGTCACGGGCGGTGGCCACGTCGATGTGCGGGCCGTGCAGGTCGGCCCACTGGCGGCGGATCCGGGAACGGCCGCCGAACAGGTCCTGCTCGCCCTGCAGCTGCATCGGGTCGCCGTAGACGGCCGGTTCGCAGCCGGCCAGCACGCCGTAGAAGACGGCGCTGCACAGCCGGTTAGACGCCACCCGCAGATGCCGGCGCTGTTCGGCGAGCTGCCGGGAGAGGAAGTCCGGGTCGAGGTCCTTCCACCAGCCGCCGCGGTAACCGTGGCAGATCACCCGGAACCCGGCCTGCTCGTAGCGGCGGCGCACCCGGGGCGTCCGGTACTCCTGCCAGTAGAGACAGACGGTGACCGGGCCCGTCTCGGTGTCGCGGATCTCGGCGATCAGGCGGTCGTGGTCGCCTTCCACGTGCTGGCCCTCCCAGCCGTGGAACGGGTACCAAATCGTGCCTTCGCGCCGCTGGTCCGGCTTCTCCGGTTCCATTTCGGTGAGGTACGCCCACGGGGCGCCCACCACATGCACGTCACGCCGTCCCATCGACCAGGCCCGGCGGCGGGTGCGTTCGCTCCACACGAACGTCGGTACGCCCGGGACGAACTCGTGGTCGGGGGCGAGGCCGTCGCCGATGTTCCAGCCGTGCTGCAGATAGCCCTGGATGCGGGGCGGGTCGGCGTCGAACCCGCACCAGCGGGCCAGCACGTACGAATGGCCGTAGTAGTGGTTGGCGTGGTGCACGCCCCATCCCACCGTGGGAAGGCGTACACCACGCGAACAGCAGAAGATCAGCCGGTGACGGCGAGCAGGGCTTCGGCGTACGCCTTGTGGCCCTCGGCGGTCGGGTGGTACGACTCGGACAGGTTGTCGCGGATTCCGTGGATCCACGGCTCCTTGGTGCACGCGCCGTGACCCTCGAAGGCCTTGCGCACGTCGACGAAGGTGAAGCCCTGCTGGGCGGTGGCCCGGCCCTTGATCAGCTCGACGAGCGAGTCGGCGCCGGAATTGAGAGCCTTGCGGCGGGCGTCGGTCAGTGACTCGCAGGACACCCCGGACGAGCCCGGCTCGGCGACCAGGTGCGGGTAGCCGAGGACGTACACCTTCGCGTTCGGCGCCCGGTCACGGATGACCTTGTAGAGGGAGTCGAGTTCGGCCGGCAGCGTGCTCTCGGCCGCGGCGATCGCCGTGTCGACCGCCGACTGGCACGTCTTGTCGTCGGTGAGCAGACACTTCTGCAGGGTCCCGGACCAGCCTGCGTCGTTGCCGCCGACGGTCAGGGTCACCCAGCCGGTGGTCTGGCTCAGGGCGGTGAGCTGCTCGAACCGTACGTCATTGATCTTCGCACCGGCGCAGGTCGCGTCGGTGACCTTGCCCAGTCCGGTGGCAGCGCGCAGCTTGGCCCAGACCTGCGGGTAGCCGCCGTCCTTGCTCTGCACGCAGTCCGGGTTGTCGCCGTAGTTGCCGGCGCCGAGGCCGGCCGCGTACGAGTCACCGAGCGCCACGAAGTCGCGGGCGTCCACGGCCTTCGTGGCGGCATCCTCGGCTCCGCCGCAGGCGGTGAGGGCGGCCAGCGCCACCGCGGTGGTCGCGACCGAGATCCAGCGTCGCTTCAAAGCAACTCCTTACCGAAGAGTAGGTCCCGTGAATAATGCATGACGCCCGCATTCCGGCATACTTCTGACCCGTGACCTCACGTGAGCCCCGCCTGGAGATCGAGTACTGCACGCAGTGCCGCTGGCTCATGCGAGCGGCGTGGACCGCACAGGAGCTGCTCACCACGTTCACCACCGACCTGGGCGAGGTGGCATTGGTGCCGGGCGTCGGCGGGGTCTTCGAGGTCCGGCTCGGCGGGGAGACCCTCTGGTCGCGCAAGGCCGAGGGCGGTTTCCCCGAGCCGGCACAACTCAAGCGTCTCCTCCGGGACCGGATCGCCCCCGGCCGATCGCTGGGGCACAGTGACGGTCACAAGTCGGGCACGGCGGCCGGGAGTAGGGCAGAGTCGGACGGGTGATGTCCCGCTGGACGTGGTACGTCCCTCTGCTGGCACTGCTCGCCCTTGGCCTGACGTTCGGCCGTGACCTGCCCGCGGCGGTCGTCGCCGTGGCCTCGCTGCTGCTGGCCGGTGCGGTCCTGGCGGCCGTGCACCACGCCGAGGTGGTGGCGCACCGGGTCGGCGAGCCGTACGGTTCGCTGATCCTGGCCGTCGCCGTCACCGTCATCGAGGTGGCGCTGATCGTCACCCTGATGGTGAGCGGCGGTGAGAAGGCGCAGTCCCTGGCCCGGGACACCGTCTTCGCCGCCGTGATGATCACCTGTAACGGCATCCTGGGCCTGTCGCTGCTGGTCGGGGCCCTGCGCCGACGGATCGCGGTCTTCAACCCGGAGGGTACCGGCGCCGCGTTCGCCACGGTCACGGCGATCGCCACGCTCAGCCTCGTGCTGCCGACGTTCACCACGAGCCGGCCGGGACCCCAGTTCAGCCCGGCCCAGCTGGGCTTCGCCGCGGTCGTGTCGCTCGGCCTCTACCTGCTGTTCGTGGCCGTGCAGACCCGGCGCCACCGCGACGACTTCGTGCCGATCACCACAGCCGGCGAGGTGATCGAAACCGAGGAACACCTGGAACAGCCGTCGGCCCGGGCCGCGTGGCAGAGCCTCGGCCTGCTGTTCGTCGCCTTGGTCGCGGTCGTCGGGCTCGCCAAGGGTGTCTCCCCGACCATCGAGGCGGCGGTCGCCGGGGCGGGGCTGCCGCAGTCGGTCGTCGGCGTGGTGATCGCGCTGCTGGTGCTGCTGCCGGAGACCATCGCCGCCGTTCGCGCCGCCGCCCGCGACCGCATACAGACCAGCCTCAACCTGGCGCTGGGGTCGGCGATGGCAAGCATCGGCCTGACCATCCCGGTGATCGCCACGGCGATGATCTGGCTGGAGGGACCGCTGCTGCTGGGGCTCGGCGGCACCCAGATGGTGCTGCTGGCGCTCACCGTGGTGGTGGGCACCCTGACCGTGGTGCCGGGCCGGGCCAACATCCTGCAGGGCGGCCTGCACCTTTCACTCCTGGCGGTGTTCCTGTTCCTGGCCGCGAGCCCGTGACGCCTGGCCCGTGACGCCGTGAGCCGCGCCGTGACGCCGTGAGCCGCATGCCCGTGATCAACCGGGAACGGTAGATTGCAGCGGGTGACCGAGACGCTGGAGCGCGAGAGCGTAGCCGATCCCCCGCCCAGCGGGCGCCGAAACCGGCGCATCAGTTCCGTCGAGGCGCTGGCCGTCGTTCTGGTCCTGCTGGTGATCTTCCGGGACCGGCTCTCCGGGCTGGTCTCCGGCGCCGCCCTGCAGACCTGGATCACCGTGTTCGTCTCGGTGCTGGTGCAGGCCGTCCCGTTCCTGGTCTTCGGGGTGCTGCTGTCGGCGGTCATCGCGGTCTTCGTGTCACGCTCGTTCTGGGCCCGTGCGCTGCCGAAACACCCGGCTCTCGCGGTCCCGGCCGCCAGCATGGCCGGTGTGGTGCTGCCCGGCTGCGAATGCGGCGCGGTGCCGATCGCCGGCTCCCTCATCCGGCGCGGCGTGACACCGGCCGCGGCGCTCGCCTTCCTGCTGGCCGCGCCCGCCGTCAACCCGATCGTGCTGACCGCCACCGCGGTCGCGTTCCCCGGCAACCCGGAGATGGTGCTGGCCCGCGGCCTGGCCAGCCTCGTCGTGGCGATGCTGATGGGCTGGCTCTGGCTACGGCTCGGCCGGACCGAGTGGATCAGGCTGCCGCACCGCCCGGACCTGGAGGGCGCCTCGAAGGGGCAGGCGTTCTGGTCGGCGTGCCGGCACGACGTGATGCACGCCGGTGGCTTCCTGGTGGTCGGGGCCGCGGCCGCCGCCACGATCAACGTGGTCGTCCCGGAGGCCTGGCTGCAGACCCTGGCGGCCGATCCGGTGCTGTCGGTGCTGGCCCTGGCCGTACTCGCCGTGCTGTTGTCGATCTGCAGTGAGGCCGACGCGTTCGTCGCCGCCTCGCTGTCGCAGTTCTCGCTGACGTCGCGTCTGGTGTTCCTGGTGGTGGGGCCGATGGTCGACCTGAAACTGATCTCGATGCAGGCCGGGGTGTTCGGACGCCGGTTCACCATGCGTTTCGCGCCGGCGACGTTCGTCGTGGCGGTGCTCGCGGCGGTCGGCGCCGGGGCGGTGCTGCTGTGAACCGGCAGGCCCAGGCGGTCGTCCTGTTCCTCTTCGGCGGGGCGATCCTCAAGGCGTCGCTCACCGACCTCTACCTGAATTACGTCAAGGAGAGTCTGCGGCCCTTCATCGTCGCGGCGGGTGCGGCGCTGGTCGTCGCCGCGATCATGACGATCTGGTACGACCTGCGCGGCACCCCGGAGCAGCACGAGGACGACGGGCACGATCACGGGCACGGGCACCACGAGCCGCGCGTGGGCTGGTTCCTCATCCTGCCGGTCCTCGCCCTGCTGCTGGTGGCGCCGCCCGCGCTCGGCTCCTACACCGCCGGCCAGTCCGGAACGGTGCAGCTCAGCGCCGAGTCCGACTATCCGCCGCTGCCCGCCGGCGACCCGGCCGTGATCGGACTGCTCGACTACGCGTCCCGGGCCGTCTACGACGACGGCCGCAGCCTCGACGGCCGCCGCGTCCAGATGACCGGCTTCGTGTCCGTCGGCGACGACGGCGTCCCCATGCTGGCCCGCATCGTGGTGAGCTGCTGCGCCGCCGACGGCCGCCCGATCAAGGTCGGGCTCACCGGCGGCCCGCTGGTCGACGTGCCGGCCGGGACGTGGCTGCAGGTCACCGGCCGGTACACCGCCCAGCGCGGCAAGGACCCCGTCAACAAGGCCGACATCGCGTACGTCGAGGTGGAACAGTGGCAGCCGGTCAACCCACCGAAGCAGCAGTACGAATGAGCGTCCGTACCCGGATCGCGCTGGCCGCCGCCCTGCTCGCGTCCGGCGCCCTGATCGCCGGGAACCTGCCCGAGCAGCCGCAGCCCGCCGCCGTGGCCGCCGTCCGGCCCACCGTCGAGCAGGAGTGGCCCGGCGCCGCCCGCGCCGACCTGCGGGACCTCACCGTCGAACCGCAGCTCTTCCTGGACGCCACCACCGCCGTCGGCACCGTCACCGACGGGAACTTCGTGCGGCTGCTCGTGGAGAAGGACGGTATCGGCCGGGAACTGCGCCGTCTGCCCGCCGCCGCCGAGCCCCGTTTCGAGGCGATGACCGTCTCCGGCGAGGAACTCATCTGGGCCGAGTCGTCCGGCAGCCGCCCGGTCGAGATCTGGGCGATCCGGCGCGACGGTGGCGACGCACGGCTGCTCACCGCGGACACCGGCAACACCCTCTTCTACGGCAACCAGTACGACCTGGTGGTGGCGGACGGCCGGGTCCACTGGGTGGCCGGCGAGGGCGACGAGACCACCCAGATCCGTTCGGTGGCGCTGACCGGCGGCGACGTCAAGGTCCGCGAGGAGAAGGGCCGCTGGGCGCAGTCGGCCTGGCCGTGGCTCACCGATGACACCGGTGCACAGTCCGGCACCGTCCGCATGCGCGACCAGACCACCGGCCGCGACGTGCGGGTGCCGTTCTCCGGCGCGGAATGGGGCATGTGCGGGCCGGCCTGGTGCCGGGTGATGGTGATGAACGGCGAGGGCCTGGCGCGGATCGATCTGATGCGCCCCGACGGGTCCGATCGCCGCCGGATCGCCGGTCCGAACACCCAGGCCGCGGTGAGCGACGTGGCGGTACTGGACCGGTTCGAGATCCTGTCCGAGCCGGGTCCCGAGTTCGACCTCACCGGAACCGCCGGCCTGATCGTCCACGACCTCAAGAGCGGTCGCACCGTGACGCTCTCCGCGGCCGCCGACCTCGCCGCCACCAAGGACGGCGTCCTCTGGTGGTCGACCGGCACCCGCGACGCCGCCGTCTGGCACACGCTCGACCTGCGAACGGTCTGACCCCGCTCCGGTTGACGGTCGACCGGAAGCTCACCGGGTCGTGGAAGTTCCCGTGAACTGCCGGGAACTTCGATCGGTGCTCCGCCGACTAACGGGCATCGCCGAGCTTGAGGAAGATGATGCCGACTCGTACCGTTCTCGCCACCGCGGCTCTCGCCCGTACGGTTCTCGCCGGCTGCGGCGCGGCCCGCTCAGCGGTGCGACGGAGTTCGACGAGCCCGACTTCACCGTCCCGGACACGACCGGCCTGCCCGCGATGCCGGACTTCGCGCACGTCACCCGGGCCAGGATGACGGATCCGCGATTCAAGATCCTGCGACGGCCGTACCACTATGACGAGGCGCCGGACGAACAGGGCCGCCCCGGCAGCGGGCTCGTGTTCGCGTCGTACCAAGCTGACATGGTCCGGCAATTCCTCCCCATCCAACGACGTCTCGCCGAGAAGGACCTGTTGAACGAATGGACCACACCGATCGGATCCGCGGTCTTCGCCGTACCTCCCGGCTGCTCCGAGGGCCGCTGAATCGGCGAGCGGGTGCTCGCCTGACCCGGCCGCTGCTCGCCCTCGCCGCGCTGCTGGCCGTGCTGCTGCCGGGCGTCCCCGCCTGGGCCCACAACGCGCTGGCCGAGGCGAACCCGGCCAAGAACGCCACGCTGAAGAAGTCGCCGTCCGAGGTGAGACTGCGGTTCCTGCAGAAGCTGGACCCCGGCTACACCACCATCACGGTCAGCAACGCCGGGAGGGAGAAGGTCGGCACCTCGGCGCCGGAGGTGGACGGCTCCACCGGCTCGGTGACCATCGACGCGCCGCTGGCCAACGGCGTCTACACGGTCGCCTACCAAGTGGTCTCCACCGACGGGCACACCGTGAAGGGCTCCTACGAGTTCACCGTCGCCAACCCGGCGCCCGCTCTGGAGCCGGGTCCGGTGGTCGAGGACTCGGAGGCGCCCGCCGATCCGGAGGAATCGTCCGCCGCCCCGTCGTCCGCCGTGACGGCCGCGTCCGAGCCGCCGCTGCAGGCCGGGCCGGCGCAGACCGTCTCGACGACCTACGACCCCACCTACCTCATCATCGCCGGCGTCGTGGTGCTGCTCGCCGCGGCCGGTGCTTTCCTGTTCCTCCGTCGCCGCAAGGCGTGAAAGGTTCCCCCATGAAGCAGACAGCGCTGCGGCACGCCGCCACCGTCACCGCCGTCGCGGCGGTATTCGTGCTCGCCCTGGCCGGACCGGCGGCCGCGCACGTGACCGTCAACCCGAGCGGCACCGCCACCCAGGGTGGCTACACCAAGGTGGCGTTCCGGGTCCCGAACGAGAGCGACACCGAGTCCACGACCAAGCTGGAGATCACCCTGCCGGCCGACAGCCCGATCGGGTCGGTGTCGGTGCGGCCGGTGCCGGGCTGGACCGCGGTCGCCGAGAAGTCGAAGCTGGCCACGCCGGTCAAGGTGCACGACAGCGAGATCAGCGAGGCGGTCACGAAGATCACCTGGACGGCGGCCGCCGGTTCGGAGATCAAACCGGGCACCTTCCAGGAGTTCGACGTGTCCCTCGGCCCGCTGCCGCAGACCGAGCAGATGGTGTTCAAGGCGCTGCAGACGTACTCCGACGGCACGATCGTCCGCTGGATCGACGAACCGACCACCGACGGCACCGAGCCGGAGAGCCCGGCGCCGGTGCTCAAGCTGGCCGCCGCCGGGGCCGCCGCTCCGTCCGCTGCCGCGCCGGCACCGACCGCCGGGGCCGCCGCTGAGGAGAGCGACAGCGGCAACGGCACCGCCTGGGGCATCGCCGGCCTGGTCGCCGGTCTGGCCGGCCTGGTTCTCGGCCTGCTCGCCTACCGCCGGGCCGCGCAGACCACACCCTGACGCCCGAGGCCTGACGCCACGCGTCCGGCGCCGACCGCCGTACCCGTCCCACTCCTTGGGGCGGGACGGCGGTCAGCCGTACGAAACGACGGTCACTGACCGTAGGCGGCTTCGACGTCGGCCGGGGCCCGCATCCGCCAGGCGTCGGTGATCAGCTCCGTCAGTCGTCCGGGTGAGACCCGCTCCAGTCGCAGCATCACCAGCGGCAGCCCGTCGTAGCCGGGTGTGGTGAAGAACAAGTCCGGCTCGCCGAGGAGCAGTGCCTGCTTCTCCGCCTCGTCCCCGACGAACAGCACGGCCACGTCGGTACGGATCACCCGTGGTTGTCCGGGTAGACGTTCCGGATATGACCAGACGAACCCCTTGCCGGCCACCCGGAAGTCGAAGCCGTCGCTGTCGATCTCCTCGACCTCGGGCAGGGCGAGGGCCAGCCGTCGCACGTCATCCGCGTCACTCACGGTGGTCATTCTGCAACATGCCCGGCAACGCCCGTGGCATTCGATGCCTTGCCTAGTGGTCAGCTAGGCTTCTATTCTCCGATCCAAGAAATAGGAATTCCCCCACAGCCCTGGCGGTCGGCACATGCAGAAACTCCTTCTCCTAGCTCTTGTCGGGCTCGGCGCGCAGCTGGTCGACGGCAGCCTCGGCATGGCCTACGGCGTAACGTCGACCACCCTCCTGCTCGCGATCGGGACCAACCCGGCGGCCGCCTCGGCCACCGTGCACCTCGCCGAGATCGGCACCACCCTCGTCTCCGGCATCGCGCACTGGCGGTTCGGCAACGTCGACTGGAAGGTCGTTCTCAGGATCGGTGTGCCGGGCGCGATCGGCGCCTTCGCGGGCGCGGTCGTCCTCTCCGGTATCTCCACCGAGGTCGCGGCGCCGCTGATGGCGATCATCCTGCTCACCCTCGGCCTCTACGTCTTCCTCCGGTTCACCTTCCAGGGCCTGCCGAAGGGCCAGCTCGGCAAGCCGCTGCGCAAGCGGTTCCTCACGCCGCTCGGCCTGGTCGGCGGCTTCGTCGACGCCACCGGCGGCGGTGGCTGGGGCCCGGTCGGCACACCCGCCATCCTGGCCAGCGGCCGTCTCGAGCCCCGCAAGACCATCGGCTCGATCGACACCAGCGAGTTCCTCGTCGCGATCGCCGCCAGCGCCGGCTTCATCTGGGGCATCGGCAACGAGAACATCGACTACGGCTGGGTCGCCGCGCTGCTGATCGGTGGTGTCATCGCCGCACCGATCGCCGCCTGGCTGGTCCGGCACATCCCGCCGCGTGTCCTCGGTGCCGCGGTCGGCGGTGTGATCATCCTGACCAACACCCGCTCCCTGCTCCGCAGCGACTGGATCGACGCCCCGGACAGTCTCCGTTACGTCCTCTACGGCGTCATCTACGTCGCCTGGGCCGCCGCGATCGTCTACTCGGTGCTCCAGTACCGCAAGAACAAGAGCGAGGACCAGCGCGTCCTTGCCGAGGCGGAGAATGCGGCCGCGGCCGGCGACGCACCCGATGACAGGGACAAGGCATCCGCCCACGCCCCCGACGACAAGGACAAGGCACCCGCCAACGCCTGAGCCGTCATCAAGTGCGGTGTCCGGGGTGGTCCCCTGCGATCGCGATCAAGTCCCTACGATGCACCGATGTGGTGGAAGCGTAAGCGCGGGCTGCCGGACTTCTGCGGGGATTTGGGGCAGGGTGTCCTCGACCGGGACGAGCGGGCGTCGGAGGCGGCCTTCCGCGGCATCGTCGGCTCGATCGAGAAAGCCGGCCCCGACCAGCTGACCGAAGGCGCCCGGCGGCTGCGTCCGGCGCTGGAGCAGGTGTCGATCGGCAACGGCGGCCAGCTGGCGCAGGTCGCGGCCGGGCTCGTGGAGGCCGGTGCGGACCCGTTCGTGCTGCTTGACGTGCTCGTCGAAAGGGTCACCGACGGGCTCGAACACGGCGTCCGGTTCCCCGCGCTGGCCGAGAAGGACGGCGGCGAGTTCGAGGCCCCGGCCAGCCAGGCGGAAGCCGACGCGCTGATCGACCGGGTCGCCCGGGTCGCGGCGCAGGCCGGGATCGACCGGGCCGAGGGCATCCGGATCACCGAGGCGTACTTCACGGTCGAGGAATGGATCCCGGGCCTGCTGCTGCCGGCCCAGCAGAAGCCGGTCCGGCAGGCGTTCCCGCAGCGCGAGCGGCTCGCCGCCGCGGCCGACGCGATGTCCGAGCACACCGACGCGGCACCCTGGCTGTACGGGTTGCTCCGGGTCCTCGACGACGAGCCGTTCCTGGTGCTGCACCGGCCGAGCGGACGCGGGTACCGGCTGACCGTCAGCGGTGTCGGCGACAACTTCCAGCTGCACACGCTGCTCGCCGCCACCCTCGTCGGCGACCCGGCGCGGGGCCTCGTCGACGGCGTCCGCCCCGAACCGGCGTGGATCGCCGCGGCCACCGACGGACCCGAGATGATGCCGCCCGGCGGGGTACGCGGACAGTTCGAGCTGTTCGACGCGCACGGCGACCGGGTCTGGGGCGAGGGCCGCCCCGCCGACATCCCGGTGCTCGACGGCCACCGGGTCGTCGTGCTCGACAAACCGTCGTACGAGCGGGTCTGGAACACCGGCCGCGTCTACCCGCTGATGCACCCGGAAGTCACCCTCGACCGCGTCCTGCCCGACGCGGAGGCCGCCGCATGGCTGGAGCGGGTCAGTGGTCGGGAGACCCCGGAGGCGCCATGATCCGCAGCGCGTTGGGGTCGACAGACACCCGCAGCGGGGTCTGCCCGCACGGCTCGCCGTCGACCTCGACGTGCGCCGGTCGGTCGGTCTCCAGCCACAGCTCACCGACCGCGATGAACGGCTGCTCGCGCAACGTGCGCCGGTGACCGGTGAAGGCGTTGCGGGCGGTCTCCCGGATCAGCTCCAGCTTCGACCGGCCGCCGACCGGATAGGCCACCAGCAGGCGGTCGTCGGCGTGCGCGTCGGCGGTGATCGGGCGGCCCGCGTGGAAGCCACCGTTCGCCACGTACACCTGATGGGTGATGAAGACGATCTCCCGGCCGTCGGCGCGCAGCGTGGCCCGCAACGGCCGGTGCCTGGTCAGCAGGCCGAGCGCGGTGAGCGGGTAGGCGAACCGGCCGATCACCCGCTTCAACCGGCCCGGCACGTTGATCATGATTTCGGCGGAGAGACCGGCGCCGACGTGGTTGGTGAACGGCATGTCCCCGGCGACACCCAGATCCACGTCGATCACCTTGCCGTCCACCAGGGTGGCGAGGGCGTTGTCGAGGTCGGGGAGGATTCCGACCGTACGCGCGAAATTGTTCGTCGTCCCCAGGGGAAGCAGGCCGAGAGCCACGTCGCGGTGGGCGAGGAACCGCCCCGCCGTGCTGATCGTGCCGTCGCCGCCACCCGCCACCAGCAGGTCCGGCTTGTGCGCGAGCGCCGAACGCAGCGAGTTCTCCAGTTCACCGGGCCGGTCCACAGCGTACGCCCCGAGCAGGTCGAAACCGGCGTCGAGCAACCTGGCGTGCGCGTCGGCGTAGAGCTGCCGCCCGCGCCGTGACCGTGCATTGACGACGAGCGCCGCCCGCCGCTCGCGCCGGATGTCATCGGTCAACTCCTGCTTCGTCCGCACCGGCCGACCCTATCTGCTGACGATCACCGCGTGCCGAGCCGGACAGCCGGGTGTCCGTACGCGGCGTTCACCGTCCGCACAGCCGGACCGACGCGTACCCGCGCAGCACGAAACCGGGGCTGCGGACCGGATCGGCGGCCAGTTCCAGCCGCGGCGCGTGCTCCAGCAGCGCGGCCAGGGCGGCCCGCAACTCGATCCGGGCCAGCGGTGCGCCGAGACAGAAGTGCAGGCCCGCGCCGAAACTCAGATGTGGATTGGGCACCCGGCCGGCGTCGAACCGGTCCGGTTCGGCGAACACCGCCGGGTCCCGGTTCGCGGCACCGAGCAGCGCCGCCACCTCCGCGCCCGCCGGAACGGTCACCCCGGCGACCTCCACGTCGGCGGCCGCGGTCCGTACGAACAGCTGCGACGGCGAATCGAAGCGCAGCATCTCCTCCACCGCGGCCGGGAGCAACGCCCGGTCCGCCCGCAGCCGCAACACCTCGTCCGGGTGCCGCAGCAGCGCCACCACCCCGTTGCCCAGCCCGTTGACCGACGCCTCATGACCGGCGTTGAGCAGCAGGATCGCCGACGCCACCAGCTCGTCGCCGCTGAGCCGGTCGCTGTTCTCGCGGACCGTCACGAGATGGCTGATCAGATCGTCGCGAGGCTTCGCGGCCCGGCTGGCGGCAAGCTCGCCCAGGTAGCCGGCGAACTCCCGGCATGCCGCCAGGGCCTCGGCCTCCACCTCGGGGGTACGGTCCATCTCGTACATCCGGACCATCGCCGCCGACCACGGCCGCAGCCGGTGCCGGTCCGCGGCCGGAACTCCCAGCAGCTCGGCGATCACCGTCACCGCCAGCGGCTCGGCGAGTTCCGCCAGCAGGTCGAACTCGTCTCCCGCCACGGTCAGCAGCCGGCTCGCCTCAGCCGCGACGGCCGCCCGCAGCCGGTCCACATGCCCGCGCGCGAACGCCTTCGCCACCAGCGACCGCAGCCGGGTGTGCACCGGCGGCTCGTTCTCCATCATCTGATTGCGGTGCAGCAGATTGAACGGCTCGAACATGTCGGCCGGCTCCTCGTCGCGCCAGAACCGCCCGAGCCGCCGATCACGCAGCACCGCGTCGGCGGCGGCGTGGCTCGCCGCCAGCCAGCGGCCGCTCGGCGCATGAAAGCTCAGCGGCGTGCTCTCCCGCAGCCCGGCCAGCCCGGGATAGGGGTCCGCGACGAATGCCGGATCTGAGAAGTCGATGCCCACCCCGGAACGTTATCCATTTTGGTACGGAACAGTCCGCCCCGCCGACGACATCAACCCCCAGCCGTCTCACACCGCTGTCCAGCTTGCCCGAGCCAGCG
Source organism: Actinoplanes sp. NPDC023801 (assembly GCF_040639655.1). NCBI lineage: Bacteria > Bacillati > Actinomycetota > Actinomycetes > Micromonosporales > Micromonosporaceae > Actinoplanes > Actinoplanes sp. NPDC023801. The sequence goes on along the minus strand of NZ_JBFAAI010000023.1, from coordinate 62,404 downwards.
GTGCGAACCAGCCAGCCTCGTGAACCCGGTCCTGGCCGCCGACAGCGGATTCAACCTGGTCGTCGCCGCGACCCGGGCCGGGGTCACCCGAGGATTGCCCGCCACGGCGAGAGCGGACGTCCGTTGGACAGGTCGTAACGATACGGACCGTGGACCGCAGTGGATCAATACCCGGCAATGTTTGGTGAACCGGGGGAGACCGGCGCATGTTTGGTGTCCCCCCGAATCAGGAAGTCCATCGCCGTGCATCCTCAACCCCCGCGCCGCACCACCCACGCCTACGGAACTCCGAAGAATCTGCTGGTCTACGACCGCTGGGGCCGGTACGGCCGGCCGGTGGTCCTGTTGCACGGTCTCTTCTACGACCGGACGATCTGGTGGCCGGTGGCGGCCGAGCTGGGCGACGCGTGCAGTGTCATCGCCGTCGACCTGCCGGGGCACGGGCAGTCCGCCACGCGGGGCGAGAACGCCGTCGACGGCCTGGCCCGGGACCTGGCCGTGCTCGTGAACGGGCTGGGCCTGCACCGGGCGCCGGTGCTGGTCGGGCAGGGCGAGGGCGCACTGCTCGCCGAGGCGTTCGCCGACTCGTACGCGACCAGGGCGGTGCTGACCTTCGACGAGCCGCACGCGCCTCCGGAGTGCCCGGAGAAGCATCGGGCCACGGCTGATCTGGCGGGTGTCCCGGCACCCTACCGGCAGTTCGCGGTGTCGCGCTGGGACAAGACGCTGCTCCGGTCGTATAAGTGCTGGTACTCGAACCGGAAGCAGTCACGTGCCGCCAAGCGCCCCTGTTTCCCGCATCTGCGTGCCCCGGTCCGCTTCGCGGCGACACTACGGGACCTGATCTGAGCGGCCGCGAGGGGACCTGATCCGGGCAGCTGCGGGAGATGAGCAGCCGCCCGGACGGGCGGCTGCTCGTGGTTCGTCAGCTGTGCCTGTGCCGCCGATGCCGATGCCGATGCATGGGCGGTGTCATGGCGGCCGTGCTGATCACCAGGCAGATGATCAGCAGCGCGCCGACCAGGATGTCGACAAACATGGCGGTACCCCCCTGGAACCGCTGGTGGGCTGCGGTGGCAGCCGGACTCTCCACGTTCCCCTCGCGGCCCCGGCCCGTCAACCGGAATGCCGTAATCACCGGTTGGCCTGGTCCGCCGGAACCGGCCTGCCTAAGCTGGCCCGCGAGGGGAGTACCTCCGCGAGAGCGTGGCGGTCACCACGGGCATCCGATGTGCCCTCGTGCGTTCGCCCGCCGGCGCCGGCTCCGCGGCCGGCGGCGGGTGAGGGAGACCTCGGACGATGACACGTGTCCGAGGAGGCTCCGTGTTCGACCTGCCGTCCATTGCGTCCACCCAGCTGTGGGTGATCAGCATCGTCGTGCTGCTCGCCCTGCTCACCGTCGATTTCGTGATCACCCGCCGTCCGCATGACGTGGCGATGCGCGAGGCGGTCGGCTGGTCGCTGTTCTACCTGGCGCTCCCGGGCGCGTTCGGGGTGCTGATCTGGCAGCTGTACGGCCGGGCGCCCGCCATGGAGTTCTACACCGGCTATGTCGTGGAGAAGTCACTGTCGGTCGACAACCTGTTCGTGTTCATGCTGCTGCTCGCGGCGTTCGCGGTGCCGCCGGAGCTGGCGCAGCGGGTGCTGCTCTACGGCATCGCCGGGGCGCTGGTGCTGCGCGCGGTCTTCATCGCGGCGGGCGCGGTCGTGCTGCAGAGCGGCACGTGGGCGTTCCTGCTGTTCGGCGGGATCCTGCTGCTGACGGCGGTGAAGGTGTTCCGGGAGGCGATGCGCGACGAGGACTACCAGGTCGACATCGACAGCATGCGCAGCGTACGGCTGATGCGCCGGCTCATGCCGGTGACCGGCCGATGCCAGGGCGGCAAGCTGACCGTGGCCGAGCACGGCCGGCGCGCTCTCACCCCGCTCGCGCTGGTGGTGGTTGCGGTGTTCATGACCGATATCGTCTTCGCGGTCGACTCGGTGCCGGCCGTCTACGGGGTCACCGAGGACCCGTACCTGGTCTTCGCGACGAACGCGTTCGCGCTGCTCGGGCTCCGGGCGCTGTATTTCGTGCTGCACAACGTGCTGGACCGGCTGCGGCACCTGAACTACGGCCTCGCGGTGATCCTGGCGTTCATCGGGGTGAAGCTGGTGCTGCACTGGGCGCACGGCATCTGGGCCGGTGTCCCGGACATCCCGACCGACGCGTCCCTTGCCGTCATCGGCACCACCCTGGTGTTCGTGACCGTGACCAGCCTTCATGCCGACCGCAAGGAGCGGGTCGTCACCTGAGGGACTCGGACGGGGCCGCCGGGACGGGATTGCGGCGGATCTGGTCGGCGGCGTCCCGGGCCATCATGATCAGTGGGCGCGCGGCCGTGTAGGACGCCACCGCGCCGTCCAGGTCCCCGGTCCGGGCGGCGGCCTCGATCTGCCCGCAGGCGGCCGTCGCCGCGCTCGCACCCAGGTTCGCCAGCACGCCCATGAGCTGGTGGGACTCGGTGCGGAGCAGGGCCGCGTCGTCGAAGGCGAGGGCCTGCTGCATCCGGTCGAGGTGCTCCGGGATCTTCGCCGAGAGGGACGCCAGCAGCCCGGCCAGTGCCCCGGCGGTGGACGCCGGGTCGGGTCCGCGCAACTGGCTCATGCGCCGTTCGATCTCGGCGGTCACGGTCTGCGGGCTGGGCCGGTCCGATGCCGGGCTGACCCAGTGGTCCAGCACCCGCGCCACGTCGGCCGGGACGAGCGGCTTGGCGATGTGCTCGTCCATACCGGCGGCCAGGCAGCGGGCCCGGTCCTCGGCCAGGGCGCTCGCGGTCAGCGCGATGATCGGCACGTGCCGTCCGGCTGGCTCACGCCGGCGGATCTCGGCGGTGGCCGCGTACCCGTCCATCTCCGGCATCAGGCAGTCCATGAAGATCGCCTGGTAGTCCCGGCCGGAGGCGCGTTCGACCGCCTCCAGGCCGTTGACCGCGACATCGGCGCTGTAGCCGAGGTTGGCCAGGATGCCGAGCGCCACCGTGCGGTTGATGTCGTTGTCCTCCACCACGAGCAGGTGACCACGGCCGGTCGGGGTCGCCGCGCCGGCGTCGCTCGGGCGGCCGGCGGCCGGTTCGGCCAGCACCCCGACCAGCGCGTCGTAGAGCTGGGACTGCCGCAGCGGCTTGGCGAAGGCGGCGGACACCCACACCAGGTCAGGCTCGGCCGGCAGCCGATAGGGGTTCTCGGCGAGCAGGATGGTCTTGGGTGTCGGGCAGTCCGGCGGCACCAGTGCGAGGGCCTCGCCCGGTGCCGTGATCATGTCGAAGATCAGCAGGTCGATGGGGCGCCCGGTGGCCGCCGCGTCCCGCATCACGGCGATCGCGCCCTGCGTGTCGGCCACCCCGACGGCATCCATCGACCAGGCGCTGAGCTGCTGGGTCAGGGTGGTCCGGTCGTCGTCGTCCCGGTCGACGACGAGCACCCGCAGCCCGTTCAGCGAGTGCCGGTCGGAGAGATCCAGGTCGGCGCGGGCGGTCCGCAGCGTGATGGTGAACCAGAACACGCTGCCGTGCCCCGGCTCGCTCACCACCCCGATCCGGCCACCCATCAGCTCGACCAGGTCCCGGCTGATCGCCAGGCCGAGCCCGGTGCCGCCGAAGCGCCGGGTGGTGCCCACGTCGGCCTGGGTGAACGCCTCGAAGAGATCCTCCTGCCTCGGCAGGTCGATACCGATACCGGTGTCCTGGACCTCGAAGCGGACCGACACTGCCTCCGGCCCGCAGGCATGCCCGGGATCCGGTCGCGCGGTGATCGTGACCTGCCCGCGCGGGGTGAACTTGACCGCGTTGCCGGCCAGGTTGAGCAACACCTGGCGCAGCTTGGCGGGGTCGCCGCAGACGGTGGCGGGCACGCGCTCGTCGCAGACCCCGGTCACGGTGGGCCCGTGATGGGTGTCCGGTGGGGCGACCAGCGCGACCACGTCGTCGAGCAGTCTGCGGACCTGGAAGTTCGCCTCCTCCAGAATCACCTTGCCGGCCTCCAGCTTGGAAAAGTCCAGGACGTCGTTGATCACCGATAGCAACGCGGAGCCGGCCGCGCCGATCCCTTCGGCGTAGCGGCGCTGGCGTTCGTCGAGCGTCGTGCCGAGCAGCAGGCCGGTCAGGCCGATCACGCCGTTCATCGGGGTGCGGATCTCGTGGCTCATCGACGCGAGGAACTGCGACCTCAGCCGTGCTGCCTCGATCGCCTGGTCGCGTGCCTCGGCGAGGGCCTGTTCGGTCTGCAGGCGGGCGGTGATGTCACGGACGAAGCCGTGGAACTGGGCGCCGCCGCTGTGCCGGATCTGCCACATGGTCAGTTCGACCGGGATCTCGTGGCCGTCCCGATGTGTCGCCGCCATCTCGGTGGGCCGGTCCAGCAGCCAGTTCAGCCGCCCGTCGAGCAGCCGCCGCAGAGCCGGCCGGTAGCGCTCCGGCAGGATCGTGCCGGCCACGTCGCGGCCCAGGATCTCGGTGCGCTTCCAGCCGAAGACGTGCTCGGCCTGCCGGTTCCACTCGGAGATCACCCCGTCGTCGTCCATGCTGAAGAAGGGGTCGCTGGCCGCCTGCATGATCATTTCGAGCTGTTCGCGTTCCACCCGGCGGCGCTGGTCGGCGCGGACCCGCGTGGTTATGTCGTGCGCCACGGTCGCGGTCCCGATCACCGCGTGATCGGTGTCGCGCATCAGCGCCATGCTCAGCGACACCTCGATGACGGTGCCGTCCTTGCGCCGGCGGCGCGTCTCGTACCGGGTGAGTGCCTGTCCGCTGCGGACCCGGGCGAGCAGTTCCTTCTCCTCGCCGAGGCGGTCCGGCGGCAGCAGCCGGGTGACGTCGCCGCCGACCATCTCGTCGGCGCGGTAGCCGTAGAGGCGTTCGGCACCCGGGTTCCAGGTCTTGATGGTGCCGTCCGGCGTCTTGCTGACGATCGCGTCCTGGGACGCCTCGACGATCGCCGCGAGCCGGGCGTTCTCCAGCGCCTCCTTGCGCCATCCGGCTTCGGCCCAGGCCACCGCCTGCCGGGAGCGGCGCGTCAGCACCACCGCGGCGACCCCCGCGGCGACTCCTGCGAGCAGGAACAGCGCCCTTCGCGGCACCCCCGACCACCCTCCAAGATCCGAATCCGATTCAGCATCAACGTACATGTGACCTTTCTCTGCTTTAGCCTTATTGCGGACATAGCACCCACCGACTCGCCGCAAGGGAGCCGCCCGTGGCGACAGTGATGGTCGTCGACGACGTGGCCGCCAACCGTGACATCGTGCGCATACTGCTCGGGTTCCGGGGCCACGACGTCATCGAGGCGCACGACGGCGCGGACGCGCTCCGGCTGGCACACACCCACCATCCCGACGTGGTGGTCTCGGACGTCCTGATGCCCGGCATCGACGGCCTGGAACTGGTCCACCGGCTGCGCGCCGACCCCGACCGCGAGGCCGCACAGGCCCCGGTGATCTTCTACACCGCCAACTACCTGGAACCCGAGACCCGCCCGATCGCCGAGGCGTGCGGCGTCAGCCAGGTGGTGCTGCGCTCGCAGGACCCGGACGCGCTGCTCGACGCGATCGACGTCGCCCTGGCGAGCGGCCCGGTCAACGTCGACCTGACCCCGGCCGAGGACTTCGCGCAGGCACACCTGCAGGCCGTCAACGCCAAGCTGATCGAGAAGGTCCGCGCCCTGCACGACACCGAGCGCCGGTTCGAGGCGATGGCCGTCGCCTCGCCGGTCGGTATCGGCATCATCGACCGGCACGGCAACGCCGAGTACGTCAACGAGCGGCTCGCCGAGATCCTCCAGATGCCGATGGACCACATCGTCGGGCGCGGCTGGCTGTCCTGCCTCGACGAACCGGCCCGGGACACCGCGCTCGCGCTGCTGCACGGCGCCGGCGACGACACCGAGATGCGGTTCACCCACCGGCTGACCCGGCCGGACGGCAGCCCCCGGTCGCTGCGCATCCACGTGCGGCAGACCCATGACGAGGACGACGGGCTGACCGGCGGGGTGCTGATGGTCGACGACGTCACCGACCTGGTCCTGGCCGAGGAGCGGCTGCGCGAGGAGACCGAGCGCCGCCAGGACGAGGCCCGGCACCGCGACGCGGAACGCCTGGACAGCCTGCGCCGGATGGCCGGCGGGACCGCGCACGACTTCAACAACATCCTGGGCGCGATCCTCGGCTACACCAACCTGGCCATCGAGACGATCAACGACGGCCGGGCCGACGGAACCCTCCCCGAGGAGACCGTGGAGGCCCTGCTCGGCGACCTGGCCCAGGTGATCAAGGGCGGCGAACGGGCCAAGACGCTGACCCAGCACATGCTCGCCTTCGGCCGCCGTGAGGTGAACCAGCCCGCCGCGGTCGATCTCAACAACCTGCTGAGCGAGTGCGCCGAGGCGCTGGGCGCATCCGCCGGCACGGGCTGCCGCCTCGAGCTCGATCTGCACCCCGGCCTGCCGGAGGTGAAGGCCGACCCGGTCCAGCTCGACCGGGCCCTGCACAACCTGGTCCGCAACAGCGGTGAGGCGATGCCGGACGGCGGCGTCGTCACGATCACCACCTCGATGACCTCCGACGGTGTGGCGATAGAGGTCCGCGACACCGGCACCGGCATGCCTCCGGACGTGCTCGACCGGGCCTGCGAACCGTTCTTCAGCACCAAATCCACCACCGGCACCGTCGGACTGGGCCTGTCCACCGTCCACGGCATCGTCAGCCAGGCCGGCGGGCGGCTCACCCTGGACTCCGAACCCGGTCACGGCGCCGCCGTCACCATCACGCTCCCGCCGGTCGCCGGAACCGTCCCGCCGCCACCGCCGCCGCCGCCGCCGCAGGAGGCCGCCGCCGACGAGCGGGGCGGCGGGGAGACTGTGCTGCTCGTCGACGACGAGGACGCCGTGCTGCAGGTGACCGCCCGGATGCTGTCCGGCGCCGGGTACCGCGTACTCACCGCGCCCGACGCGGCCGAGGCGCTGCGCCTGCTGGAACGGCACGGTGGTGAGATCGCGGCGCTGGTCACCGACGTGGTGATGCCCGGCATGGACGGCCGTCAGCTGGCCCGTATCGCCGCCGGTCGCCGGCCGGACCTGTGCATCGTGTTCGTCTCCGGGTTCGCCGAGTCGCTTTTCGACGAGCACGGCAACAACCTCGAACCGGGGTCCACCATCCTGCCCAAACCGTTCGACCGGGACAGGCTGGTCAGCACTGTACGAACGGCTCTTCTCGCGACTCAGCGCCGCTGATCGACTAGCATCCTCAGCTCGCCGCCCCTACCCCCGAGGAGGCCGGGTGACAACCGCCAGCGATCGTCAGCCGACCGTACGGCTCCCGCATCAGGCCTTGCCGACGCACGACCAGGTCGCCCTGGCGCCCCCGGCGGTCCCGGCCCCGCGCCGGCGCGGCCGTCGTGCCCTGATCGCCGGCGGCACCGTGCTGGCCCTCGCGGCCGGGGCCGGTGCCGGGGCGCGCCACGTCTTCAAGGGTGACGTCCCGCGCGGTGTCACCGTGCTCGGCGTGGATCTCGGCGGCCTGACCCGGGACCAGGCCGGCGCCGTGCTCCGCGCCCGGCTCGCCGCCGACCCGAGGACGTCCGCCGCCGTGCGGGTGCGGGTGGAGAACCGCGACGCCACCGTGAGCCCGGCCGCGATCGGCCTGGTCGTCGACGTGGACGCGACCGTGAACGCCGCGGCCGCCGGCCGCCCCGCACTCTTCGGCGGCCGGGCCGTCGCCCCGGTGATCGCCATCGACGCCGACCTGCTCGACACGGCCCTGCAGAAGGCGGCCGGCAAGGTCGGCACCCCGATGAAGGCACCGGCCGTCACCTTCGCCGGCCTCACGCCGAAGGCCGTCCACCCCCGGCCCGGCCGTGGACTGGATCCGCAGCGCTCCGCCGAGGCGGTCCGGGCCGGCTGGCTCTCCGGCGAACCGGTGACCGTCCCGATCGTCGAACTGCACGCCGTCACCACCGCCGAGGAGGTGGACCGGCTGGTCGAGACGGTCGCCCGGCCGGCGGTCGCGGCCCCGCTGAAGGTCACCTCCGAACGCGGCACACTCACCGTCCCACCGGCCGCGATCGCGAAGAGCCTGGTGATGACCGCCGACCGGACCGGCCGCATCGAGCCGCGGATCGATCCGGAGAGGTTGCGGACCGCGGTCGCGTCCCGGCTCGCCCGCATCGAGGCGCCGGCCAAGGACGCGTCGTTCACGTTCGCCGGCGGGAAGCCGAAGATCGTCGCGGGGGCCGAAGGCAGGGGACTCGACCTGGCCGCGCTCGCCCCACAGCTGCTCACCGCCGCACAGAGCCGCGACGCGCGTACCGTCGAGGCGTCCCTGACCACCACCGCGCCCGCCACCTCTGCCGCCGACCTGGAGAAGCTCGGGGTGAAGGAGAAGGTCTCGACCTTCACCACGAAGTTCACCGGTGGCCTGTCGTCGCCGCGCAGCCAGAACATCGTGACCGCCGCCAAGCAGGTCCGCGGCGCGCTCGTGCTGCCCGGGAAGACGTTCTCGCTGAACGGGCACACCGGCGAGCGGAGCTACGCGCAGGGCTACAAGGACGCGCCGGTGATCGTCGGCGGCGACCTGCAGCCCGGGGTCGGCGGCGGGGTCTCGCAGTTCACCACGACGCTGTTCAACGCCACGTACTACGCCGGGCTCGAGGACGTCGAGCACAAGCCGCACTCCTACTACTTCGACCGGTATCCCGCGGTCATCGAGTCCACGATCTTCTGGCCGGACCTGGACTTCAGGTTCCGCAACGACAGCCCGTACGGGGTACTGATCCACACCGCCCACACCAGCGACTCGATCACCGTGTCGGTGTGGAGCACCAGGGTGTGGGACAAGGTGACCACCGAGTGGAGTCCGCGCCGCAACGTCACCTTGCCGCGGACGATCACCAAGCCGGACGGGCCGGACTGCATCGCGACCAGCGGACTGATCGGTTTCACCCAGGACGCCTGGCGGCTCTTCCACTCCGGCGGCAAGGTCGTCAAGCGGGAGAAGTTCACGTGGAGGTACGACCCCGAACCACGCTTCATCTGCGGCGCCCCCGCCTGAGGGCAACGAAACCGGCCGCGATGCGCTAAGCAGGGTGGATGAGTGACCTCAGGCTCAACCGCAGACTGCTCCTCACCGCCGGCTCCGGTGTGCTCGGCGTGACCGTTCTCAACACGCTGACCGGCTGCACCGACGGCGGGGCGAGCCCACCGGCCGGCTCCGCCCCATCCGCCGTACCCCCGAGTGCCGCGCCGCAGAGCGCCGCCGCGCCCGCTGCGAGCGGGAACGTGACCGGCGACTGGCGCCGGGTGGACCTCGAATACGTCTCCGTTTACCTGCTGATCCGTGGAAAGGAGGTCGCGGTGGTCGACACCGGCAACCCCGGCTCGGGCGCGTCCGTCGAGCAGGGCCTCGCCGCGGCCGGCCTGAAGTGGGACGCGGTCAAGCACGTCATCCTCACCCACCAGCACCAGGATCATGCCGGTGGCCTCGCCGAGATCGTGCCGCGCATCCCGGCCACCCTCTACGCCGGGACCGAGGACGTCTCGTCGATCAACGCGGGCGGTAAGACCCTGAAACCGGTCAAGGACGGCGACGAGGTCTTCGGCCTGCAGATCATCGGAACGCCGGGACACACCCTCGGCCACGTGTCGATCTTCGAGCCGGGCACCGGCGTGCTGGTCGCCGGCGACGCGCTGCGCAACCTCAACGTCCTGGAGGGGGCCGCACCGCTCTACACCGCCGACCAGACCCAGGCGGACGCCTCGGTCAAGAAGCTCGCCGGCCTCGACGTACGCGCCATCCTGCCCGGCCACGGCAAGCCCCTCACGGTCGGCGCCCGGGAGGCCCTGCAGCAGCTCGCGGCGCGACTCTAGTACTCCCCGTCCGGCAACCGGATCGCACTCCACGGCGGCGATCGTGGTGGGATGGACACCTCGGAGGAACGAAATCGCGGCCGGTGGCTGCTGCTCGCCGGTGTGCTCCTGACGCTGGCGGCCCCGCTGCTCGGCGACACGGAACGGCAGTTCGTCTACGTGGTGGTCGCCGGGACAGCGCTCCTCGCCGTCCGCAACGGGGTGCGCCGCAACCACCTGACGCGCCGGCAGGCCTGGTGGCCGGTGGCCGGCGCGATGCTGTGCTGCGCGCTGGCGAACGGGGTGTGGGGCGCCGCAATGGCCGCCGGACTGCCCGCGCCGGACGGGCTGACCGTCGTCGACCTCATCTACGTGGGGATGTACCCGCTGCTGGCGGCCGGTCTGCTGGGCATGTCGGACAATCGTGGCGGCTCGGCGTGGGCCGGGCTCACCGAGGCCGGCATCATGCTGTGCACCGGGGCCGTGCTGATGTGGGTGCTGCTCTACGACCCGTTCGTGATCGAGCGCGGGTACTGGCCCGGAGCGGCGTGCGCGCTCGCGTACCCCGCCCTCGATCTTCTCGTGCTGGCCGCCGCCACCCGCATGATCGTCGCCCACGGCAGGCTCACCCGGACGGACCGGCTGCTGCTGGCCGCCGTCTCGGTGCTGACGGTCGCCGACGTGCTCTACTTCCTCGCCGCCGCGTCCGGCGGTTCGTGGGCCGGGCCGGGCTGGAGCGCTTCCGGCTGGGTGCTCGCCTTCCTGCTGATCGGGGCCGCCGCCTGGCGTCCGCAGGCGACCGGCGCCGTCCCGGAGCGCCGCGTGCACCGGTTCGCACCGGCCGGCAACGTCGTGCTCGTCATGGTCGGCCCGGCCGGTACCGGATATCTGCTGATTGCCGAGCGTGATCTGGCCGCCCTGTCGGTCCCGCTGGCCGCCACGGCACTCACCGCCCTGCTGCTGGTGCTGCGCCTGACCCACACCACGGGCCTGGCCGACCGGCGCGCCGCCAGCCTCCGCGACGCCCTGCACGAGCAGGCCGAACTGCAGCGCACGCTGTGTCATCAGGCCCGCCACGACGCACTCACCGGGCTGCTCAACCGCGTCGAGCTGGAGGACCGGCTCGCCGGCCCGGACGGCGGCGCGCTGATCCTGATGGACCTGGACGGATTCAAGGACGTCAACGAACGCTTCGGGCACCCCACCGGGGACGACCTGCTCGTGTCGGTCGCCGCCCGGATCCGCGGACTCACCACCGGCTCGCCCGGGGACGGTTCGATCACCGTACGGCTGGGCGGCGACGAGTTCGCCGTGCTGCTGCCGGATGCCGGGCCGGCCGCGGCTACCGCCGTGGCCGAGCAGGTGCTGGCCGCGATGCGCGCGCCGGTGACCGCCGGCGGGCAGCCGCTGCACGTGACGGCGAGCGTCGGGATCCGCGTCTTCGGCCCGGCCGCCGGCCCGGTGGAGGTGCTCAGCGACGCCGACCTGGCCCTCTACGCGGCGAAGGCGGCCGGCAAGGACCAGGCCGTGGTCTTCGACGTGGCCATGCGCCAGGAGCAGGCCGACCGCATCCGCCTGCTGGAACGGCTGCGTGCGGCCGTCGACGCGGCCGAGTTCGCGGTGTACTACCAGCCCATCGTCACGCTCGACGACGCCCGCCCGGTCGCGGTTGAGGCGCTGGCCCGCTGGCTGCCGCCGGGACGCTCCCCGATCGGGCCGGACCTGTTCATCCCGGCCGCCGAGGACAGCGGCCTGATCGTCGCCCTCGGCGAATGGGTGCTGCGCCGCGCCTGCGCCGACGCGGCCGTCTGGCACCGGCAGTGGGGCACCACCGTCACCGTCAACGTGTCCCCGCGTCAGCTCGCCGACCCGCACTTCACCGTCAAGACGCTTGCCGCGCTGCGGGCGAGCGGCCTGCCGGCCACCGCCCTCACCCTGGAGATCACCGAAGGCGTGCTGGTGCGTTCCGGTGCGCACGCGGCGCAGGCCCTGCTGCACCTCTCGGCACTTCGGGCGGAGGGCGTACGGGTGGCGATCGACGACTTCGGCACCGGTTACTCGTCGCTGGCCTACCTGCGTGATCTGCCGATCGACGTGCTGAAGATCGACCGTTCGTTCATGCCGGCCGACGACGCCGACACCCAGCAGGCCACCCTGGTCCGGGCGATCGTCGACCTGGCCGCCGGGCTCGGACTGATCACCGTCGCCGAGGGGGTGGAGACCCGTTACCACGCCGACCTGCTGCGCGCCCTCGGCTGCCAGCGGGCCCAGGGGTACCACTTCGCCCGCCCGATCCCGGCGCCGGAGCTGACCGATCTGCTGGCCGAGGCCGCGAACGTTCAGCTTCGCCCGATGCCGGCCGATGAACATGGTGACGCCGGACTCGGAGTGAGTGTCAAGTGACGGATGCGGGGCTGACTGGCCTGGAAGTGGCCGATGAACTCGGCCGTGGCGCGTTCACGATGGTGCACCGGGCTCGTCGCGGCGACCGCTGGTACGCGTTGAAGCGCCCGCTCGCCGACGCCAGCGCCTACCCGGAGATCCGGACCGAGTTCAGCCGTGAGGCCGCCCTGCTGGCCTGCATCGACGACCCCGGTGTGGTCCGGGTGCACGCGGTCGGCGAACTCGACGGGGTGCCCGCCCTCATCCTGGACCACCTGGCCGGCGGCTCGCTCGCCGATCAGCTCGGCGGAGGGATGCTCTCCGAGGAGTGGGTGGTCGCGATGGCCGCCCGGCTGGCCCGGGGCCTGGCCGCCGCACACCGTCTCGGGCTGGTGCACCGCGACATCAAACCGGGCAACATCATGGTCGGCCCGGACCAGCCGGCCACCCTGATCGACTTCGGCCTGGCCCAGGTCGGCGCCGAACGCGGCGACACCGACGAGGCGGTCGGCACCTTCCTGTACAGCTCGCCGGAACAGTCCGGCATGCTCAAACGGCCGGTCGACGGCCGGTCCGACCTCTACTCACTCGGCGTCGTCCTCTACGAATGCCTGGCCGGCCGGCTGCCGTTCGAGGCCGACGACGTCGGCGAACTGCTCCGTCTGCACCTTGCCGCGCCGGTGCCGGACCTCGCCGCACTGCGCCCCGGCATCGACCCGGCCCTGTTGGCCGTGGTGTCCCGGCTGCTCGCCAAGGACCCCGACGACCGCTACCCGGACGCCGCGACGCTCCTCGCCGACCTGCGTGGCTGCCCCGGAGGCGAGGCCGCCGACCAGGCGGCGGTCTCCGGCTGGCCGCTGCGCGGACGCGACGAGGAGGCCGGCCGGCTCAGCCGCCGATGGGAACTGGCGCGGGCCGGACAGGGCGGATTCGCGGTCATCCGCGGCGCTGCGGGTTCCGGCCGTACCCGCCTCGCCGCGGAGGTCGCCGCCGAGGCGTCCGCCGCCGGGCTGCCGGTGTTCTGGGCGACCTGCCGCCCCGACGAGGCCTCGCCGCTGGCCGCCGTCCGCGAGGCGGCCGCCGCCTGGCGGGCCGGGGTACGCCGGCTGACGCCCGACCAGCGCGCGGCCGTCGATCAGCACGTCGCCGAGGCGTCGGCCGCAGCCGGGCCGGGTCTGCTCGCCCGGCTCTTCGGCGACCTTCTCCCGGCCGTCTCCGGGGAGCCCGTGAGCGGCGGCGACGAGCACGTGCTCGGTGCCGGCGCGGTGTTCCTCGGCGACCTCGCCACCCGCTCCGGTGGCCTGCTTCTGGTCGTCGACGACGCCCAGCATCTCGACTCCGGAACCCGTCAGCTCATCGAGAAACTCGCCGCCGAACTGGCCGGTCTGCCGGTGCTGATCCTGTTGACCGCCCCGGACGGTGCCGCCGACCCGGCCGCCGGCCTGGACACCGCCGGCATCCTGGAGGTCACCTGCGCGCCCCTGCCGGCGCCGGCCGTCGCCGACGTGATCGCCTCCCGCCTGCCCGGCGCCGAGGTTCCCGTCGATCTGGTACGGCACGTGACCGCCCGTACCGACGGAACCCCGCTCGCGGTCGTCAGCTACCTGCTGCGGTTGCTCGACGCCGGCCTGGTCAGCCCGTTCTGGGGTGCCTGGCGGCTGGACGAGCGCGGCGCCGACGCACTGCCCCCGGCCTCCGACATACGGGACCTCATCGCGGCCCGCCTCACCGGCATCCCCGACGAGACCCTGGACTGCCTGACCGTGGCCGCCGCGGCCGGTATCCGGTTCCGGCCGGAAACCCTGTTCGTGCTCGGCGAACCGGACCGGGTCCTCAGCGCGCTCGCCGCCGCCACCGACCGGCACGTACTGGAGTCCCGGCCCGGCGGCTGGTACGCGTTCGTCCACCCGCAGCTGCGAGACGTCCTCCTCGAACGGCTCACCGAGAACGACCTGCACAAGATGCACGCCGACCTGGCCCGGGCACTGGAGCAACTGCCCGAGGACCTGCGGGACGACGGCCACGCGTACGCCGTGGCCCGCCACCATCGGCAGGCCGGTGACGCCGTCTCGCCCGAGGACCGCCGCCGCAGTGCCGCCACCGCCGGCCGCCGGGCGCTCGCCGACCAGGCCCCGGCCGAGGCGATCGACTACCTCACCGACGCCGTCGACGGCGACCCGGCACCCGACAGCCGGCTGCTGCACGTGCTGGCCCGGGCGTACCTGGCCGGTGGCCGGCTCGACGAGGCCGGCGCGGTGCTCGACCGGGCCCTCGCCGCCGAACCCGACCGGCTCCAGCGGGCGCGGCTGCTCACCACCCGCATCGAGCTATACCACACCGTGTGGGACGACAGCCGCGCCCTGGAAACGACCCGTACCGCGCTCGCCGAACTACGCCGGCCGGTGCCCGGTGCGGGACTGTTCGCCCTGATCCAGACACTGTTGATCGCGATGGCGGGCGCGTTCGTCCGGCGTACCGGACTCGGTTATGGAACCGCCCGCGGCGCGGACCGGGAGATGCAGGCCACGCTTGCCGCCGTCCTCGACGGTGGCGGCTATGCCGCTGCGATCGGCCTGCGGCTCAAGGAAGCCGGGATCTTCGCGCTGCGGGCCATGTACGCGGTGAACCGGCTCGGTCCCTGTCCGGAGTACGTGCGCGTCTACGGCGTGATCGGTTACGTGACCGCGGTGATCAAGTTGCGCGGTACCAGCGACCGGTGCCTGCGCCGGGCCGCCGGGGTCGCCGCGGAGCTCGGTGATCCCGCGCTCGGCGCCTACGTGGAGTGGTTGCAGGGTGCGGCCCAGCTGTTCAGCGGCGCCGACGACGGCACCGCCTGGGAACGGACGACGACCAGGAACGCTCGCTGGTACGTGCCCGCCCAGCTCATCCCCGGCTATGCCACCCTCGGGCTGCGCTACCTCCTGCGCGGCTATGTCGAGGAGGCCGCCCGGGAGTACGAGCGCGGCATGCAGCGCCTCAACGACCAGCAGGGTCTCCTCGGCACCTCGTTCGGCATGCTCAGCGTCATGGTCCCGGCCGGGCAGAGCCGGTTCGGGGATGCGGCCGCCGCCCTCAAACGGCTCCGCGAGGCGTTCCCGCCCGGCACCGGCACCCGGGTGCAGCGGGCCAACATGCTCACCGCCGCCGCATGCTTCCTGATCGAACAGGGCGAGGTCGGCGAACAGCTGCTCGGTGTGTTCGACGAGTTCCACGAGCTCAAGCTGCGCAAGAGCGAACTCATGCCGCAGCACCGGTGGATCTACGTCTACCAGGCGCACGCCCGGCTCATCCAGTTCCGCTACGCCTCCGACGCCGACCGGCCGGCCCGGCTCGCCGCGGCCGCCACAGCGATCAAGGCCCTGGGGCGGGTCGGCGGCACCCCGCTGCTGCGCTGCGTCCACCTCACCACCAAGGCCTCGCTGCACCTCGCGTCCGGCGACCCGCAGCGCTGCATCAAGATCGCCGACGAGGCCGAACGGCGGCTGCGCAAGGTGGACGCCCCGTTCGTCCAGTACGAGGTGTTCCGCATCCGGGCCCGTGCCCTGCGTGCCATGGGGCTGGCCAACGAGGCCGACCGGCAGGCCCGGTTCGCGCTCGGGATGGCCGCCTTCCACGGCTGGGAACAGCGGCGCCGGCAGACCCGTACCGAATTCGGTGTCGACGAAGGCGCCGGCACGCACCGCCGGACCGTCGCCGAACGCCGCCCGGCCAGCGGCCGCAACCGCCACCTCGAAGCGTTGCAGCAGGTCGGCACCGCCGCCGCCACCATCCTGGACCCGCAGCAGCTCGCCAGCGTCGCCCTCGACGAGATGCTGCGCATCCTCGGCGCCGAACGGGCCATCTTCTTCCTGCTCGACGAGAGCGGCGAACCGGTCCGCTACGCCGCCCGCGACGGCTCCGGCGACCTCGCCGACACCGGCGAGTACGGCACCAGCCTCGTCCGGCGGGTCGCCGAGACCGGCGAACCCGTCGTCATCACCGGCACCGAACAGGGCGCCGCGCTCGGCTCCCGCAGCGCCGTCGTGCACGGCCTGCGCAGCATTCTCATCGCCCCCGTCCAGTTCAAGGGCCGGATGGTCGCCGTCGTCTACCTCGACAGCCGCCTCGCCCGCGGCATCTTCACCGACGACGACGTCGCCGTCCTCACCGCCGTCAGCAGCCATGTCGCCGTGTCGCTGGAAACCGCTCGCGCCGCCCAGCTGCACTCCGCCGTCCAGGCCGCGCGCCAGCAGCAGGCACTCGCCGAGATGCTGCGGGCCAGCCTCGCCGAACTCACCGCCATCCTGGAACCCGATGTCCTGCTGCGCCACCTGTGCGGGACCCTCCGGACCCAGCTCGGCGGGACCGCGGCCTGCCTGATCAACCCCTCCGGCGACGTGCTCGAGGTGACCGGGCCGGTGCCGTCCGACGTGGTCGGCACGCAGGTGCCGTACTTCGAGGCCGACGCCCCCGAACTCCTCGACCCGGCAACCACGGCCGGCGTACGGGAAAGGCTGCTCGGCGGAACGCCGGCCGCCCTCGTCGTACCCCTGACCGGCCGCGACGGCCCGGTCGGTGTCGTCCTCGTCGGTGGCAGTGGACTCGACGACACCAGCCGGCAGGTCGCGGCGGCACTGGCCACCCAGGGCATGGCCGCCTACGAGAACGCCCGGCTCTTCAGCCGCGTCCAGGAGCTGGCCACCACCGACGAACTGACCGGCCAGCACAACCGGCGGCACTTCTACGCCATCGCCGGCGCGCTGGTGCTCGCCGCCGCCCGCAACGGCCGCCAGCTGGCGGCCCTCATGCTCGACATCGACAAGTTCAAGGCCATCAACGACACGTACGGGCACGGGGTGGGTGACGAGGTGATCCGTACCGTGGCCGCCCGTATCCGCGGTTGCCTGCGCCACTCCGACGTCCTGGGCCGATACGGTGGCGAGGAGTTCGCCGCGGTCCTGCCCGACCATGAGGGCCACGCCGCCGAACTGGCCGAACGCGTCCGGCTGGCGGTGTCGTCCGATCCGGTCCCGACCCAGGCCGGCCCGTTGCCGGTGACCATCAGCGTCGGTCTGACCAGCCTGGTTCCCGGCGACGCCACCCTGGACGAGCTGCTGGCCCGAGCCGACCACGCCCTGTACCGGGCCAAGGAGTCCGGCCGGAACCGCGTAATGATCGACTGACCAACCCGCTCCCAGCTGCCAGCCGGGTTTGGCCTTGGGGTGCATCGAGCCGGTTGTGGTCGTCCGGCGGCGGGGGTCAGAGGTCTGTGGTGCTGAAGTGCATGTAGTCCTTCAGGGTGATCCAGCGGCCACCCCAGAAGAAGCCGCGGGTCGTGAAGGCCGGGACGACCCCGTTCTCGTGCATCATCCCGGGCCAGTGCTTGTGGCGGGCCAGCCAGGTGCGGCTGTTCGGCGGGTCGAGATAGTCGCCGCGGATCATCGGGTTCTGGCGGGGGTTGATGTCGATGGCCCGGCCGTAGGAGTGCTGCGACCATCTGGTGGTTCCGGCCACGAAGCGGCACTCGTACCCCAGGGTCAGCACGGTCTTGTCGGGAACGACGGCCGGCGGCATCGCCATGATCGGGAAGCGCCAGCGGTAGAGGTCGGCGAAAGCGTCCCGGGTGGCGGTCGCCAGGGTCTGATGCATGATCACCCAGCCGTCGTGGGCGTTGCCGTCGAAGCCGAGGTACCGGACGTGGATGCGGCGCAGTTCGGTGGCCGGGACCGGGCATTTCTTCGCCGGGTCACCGTTCGCCTCGGCCGGGGTCACCGTCTCGATGCGGCTCTGCCAGGCGGGCTGCGGTGCGGTGGGTGCGGTCAGCCGCAGCATGCCGTCGATCCGTAGCGGTGTCCCGGCTTTGAGCCCGTTCCACGCGCGCAGCTCGGACACTTGTACGCCGTACCGCTGGGAGATGGAGGTCAGGGTGTCGCCGGGCCGGATGATGTAGTTCGAGTCCGGTGGCGCGGCCGAGGCCGGTGCCGGCGCGGCAGCCACGAGAACCGCGCAGATGAATGCCGAAAAGGATCTTCCCACAGCGGTACAGCGTGGCCGGAAAGTCCGCGCGGCGCCGGGGAACCGGCCATTCCTCAGCTCAAAGCCTGATGTTCTGACTGTAGTAGCCGTCCCCGACGTCGTTGCCCCACAGCACGCCCCGGCCGGCCGCGGCAGCCGCGGTGGCCACCATGCGTACACGGGAGAGGCTCACCTCCCGCCAGTCGTGGTACTCGCCGGGCGGTGGGGCGGGCAGCTCCGGGAACAGTGGTTCGCCGGGCGGCAGGTCGAGACGGCCGAGACCCTCGACGAGCTGCGTGGTCTCCGGCCCGTCGAGCCAGCCGTGGATGCCCTCGGTGACGCCGAACTGGTAGCCGAGCGCGGCGCCACGGGTGGCCAGCGCCGCGAGCAGCCCTCGCAGCGGATCGCCGGCGGGTACGCCGTGGCGCTCCAGCACCGGCCGGTAGAAGTCCGGGGTGACGGAGCGGCCGACGAACGTGGACTCGCCGAGGCAGCACACCTCGATGAGCGCCTCGTGCAGAGCGTTGAGACCTTCGACGCCGTGCCGGTCCTGGTCGCGCTGCATCGGGCACCACGTGGCGGCCGGGCAGGTCAGCGAGTGGCATCGGAGCATCGCGCCGCGGGTGCGGTCCACCGGCGCGTCGCCGAGGTAGCGCAGGTCGGTGCCGAGCCAGTCGCACCAGGCCGCGAGGTCGACGGGCTGTTCGTGGAGTCGTCGCGCCATGTGCGGCCAGGACATCGGGTCGCCGGGATCGTCGATCGGCGTCGCGGTGCGGATCACCTCGATGAGCCAGTCCGGGGGAGTGCCATGCAGCAGCCCGGCCAGCGCCGGGACGATCTCGTCCCGGTATCGGTCGTAGTCGAACACATGCAGCTCCGCGTCGGCTCCCACCATGTGATCATCCGTACGTGGTCAATCGGGATTCGATCCCGTCGAGCCGGGTACGGAAGATTCGACCGTTTCGCCGGACAGAGGAGGAACAGATGACTGCCGTCGCCAACCCGGCCACCGTTGCCGAGTGCCTGCGTGTCGGGGCCGGATTCTCGCAGGGCGACCGGAACTGGCTGGTCGAGCTGTTCGGCACCCTGGACGCCAGGCTCGCGTCCTACCATGCCGATTCCACCGAGCTGGAGATCTCGGTGAAGGATCGGGAGGCCCGTGGCCAGAAGGTGACGCTGGAGTGCTGGCTCAGCGGCGGCGAGAAGATCGTCACGACCTCGTCGGAGGACGATCTGCACGCGGCCGTGATGGACGCCCGCGACGATCTGCGCCGGCGGATCGACGATGTCCGGACCCGCCGGGAGCCGCGGCACAACCGGCACCTGCGTGAGGTGCCCCAGCCCGCGCCCGTGGATCTGGAAAGCTGACACGACGAACAGCAGTGGCCCAGCCATCGCATCGGGAAACCGGCGACGGCTGGGCCACTGTCGTTCGTCAGGCCGGTGCGGCCGGTGCGTCGGCGGTGGCCGGCACGGGGTCCGCCGGAGGTGGTGGCGGTTCCGTGGCGGCAGGGGGTGTTTCGGTGAGTTGTTCGCGCAGGTAGTTCCAGAGGACGGCCATCATCGCGGCCACCGGTACGGCCAGCAGCGCTCCGACGATGCCGTAGAGGCTGCTGCCGAGGGTCACCGCCAGGAGCACGACGCCGGCGTGCAGGCCCAGCCCGCGGCTCTGCAGCATCGGCTGGAAGACGTTCCCCTCCAGTTGCTGCACCACGATGATGATGGCCAGCACGATCAGCGCGTCGGTCCACCCGTTGGTGACGAAGGTGATGATGACCGCCACGAAGCCGGCGAAGAGCGCACCCACGATCGGGATGAACGCGGTGACGAAGGTCAGCACCGCGAGCGGCAGGGCGAGGTCGACGCCGAGGATCACCAGGCCGAGGCCGATGAGGAGGGCGTCGAGAAGACCGACCAGAGCCTGGGAGCGGACGAACGCGCCGAGCGTTTCCCAGCAGCGGCCGGCGACGGTGGGGATGTCGGCGGAGAGCCGGCCGGGCAGCTGACGGCCGAGCCAGGGCAGGAACCGCGGCCCGTCCTTGAGGAAGAAGAACATCAGGAACAGCGCGAGCACCGTGTTGACCAGCCCGTTCACCACAGAGCTGACACCGCTGAGGGTGGCCGTGGCGATGCCGCCGACGCTTGCCTGCAGCTTGTCGGTGGCAGTGTCGAGATACCCGCTGACCTGCTCGTCGGTGATCTTCAGTGGTGGTTCGGCGGCCCACTGACGCAGCTCGTTGATACCGGCGACGACCTGGTCGGCCAGTTCGCCGGACTTCGCGCCGACCGGTACCGCGATCCCGACGATGGTGCCGACGGCGACCAGCAGGAAGAGCAGTGTCACCAGTGTGGCGGCGAGGGCGGGGTGCCACCCGTGCCTGCGCAGGAACCGGGCCGGCGGCCAGGTCAGGGTGGTGAGCAGCAGCGCGATGACCACCGGCCAGATGATTGACCACGCGCTGCCGAGGATCCGCAGCGCCACCCACATCGCCAGTAGTACCAGCAGCAGCTGGAGCGAGATGCTCGCCGACTGGCGCAGCGCTCCTCGCGTCTTTCTCGAATTCAAGCCGGTGCCCATGCGATCACCCTAAGGACCCCGGCGCCGGGCCGCGCGCTGGGACGCGCGGCCCGTCCGAGGATCAGAGATTCAGGGCGAATTTCAAGAAGTCTCCGGTACGGAACTGCCCGGTGGCCGGGGCGATCGGCGCGACCGGCCGGAACCCGGGGTTGACCCTGAGGTACCCGTTCTTGTCGGCATCCAGGATGCTGAGGATCACCTCGGTGACGATCCGTCCGCCGACCGGGCCGAGACGCTCCCCGGCGTAGGTGAGCTCGGCCTCCTTGAGGATGTAGAACCACAGCGGTGCCTTGCCCTGCCAGCCGGCGGCGGCCGGGTCGGGGAGTCCGAGCTGCTCGTTGGTGAGCGGGGTGATGCCCATCCGGGCAGCGACGTCCTGGCCGGCGGGCAGGCCGAGCCGCACGCCGCGCAGCAGGTTGCGTTCGGCGAGCGACGGGGTGCCGTCGTCGACCACGGTGGCGGGCATGTTGAACAGCGGCAGGGACAGCTTGCCGTCGATGCGGCGGGCCGCGTTGCGGGGAGTCGCGGGCTTCCCGGGTACGTCGAAGAAGTGCCACCAGTCGATCTCGAGGCGGGCCGGCAGCGGCCGGTTGCCGCGCAGGTCCCCGCCGGCCTGGCCGAAGATCGCGGCGGCCGAGGTCTGGTTGTTGCGCTGGTTGAGCAGGTATCCGGCGCGGACCATGCTGTGCCCGAAGCGGTACGCGGCGACCGAGTACTCGATCGGCATCATCGGACGGTGCGGGTTCTTCGGCTTGTAAAACTCGCGCTTGACCTTGCCCTTGTTGTCGAGGAAGCGCCCGACCACCTCGGGACCGGCGATCTTGTCGAGGAAGTCGTGGATGATGATCCACTGGAAGTGCCAGCGGGTGAGCCGCTGTGCCTCGGCCAGGTTGGTGGCCAGCCCGGTCGACAGGGTCCGGTTGTGGAACTTGGCGAAGGCCAGGTGCAGCTGGGTGACGATCAGGTTCTCGTCGTTGCGGGCGTCGCCGATGATGGCGCTGCCGTCGTCGCGGCGGGGCAGGTCGTCGACGCCGTTGGCGTTGCGGACGATCTTCATCCGGGTGCGGTCAGGCTCGTACAGGTCCGGGTCGGTGGCCGGGCCACGGCCGTAGAGCGAACCGAGGTCGAACAGCGGGGTGTCGAAGTTGGTGAGCGCCAGCGGATCGGCCCGGGCGTCGGCCAGCGGCGTCCGGTCCAGCGTCATGTCGTGGTCGATGAACTGACCGAGGAACGTGATGCCGGCGGGGATCCGGGAGTTGTCCAGGTCGGTCGGGTTCGGCGTGTTGGGTTCGCCCATCTGCGCGGCCAGGGACTTGAGCAGATCCTCCGGCGGCGCGTACGCCTCGGTGTTCTTGAACATGATGCCGAAGCGGCCCTCTTTGTCACGGCCGGCCTTGACCGCGATCTCGCTGCCCCGGTTGCCGGCGACGGCGTGCTTCCAGTCGGCGGGCGCGCCGGCCGGGGCGCCCGCCGCGGCGTGTGCCGGGGTGGCCAGGGCGGCGGCGCCGGTGGTGCCCACGGTCGCCGCGACCGCGGCGGTTCCGGCGAGCAGCCTGCGCCGGTCGATGTTCGTGTCAGCCATGGCCAGGAAGGTAGCCAGGTATAGGGGCTTTTGCGACATGGCGGGACACCTTCGGACGAATACCAGCTGGACGGCTTAATCCGACAAGGCAGGCTTCGTTCCGGACGGGGGAGCGACCCGAATCCAGCGATGACCCCCCGCGTTGAGAACGGCGGTGGCCGCCGGAATCAGCGCGGCACCGGGCCGGGCCGCGGTCATGGGTGCGGCCCGTTCACGACGACTGGGGGATCAGCTTCCCGACGGTGATGTCCCGGGTGCACAGCCGTACCGCGGGGTCGTGAACGCTGAGCTGCGCCGCGTCGCCCGCGCCCTGCACCCGGAAGTAGATGTGGTTGAGCCCGCGCTTCGCCTCGAAGTCGTGCGAGCCCTCACCCAGGCGGAACGTCACGGTCGCGTCACCAGAGCTGAGGTATCCGATGTACACCCACCACGGCCAGTCCGGGGCGGGCGCCTCCAGCGGGATCCGGGTGGGTACACCGAAGCCGGCCTGGTGGCCGCAGTTGTCGGTGGGTCCGGGCAGGATGTCGATGCCCTCCACCGTCGCCGGACGGATGCGCCCGGCCTCGTCGAACATCGACGGCGTCACGGCCTCGGTCACGAAGTTCGGCCGCAGCGGTGCCGCGCGGAAGAAGTGCGACTGCATGTTGTACGGGTAGAAGTAGCCGGCGACGACCTGGTACGGCACGGTGCCCTCGGCCAGTTCCGTGCCGGGCACCATCGAGGCGAGTTCGGCCTGCGACGTCTGCAGGTACGCCTTCGCGTGTTTCGTCTGCCAGTTGTCGTTGAACCGGGCGATGCTCGTCAGCGTGCCCATCGACACCGTCACCATGGCGATGACCGCGGCGACCAGCCCGACCGCGTAGGCGCCCGGTTCCCGCAGCACCGGCGGCACCGGCAGCGCCGTCCCGCCCGGCTCCGCCCGGTCGCGGAGGCCCAGCAGAGCGACGCCGACACACAGCGCCGCGACCACCACCGCCTCCGCCACGTACCGCGGGACCAGGGCGCCGAGGGTGCCGAGCGCGCCGCCGAGCCGGGTGACCACGAACAGGGTCGTGACCATGGCGACGTAGGTGAACAGCAGCAGCCAGGCCCGCCCGGCCGAGGCGCGGGTCCGCACGGTCACCACGATCAGGGTCAGCAGTGCCGCCCAGGCCAGCCAGACACCGACGTCGGGCGGGTCGACCAGGGGCGGGCCGTCGCCGGCGTACTCCCACACCCAGGGGCCACCGAACAGGCCGGGCACGAGGGTGGTTCCGATCAGGTCCACCACGAAGGTGACCACGCCGCTCGGCGAGCCGGGCTGCTGCAGCTGCGGCCGGGGCAGCGACATGTAGTACGGAACGTAGGCGGCGGTCACCGCGGTCAGCGCCAGCCAGCCGGGCCAGAACCGGCGGGTCGCCGACCAGATGCTCGCCCACGTGCGCCCGGTGCTCAACAGGAAGACGGTCAGCAGGAACACCAGCGGGATGATCAGCAGCGCCTTGGTGTCGAACGCCAGGCCGAACAGCACCGCCAGCGTCAGGCTGATCGCATGCCGGTGACGACCGGTGCGCGCGTAGCGCACCTGCGCCCCCAGAGCGAGGACCATGGCCAGCTGTACCGGCAGCATCAGCAGGCCGACCATCCACAGCGAGCTGACCTCCAGGGTCAGCGGGCTGAACAGGAACATGCACAGCGGCACCAGGAGCGCCCATCCCGGGCGCAGGAGGGAACGCAGCAGCCGGTAGAACGCCACACTCACCGCCGCCTGCCCGGCGACGAGCATCAGCAGCCAGGGCCACCCCTCGAACCCGTCGACCCGGATGAGCAGCCAGGCCATCAGGAGACCACCCGGCATCAGGTGGTCGTTGAAGACGCCGAGCAGGAAGTCCGGGGTCAGCCCGGTGTCGATGGCCCGGTTCGCGATCACGAACTCGTCCTGCGAGAACCAGCCCCGGTCGGCGATGGCTGCCCGCCATGCCACGGACGCCACGATCAGCGCGACAGCCACAGCCCGGACCGGATCTGCCTTGACCCAGCGGGCGAGACGGCCGGGTTCCTCCGATACCGGTTCCTCGGTGGAACGCTCAGCCACTCGGGGCTCTGGCTTCGACATGATCGATAGAGTGCCACACGGCGGTTACCAGTGGTAACCCGATCCGGCGGACGTGCGGATGATGCAGTGAAAGGCCCACATTCCCATCGAGGAATGCGGGCCTTTCAGTGGTACCGGAACGGTCAGCTGGTGGACTTGTTGGTGCCGTCCGCACTGACCGGGGTGACCGGCTCGGTGATCTCTTCGTGCTTGGCACCCGCCGCGTGCTTGGCCGGCGCGGCCCGGCGCGCGGTGGTCACCATCCACAGACCGACGATCAGCAGGAGCGCACCGAGCACGGCGGCGCCGATCGGCAGGTAACGGCTGATCAGCAGAACCTGCGACTTGTTGGCGCCCGCCGACTCGACGCTGTTGCTCACCGTCTCGTCGGTGTACGCGAACACGCCGTCGAGCAGATCGGTGGGCTGCCCGACGTTCGGGACCAGCTTCTTGCTCTGCTGCTCCTGGACCTTGACGAAGGTGCCGCTGACCGGCTCCACCCAGATGGTGCGGGTGTTCGCATAGGTGACCTGGCCGCTGGTGGCGTCCGGGGTCGCGAAAGCGGTGAGCAGCGACTTGATCCGGTCCTCCGAGAACACCAGCGGCGTCTCGGGGATGACCTGCTCGAACTTGTAGGTCTCGAGGCCCTGGATGTCCTCGGCGCCCTTGAACTCGATCGGGAGCGCCTTCTTCAGGTCCCGGTCGAAGTACTGGTACGTCTTCTGCTCGGTCCCGAAGGGGAACTTGTAGAGCTGGCCGGTGAACGACACCTCGGCGGGAGCCGGAGGAGTGGAGCCCTCGACCTTGGCCACGTCGTCGAGTTCCTGACCGGGCCAGTCGACCGCGCCCGCGGACTTCCGGTCGAGGGCCAGACGCGCCTCGTAGGCACTGACGACCTTGTCCTGCTCGGCCCAGAGCACCGTGCCGTATGCCTGCCAGATGACCGTGGAGTCGTCGATCGTCCCGCCGTCGATCTCCAGGTCGGTGGTGTCCGCCAGTGGCTTGATCTCCGTGGTCGACCGGAGCGTACCCGTCTCGATCTTGACGACCGGGTTCGCGCCACCCTCGGTGTAGAGGAACCGCGCGTTCTTCGCTTCGGCCACGCTTGCCTTCAGGCAGTCCTCGGTGATCTCCGGCGTGCAAGGCCGGAGGTCGTAGGGCAGCTGTGCGGCCGACGGCGCCACGTAGAACGCCACGCCCGCGGCAAGCACCACGGCGAAGAATCCGATGCCGAACAGCACGGCACCCAGACGAGCTTTCACTGATCCTCCCATTCAGACGGCCGACTGCTATCCCTCAAGAGTGAGCTCGTCGCCGATAATGACCGGAGGTTACTCGTCGGTTACATGGTTACGGAACCCTTGGACGGCACATGTCTGCACCGATTTCAACGCCCACCCTGCACCGTGTCCCGGCACTCGACGCCGTCCGCGTGATCGGCTCGGTGGCCGTCGTCGGACATCATGTCGGGTTCGCCACCGGCATCAACACCTCCGGGGGCGAATGGAGCGGCTGGCTGTCCCGCCTCGACGCCGGCGTGGCGGTGTTCTTCGTGCTCTCCGGGTTCCTGCTGTTCCGTCCGTGGGTCCATGCCGAGGCGACCGGCAGGCCCGCTCCGGACCCTCTGCGGTACCTCTGGCGCCGGGCCATGCGCATCCTCCCCGCCTACTGGGTGACCGTGGTGCTCTGCCTGCTCCTGCTGCCGCGCAACGCGGACGTCACCAACGCCGACTGGATCCGGCACCTCACGCTCACCCAGATCTACGAGGCCGGGAATCTCAGACACGGCCTCAGCCAGACCTGGAGCCTCGCCACCGAGGTGGTCTTCTACCTGCTGCTCCCGGTGTTCGCAGTGTTCCTGACCGCCGGCCGCGGGCGGTCCGGCCGTCCGTGGACGATCATCGGCGTCTCGGTGCTGGTCACGGCGGCGTGGGTCGGGCTGATCGGCGGCGGGGTGCTCACCCCGACGCCGTACACGATGTGGCTGCCCGCCTATGCCCTGTGGTTCGGCGCCGGCATGCTGCTCGCCGCCGTGCACGTCGGTCTGCGCGACGGCCGGATGGCCCGCTGGGGCTTCCTGGACGCCGTGGCCACGGCTCCGCTGGCCTGCTGGGTGGCGGCGCTGGCGATCTTCGCCATCGCCACCACCCCGGTCGGTGGCCCGCACGGCCTGACCGAGCCGACCGGCGGTGAGCTCGCCGCGAAGCTCGTGCTCTACGCGCTGCTCGCCGTCCTGATCGTGGTGCCGCTCGCCTTCGGCCCGGAGACCCGGGCCAAGCAGGCGCTCAGCGGTGGCACGGTCAAGTGGCTCGGCGCGGTCTCCTACGGCCTGTTCCTGTGGCACCCGTTCGTCATCGAGTCGATCTACTGGGTCACCGGCCGGCCCGAGTTCAGCGGCTCATTCGGCTGGACCTTCGCCATCACCCTGGCCGGCGGGCTGGTGCTCGCCACCCTCTGCTACCACCTGATCGAAAGCCCCTGTCAGCGTTTCAGCCAGCGCTGGCCGCGGACGCCCCGGCCGAGCAGCACCGAGAGCCAGAGCAGTACCACGCAGGCCAGCGAGGTCAGCTGAGGCAGCGCCGCGGTGTGGCCGCCGACGACCACGGCGAACCAGCCCGCGATCGCGAACAGGCCCACCGGCAGCAGCCAGTCGACGAGCAGGCTCAGCCGGCTGAGCCGCCGGCGGTCGTACGTCCCGAAGTACGGCCGCAGCACCCGCAGGACCAGGACGGCGGCCGCCGCGATCAGGGCCAGGCCGGCCGCGGCGGTGCCGCCGGCCAGCAGCAGCGCCACCCCGCCGAACAGGGCGGGCACGAGCAGCCGGCGCCGGCCGCGCACACCGGCCGGCACGGTCCCGGCCGGCCGGGCTGACCCGGTCAGCGCGGCCACCACCGCGACCCCGATGAGCAGCACCGCTCCGCCGATCATCGTGGCGGTGTAGATCCGGTCCGGCCCGAACCGGAGCACCACCTCACCGGAGATGCCGGCCGGTACCAGCCATGCCTGCTGCCAGCCGTCGACCTTGACGACGGGCAGCTTCTCGCCGCCGAGGCTGGCGGACCAGCCGGCGTTGGCGTTCTCCCGCAGTGCCAGGACCCGCTGCCCGGCGTACGTGTCCAGGTGCAGCCGCCGCACGGTGGGGCCCCAGGCGTCGACCCGGACCGGCACCTTGACCGACGTCGTGGCGGCCGGATACCGGACCGGCGCGATCCCCGGCTTCGCCCCGGTCGTGGCCGGTGCGGCGCCGCGCGGGGTGAGGGTCACCTGCACCGGCACGGCCACGGCCGACGCGGTCGCCAGCAGACGGGTCTCGCCCGCGTCGACCGGAAGCGCCTTCTTCGCCTCGGGGCCGCAGACGAGCGCGTCCACCTCGCGCAACTGGAGCAGGTCACGCCGGCTGGCGATCAAGGAGGTCTGCCGGACCGACCCGGCGACGGTGACCCGAGGCCCGCTGCCGCAGCCCAGGTCGACCTTGGCGGTGGCCGAGTTCAGGGCCGGCGCCTTGTCGGGCAGGACGGTGAGCTCGCTGACGCCGACCGCCAGATTGCGGTGGGAGTTCCGGTACGGGTCGTAGCTCGCCGCCGGTATCGAGTCCGAGATCAGCACGGTGAGCTCGTTGGTGCTCATCGGTGCCGTGAACGTGAGGAGGCCGGTGGAGTCGAGCGAGCCGGTACGGATGCCGCCGTCACCGATCACGGTCACCTTCCAGGGCTGGGCCGCGGCCGTGCCCGGGGTGAGGGTCAGACGGACACCGGAGACCTGGCGCCGGGCCGGCCAGACCAGTCGCAGCCAAGGCTCCGGGTCGTCGTCGGCGGCGTACCAGGCGGTGCCGGGATCGCCGTCGGCCGCCGCTCCGGGCCGGGCCGCCGGTTCCGGTACGCCGACGCTGGACGCCGTGACAGCCGTCCGGATCCCGCGGGTGACCGCGGCCCTGCCACCCGTGTCGAGCAGCGCGTTGAGCGCCGTGCCCGGACGGGGCCGGGCCCGGACGGTCAGGTCGTAGTCCGCCGCGACCGGCAGGGCGGTGACCCGGTTGATCTCGGTGCCGTCCTCGGAGACGCGAGCCAGGTCGGTGTTGCAGACGGCCTGGCCGCTGTCGGTGAAGTAGCACGCGGGTACGGCCGGCGCGGCGCTGAACACCATGCTCGGCGCCGTGCCGGCGACCGGTGATCCGGGCGTCCGCAGGGTCCGCTCCGCGGTCACGCCGGGGAACGCGAGCTCGGTGATGCCGACGCCGCCGAAGCCGATCCGCCGGTCGAGCACCTCGTCGAACGTGATCCGGATCCGGTCGGTGGGCGCGGTCGCGCCGAGCACCACCGTGGTGGCGGCCTTCGTGTCGACGGCCTTCGTGTCGACGGTCTTGCTGACCGGCTGCCGGTCGCCGGTGGTCACGGTGATCCGGGTCGGCAGCGAGTCGGTGCCCTCGTCGAAGCCGAGGCTCACCGAGCTGATCACCCGGGCGGTGTCGAACCGCACCTCGAACCACTGCTCGGTGGCGACGGTGCCGGGCGCCGACCGCCAGGAGGTGGCGGTGTCGCCGTCCATCGCCGCGTACGGCTGGTGGCCGGGACGTGCCCCGCTCAGCGGCTGGGCGTCGGAGAAGGCACTGGAGGCGGTGATCGACGTGACGCCCCGGTACTCGGCGACGGTCTCGTTGCCCTCGGCCCAGTCCGGCAGGTAGTCACGTGCCGGAGCGTCCAGCCGGGCCTGATCCGTCGCCCGCATGGTGGCCGAGGCGCTGTCGTGGGAGCGGCCGAAGGCGACCTCCCGGCGGCGCAGGCCGTCGGTCACGATGACCGGGCCGTCCGGGGTCGCCTCGGTACGGTCCCCGGCGAGCACCGTCGGCCCCTCCGGCAGCACCCCGGCGGTGGCGGCGGCGAGCACCGACTCCGGCCCGCCGACGACGGTGGTCAGGGCGGTCGCGTCGTACGACACGACCGGCTCGGTCTCGTCCTCGACGGCCCAGATCTCGAGGGTGCGTACCTTGACGTCGAAGCCGTTGTCGATGTGGATGCCCGGCAGCCGGCCGCCGCCCACGTCGGGGCCGAAGGCCGTCACCTGCCGCAGGCCCGGGGACCGGGACAGCGCCTGCTTGACGACGATCGGCTGGGTGGCGCCGGACCGGCCGTACGCCAGGTCCGACCGCAGAAGCAGGTAACGCACGCCGGACCGGCGCAGGTACTCGGCCAGCCCGGCCGAGCCGGAACCGGTGCTGAGGGTCTGCTCGATGGTGTCGAGCACCCGGATGGTCTCCGGCGGGGTCAGCGGGATCGAACTGCGCACGCCCCACCGCTTGTCGAGCAGCGGCTGGGTGATCTCGTCGCTCGGGCTGCCCCACAGGTAGCGGGGGAAACGGGAGCCGGGCACCACGAGCACGTGTTCCTGGTCGAGGTTCTGGTTGAGCCAGGCGGACGCCTCGCGCCAGTATCCGGGGACCTCCTGGAAGCTGCCCTGCGCGGCCAGCCCACCGCCGAGCGCCGGTGCGGCGACACCGGCCACCGCGATCAGGGCGATGCCGCCGACCCCGGCGGCGCGCAGCTGGGCGAGCCGGAGCCGCGGGCGGGGGGCGATGGCGGCGGCCCGGCTGAACAGGGTCAGCAGGTGAGTCATGCCGAGGATCAGCGGCAGACGGACCACCACGTCGAACTTGTGCACGTTGCGCAGCGGGGCGCCGGCCCCGTCCAGAAATGCCTGCTGCGATTCCGGAAAGAGCCCGGAGACGCTGCCGATGTGTCCAAGGCCGACGAGGGCGAGCCCGCACAGCAGGCCGGTGATCAGGAACCAGCGGTGCGGCATGCCCCGGCGGGCCAGGCCGGCGACACCCAGGCCGGCGACGACCAGGGTGGCCAGGATCAGGCCCTGTTCCGTGGCGATCCGCCAGGCGGCCGTCCACGGCGGGCCGAACGAGCTGGAGAGGTAGGCGTGCCAGTGCGACGCTCCCCGCAGCACCGAGACCATGTCGGTCGGCGCCGTGGTCACGTTCGCGGTTTCGATGTAGTCCAGGAACGGCGGGCTGTAGCGGCCCAGCACGAGCAGCGGGCCCAGCCACCAGGCGGTGGCGCAGGCAACCGCCGCACCCCAGGCCAGCAGCGCTTTGACGCGCAGGCTGAGGGGACGCAGCCCGAGCAGCCACAGGCCGGCGAGCGGCACGACGGCCAGTACGGCGGTCGCGTTGACGCCACCGGCGCAGGCCACCGCGATCGCCGAGCGGGCGACCGCGGGGGCCAGCGGCTTGCCGTGCGCGAGGCCGACCAGCGGGATCAGCACCCAGGGTGCGATGGCGCTGGGCCACGCCTCGACCGAGATCGGGCCGAGCTCGGTGATCATCCGCGGGGAGAGGGCGAAGGCCGCACCGGCGACGAGCCGGGTCCACGGCGAGCCGATGCCGAGACGCTCGGCCAGCTTCACCACGCCGGTGCAGGCGACCGTCATGACGAGCGACCACCAGAGCCGCTGGATCACCCAGGCGGGCAGCGCGATCGACTTGCCCGCCAGGAAGAACGCGCCCATCGGCCACAGGTAGCCGTACGCCTGGTTCTGCAGTTGCCCGAAGGTCCCGTTGGGATCCCAGACGTTCAGGGCGCGGCTGAGCCATCCCGCCGGATCGACCACCAGGTCGACCTTGGTATCGATGACGATCTGGCCCGGCTCCTGCAGGAACGCCAGCGCGGTCAGGCCGAGACAGACCGTGATCAGGCGCATCCGCCAGACGGCGGTCGATGCGACACCGCCCACCGGAGCTGGCCCGGACTCTGCCCGTGGGTGGCGCATTTTTCTCCCTGTTCCGCCATTGCGGAGTTACTTGGCAACCCCATAGTGTGACGCGACCCGCGAATGCTACTCGCTAGTAGAGGTGACTGTGGACGTACCGGCGGCCGGAAACCGGCAAGTCTTGTTCCTCAACTGGCGGGACACTCGTAACCCTCACGGTGGCGGATCAGAAGTCTACGTGGAGAAGATCGCCGCGGAATTGATCCGCCGGGGGCACCGGGCCACGCTCTTCTGCGCAGCTCACAGCGATGGTCCCGCGGACGAGGTGACCGAGGCCGGGATTCGGGTGGTGCGCCGCGGTGGGCGTCACACGGTCTATCTCCAGGCGGCGCTGCTCTACCTGATCGGCGCTCTCGGCTTCGGCCCGCTGAGCCGGCGGCACGGCGGGCGCCCGGACGTGATCGTCGACGTCGGCAACGGGTTGCCCTTCCTTTCTCCGCTATGGGCCTTCTGCCCGGTGATCGCCCTTGTGCACCACGTGCACCGGGAGCAGTGGCCGGTTGTCCTGACCCCCCGCCTGGCCCGGATCGGCTGGTGGATCGAGTCGTGGCTGGCGCCCCGGGTGTACCGCCGATGCAGGTACGTGGCGGTCTCGGCGGCGACCCGGGAGGAACTCGCCGTGCTCGGTGTCGACCCGCACCGGGTCTCGATCATTCACAACGGGACGCCGGACATGCGGCCCGCGGTGCCGGTGGCGCGTACCCCCGAGCCGTCCCTGGTCGTGGTGGGCCGGCTGGTTCCGCACAAGCGGGTCGAGATGGCCTTGGACGCGGTGGCCTGCCTCGCCGGTGAGTTCCCCGGCCTGACCCTGTCCGTCGCCGGGCAGGGCTGGTGGGAGGCCGAGCTGCGGGAGTACGCCGTCAAGCTGGGCATTGCCGACCGGGTGCGGTTCGCCGGCTTCGTCAGCGACGAGGAGAAGCGGGTCCTGATGAGCGAGGCGTGGGTGGCGCTGACGCCGTCGCTCAAGGAGGGCTGGGGCCTGACCATCGTCGAGGCCGGCGCGGTCGGCACGCCGAACATCGCGTTCCGGGGTGCCGGTGGTGTGGAGGAGTCCCTGGTCGACGGGCAGACCGGGCTACTGGCCGACGATCCCGCCGACTTCACTGCCAAGGTGCGGTTGCTGCTCGCGGACGATGCTCTGCGCGCCGGGATGGGCAGCGCGGCACGGGCGCACGCGGATCACTTCACGTGGCCGTCGGCGGGGGAGAAGTTCGCCGCACTGGTGATGCAGCCGGTGATGGTCCCGGCGACAGCGCCGGGACCACGCACTCACCTGGTTCCGTAAACGCCCGTCGTCAGGCTGGCCTCGTCGACGCTGGCCGCGGCCTCGGTCGGCGAGCTGATGACGCTCGCCGCGAGAGCGGCCGTGCCGAGGATGCCGAGCGCCAGGGCCGCGACCCCGGCGACGACGAGCGGTAGGGTCTTGCGCATACTTGACTCCTCCTGTGGACCATGTGCTCTGCGTGCGCGGGACGCTACCACGTAGTAACTTCCCTGCGAAGGGTGTTCACGTACAGATCCAGGTCGGGTCCGTCGTGCACCATCCGTAAACCGGTCAGCGAGGTACTCGGGATCGCGGGAGTCCCCACGACACGTTGCACCACCACCCAGCGCACCCCCAGATCGGCCAGTGGGGCGCCGCTCGTGAGAGCTTGCCGGACAGCGGTGGCCCGGCGATCCTCGCCTCCCACCACAATCCTCCCCACCCTCAACCGGTCATCGGTCAGCACATCGGCGTCGAGATAGCGCGGCAACGGATCCAGCACGGTCCGGCCGTGGTTCCAGGGATAGCTGTGATAGGCGGCGAGCGGCAGTGACACCACCGGGCCGGGATCAGCGGCCACCAGGCGGTTCACCACCACGAAGTCCGCGGGGTAGGCGACCGGCCGCAACCGGTTCCCGGCACCGAGCGCCAGATCCGGCTGCAGCGCCACCGGGAGCAGCAGCACGGCGCCCAGCACCACCCGGCCGGTCGTGCGGTCCGTGATCCGGCCCGCGGCGCGTTCGGCCCCCAGCGCCACCAGGAGACAGAGCAGAAGGGTGTACGGCATGACGAACTTCTGCCCGTCCCGCACGAGACCGGCTCCGGGCATCGTCATGACCAGCCACTTCAGCAGGTCACGCACGCCGGGGACGACACCGAGCAGCGCGACCGCGAACCCGCCCGCGGCCAGTGCCGTCAGCCGCGCGGCCGCCCCGGCCGGCCACCGCCGCCACAGTTCGCGCAGGCCGAACCCGGCGAGGACCAGCAGCGCCAGCGTCCCCACCGGGGCCAGAACCGAGGTTCGGCTCGGCAGCACCGTCTGCGCGTTCCACGTACCGCCGGTGCCGAGCAGTGCGCCGAGGGCCCCGGTCCAGTCGTTCCCGCGGGCGGCGAACGCGGCCACCCCGTCCGGGTCGCTGCGCGCGTCCGCGTCGGTCAGCGCGGCCGCCAGCAACCACGGGGAGTCGAGCAGCAGCGTCACCCCGGCGGCGAGCCAGGACGACGTCAGTACCACGACCGTGGCCAGCGCGATCAGCCCGCCGGTCGGCGTGACCGCGGCGAGCGCGGCCCAGCCCGCCAGCGGCAGCAGCGCGCGACGATCCCCGGCGCGCACCCGCAGCGCGGCGCCGGCCAGCCAGGGCAGGGCGGCGTACGCCAGCAGCAGACCCCATTGCCCGAGCAGAAGCCGTTCGGCTAGGTACGGCGTCCATGCGTAGGCGACCGCCGCCACCAGCCGGGTACCGGTCCGCATCCCCGGGACCAGACGGCCCGCGCCGATCGCGGCGAGCAGCAGGATCGCGGCCAGTACCAGCCGTTGCAGCAGCCAGCCCGGCACGACGTGGGTGGACAGCGAGACCAGCGCGTCCAGAGGGACCGCCCGGGGCAGGGTCGCCGACGGCAGGACGAGCTCCCACCGCAGCGGCTGACGCGGCACGAACACCATGTCGTACGAGAGCACGTAGCCGGGCGCGGCAAGCGGAGCCAGCACGAGCACCGTGACGATCAGCGCCGTGACGGGTAGGGCGAACCGTCGCAGGACGAACCTCCTCCTCTGGGGTCGCTCCCCTAGTGTGATCCACCGATCTGGGCACGATGAAGCAGGGACATGAGCATGGCGAAGCTGGGCGGTATCGGTACAGCGGGACTGGCGGTCACCGTGGCCGGTGTGCTCGCCAACGGGCTGGCGTACATCGTGCCGGTGATCGGCGCGCGGCGGCTGACCGCGGCTGACCTCAGTGTGCTCGCCACGCTCCTGGCGATGACCGCGATCGTCGGGGTGGCGAGCACCGGCCTGCAGATCGCGGTGGCCGTGCACCGGGCCCGTACCGGGCCGTCCCCGTCCGGCCGCGCGGCACTGCTCACCGTGGTGGCGGCGGCCGGCGCGCTGCTCCTGGTCCTGCCGGTCGCGGTGGTCGTGCTGCGGCTGCCGGCGCCGGCGACGCTACTGGCCGCCGTCTCGACGATCGGGGTGGTCGCGGCCGGGCGCTGGCTCGGCGAGATGCAGGGCGACGAGCGCTTCCTGCAGCTCGCCGCCGGGTTGGCCGTGGTGGCCGCCGGCCGGTACGGCGGGGTGGTGCTGGGCCTGGCCGCCGGCGCGGGCCTGACCGTCTCCCTGCTGATCGGAGCGGCGACGGCGATCCTCGCCCTGCCGGCGTTGTACCTGCTGGCCCGGCGGCGGGGGACGCCCGTGCGCGGCGAACCGCTCGCGCTGCGCGCGGTGTTCACGGCGGGCGCCGCCACTCTCGCGACGCTCGTCGTCTCGTACGCCGATCTGCTCCTGTCCCGTCGTTTCCTCCCGCCGGACGCGTCGGGCGCCTACGCGGTCGGCACCGTCCTGACCAAGGGCGCGCTGTGGGCGCCGCAGGTGGTGACGGTGCTCGCTCTGCCCCGGCTGGCGCAGGGCGACCGGCGGACGCTGCGCCTCGGTCTTCTGCTCGTCGGCGCCTGCGGCGCGTTCCTGGTGACTGCCGCCGCCCTGGCCGGTGGGCTGGCGTTCCGGCTCGCCGGCGGGCCGGACTACGAGGGCCTGGGCCGGTACGCCCCGATCTTCGCGGCCACCGGTGCCTGCTACGGGCTGGTGTTCATGCTGATCAACGCTCAGGTCGCGGCGGGGGCCCGGTGGCCGTCGGCGCCACTGTGGGCGGTCACCGTACTGCTGGTCGCCGCGGTCTGGCTGGTCGTTCCGCACAGGGTGGTGGATATCGCCTGGAGTGCATTCGGAGCGTCGCTGGCCGCCCTCTTGGCGACGAGTGTGCTGGTAGCGGTACGACTCCGGACATCCGTTACCGAAAGGCAATCTAAGGATGCGACCCTCAGCGTCGAGTAACAGCGGACGGGGGTCTGGGCATTGCGTACGGTGACACGTCGCGTCCTCATCGGCGGCGTCGCTGCCGCATTGGCAGCCGGAGCGCTGGTGACGGCCGTGGCCCGATCCGCTGACGTCGGCGACGAGGAGGGCAAGTTCTCAGCGGCCGACCTGAACACGATGTTCGAGCAGTACGGCGACACGTCCGGCACCTGGCTGGGCGCTGACCGCACCGCCTCGGTGGCACTGTCCGGCGGCCGGACCCTCTGGCTGTTCTCGGACACCTTTCTCGGCCGTCCCGGCGCCGACGGCTCCCGGCCGCGCAACTCCGGGCTGATCAGCAACTCGGCGATCGTCCAGGAGGACGGCCGGCTGGGCCGGTTCCACTTCGGAGGGCGTGCGTCCGCCCCCACCGCGCTGGTGCCGGCGCCGACCGAGGGCGAGTTCAACTGGATCGGCGACGCGGCGGTGACCGGTGGCCGCGTGCAGGTGCTCGCCAACTCGTACCGCCGCTCCGGTGCCGGCCCGCTCGACCACAAGCTCACCGGGACGATGCTTGCCGACTTCAGCGAGGCGGGCCTGGTCCCCGGCCCGGTCCGGGAGCTGCCGGTCGGTGACCGGATCTCCTGGGGCTCCGAGGTGATGGCCGAGGGCGGGCGCTTCTACGTCTACGGCACCGAGGGGGCCGGGGCGATGAAGTTCGCGCACGTGGCCCGCACGGCCGGCCCGGACCTGGGCGGCGCCTGGGAATTCTGGAACGGCAGCGGCTGGTCCACCAGCGAGGGCGCCTCGGCGCGCCTGCTCAGCGGTGTGGGCACGAACTACGGTGTGCGCCGGGTCGGCGACCGTTACGTGCTGGTCACCCACGAGAACAACCTGATCTTCAGCGCGGACTTCGTGGCGTACACCGCGGACTCACCGACCGGGCCGTTCAGCGGTCCCCACCATCTGTTCCGCGCGCCCGAGGTCGGCGCGGGACACATCGTGTACGACGCCGACGTGCACCTCGAGCTGTCGCGCAAAGGGCGGCTGCTGGTGTCGTACAACGTGAACAACCTGGACGAGGCGGTCACCTACGCCGACGCCGGTGTCTACCGCCCCCGGTTCGTCGAGGTCAAGTGGCCGCCGGCCGGCCCGGCGCGGGGCCCGGCCGTGCCCGAGGGACTCACCGCCGCCGCCGACGGTGCCGGCACCGCGAGCCTGGCGTGGCGGCCGGTCGGCGGCGAGGGCATCTCCTACCGGGTGTACCGGCGGGACGTCACGGCCGGGCAGACCCATTTCGTACGCCTCCCCGATGACGTCCCCGGCTCGAACACCACCTATCGTTCCGACTTCCTGACCAACGGCCACGACTACGAGTTCGCGGTCACCGCCGTCACGGCGCGTGGCGAGAGCACGCTCTCGCCGGCTGCCGGGATGCGGGCGACCGTGCCGCCGCCGGACGCTCCGGGCACGGTCGAGGTCCAGGCGCTCTCCGACGGGCGGGTCACGGTGCGCTGGGGAGAGATCCCGTTCGTCCAGCTCGTGAAGGTGTTCCACCGGGACCTCACCGAGAAGCAGAGGAAACCTGCGGAGGCCGGCACCTTCCCCGGGGTGAGCGCCACCATCGGGCCGCTGCGGCACGGCCACGAGTACGAGATCACCGTGGTCGCTGTGGGCGGAGGCGGCGACAGCCCGCCGTCACGGGGTGTGCGCGTCACGCCGCGGGTGGCGCCACCGGCGGCACCGGGGCAACCCAGCGCCGAGACCCGAGCCGACGGTTCCGTCCACCTGGAGTGGCCGGCCGTGGCACCGGGGCTGTCCTACCAGGTGTTCACCCGGGAGGCCGGCACCGGGGACTGGGGGCTGCCCGGCCTCACCACCCGGCCCAGCTTCGACACCGCGCCGCTGCGGCACGGCCGGGAGTACGAGCTCGCTGTCGCCGCCGTCAACTCCGGCGGTTTGGGCGAGAAGTCGCCGCCGGTGCGGATCCGGGCGGTCGTGGCCGTCCCCACCAAGGCCCCGACCGGCCTCAAGGTCGAAGTGGAGCCGGGCACCGCCGAGCTGAGGTGGCGATCCGGCGGCGCCAGGTGGTTCCAGGTCTTCCGCCGCGACCTCACCGCCGGGGAGAAGGAGTTCGTCCAGGACGGGATCAACGTCGAGGGCACCAAGGCAGCGATCGGCAACCTGACCGGCGGCCACGAGTACGAGTTCGCGGTCGCCGAGGTCAACGAGGCCGGTACCGGCCCGCGATCCGAGCCGCACCGGATCCGGATGCCCTCCGCCGCACCCACCAGCATCAGCGCCCGCAGTGACGGGCCCGGCACGGTGACCGTCGTCTGGACCGAGATCCGGCGCGGACTGACATACCGGGTGCAGTTGCGCGACGCCACCACGGGCGAGTCCTGGCGGACCGATCCGTACCCGGTCACCGGCAGCCGCTACCAGACGGCCCTGCTGGTCGGCGGCCATCGGTACGAGTTCCGGCTCCAGCTGCCCGACGGCACGATGTCGGCGACGGCCACCACGACCGTACGGTGACGCCCGTCGCTCACAACGCCCCGGCGCGGGAGGTGACCTTCGGGTAATCGGTGACGCACTTTCAAGTGATGACGTCGAAACCAGCGCTTTCTAGGTTGGGTCTGTTCCTAATCGTGAAGGGGTGCCAGTGGCTGCCGATGTCACCCGGGTGCGAACCGTCTGCGGGTACTGCGGCGTCGGTTGTGGGATGGTGCTCGACGTAGCGCGCCAGGACGACGGCCCGCTGAAGGTGATCAAGGTGAGCGGCGACCGGGACCACCCGGCCAACGCCGGCCGCCTCTGCACCAAGGGCGCGACCGGCGCCGAACTGCTCGCCGCGCCGGGCCGGCTGGACACCGCGCTGGTCCGGAGCGGCCGGGGCGCGGCACCCGCACCCGTGGGCGTGGGCGACGCGATCAGCGAGACCGCCCGGCGGCTGCGCGCGATCATCGACGAGCACGGCCCCGACTCGTTCGCCATGTACGTCTCCGGCCAGATGACCCTGGAGGCCCAGTACCTGGCCAACAAGCTGGTCAAGGGCTTCATCGGGACGAACAACATCGAGTCGAACTCGCGGTTGTGCATGGCCAGCGCGGGCACCGGATACAAGTTGTCGCTCGGCGCCGACGGGCCGCCCGGCTCCTACGACGATCTGGATCACGCGGACACGTACCTGGTGATCGGGTCCAACATGGCCGACTGCCACCCGATCCTCTTCCTGCGCATGATGGAGCGGGTCAAGGCCGGCGCCAGGCTGATCGTGGTGGACCCGCGGAGGACCGCCACCGCCGAGAAGGCCGGCCTGTTCCTGCAGATCCGGCCCGGCACCGACCTGGCGCTGCTCAACGGCCTGCTGCACCTGCTGATCGAGAACGGGCACATCGACCACGAGTTCATCGCGGTGAACACCGAGGGCTGGGCGGCGATGCCCGCGTTCCTGGCCGACTATCCGCCGGACCGGGTCGCCGAGCTCACCGGCATCCCGGAAGCGGACATCCGGACCGCGGCCGAGTGGATCGGCAGCGCCGGGAACTGGGTCAGCCTGTGGACCATGGGGCTCAACCAGAGCACCCACGGCACCTGGAACACCAACGCCCTGATCAACCTGCACCTGGCGACCGGCGCGATCTGCCGGACCGGCAGCGGCCCGTTCTCGCTCACCGGCCAGCCCAACGCGATGGGTGGCCGCGAGATGGGCTACATGGGTCCGGGCCTGCCCGGCCAGCGATCGGTGCTGGTCCCGGCCGACCGCGAGTTCACCGAGAAGGCGTGGGGCGTACCGTCCGGCACCCTGCGTACCGAGGTCGGCAAGGGCACCGTCGACATGTTCGAGCAGATGGCGGCGGGAAAGATCCGAGCCTGCTGGATCGTCTGCACCAACCCGGTCGCGTCGGTCGGCAACCGCCGGACGGTCATCGCCGGCCTCGAGTCCGCCGAGCTGGTGATCACGCAGGACGCGTTCGCCGAGACCGAGACCAACGCCTACGCCGACATCGCACTGCCCGCCGCCATGTGGGCCGAGGCGGACGGCATCATGATCAATTCGGAGCGCAACCTCACGCTGGTCCACCCGGTGGTCCCGGCGCCGGGCGAGGCGCTCCCCGACTGGCAGATCATCGCCCGCGTCGCGGCCGGGATGGGTTACGGCGAGGCCTTCACCTACGCCTCGGCGGAGGAGATCTTCGAGGAGATCAAGACCTTCGCAAACCCGCTGACCGGGTACGACCTGCGCGGCGTCACCTACGAGATGTTGTCGGACGGTCCCGTGCAGTGGCCGGCCCCGCCCGGCAGCGGCCGCCGCAACCCGATCCGCTACGTCGACGGCACCACGCCCGGGCCCGCCGCTCCCGCTTCCCCCCGGTCCGCTCCGCCGGTGCCGCTGCGTTTCGCCACGCCCAGCGGCAAGGCCGTCTTCCACGCCCGCCCGCACACCGGCCCCGCCGAGATGCCGGACGACGACTATCCGTTCGTCCTCAACACCGGCCGCCTCCAGCACCAGTGGCACACCATGACCAAGACCGGCAAGATCGCCAAGCTGAACCGGCTCAACCCCGGCCCGTTCATCGAGATCAACGCGATCGATGCCGAATGGTTCGAGATCGCGGCCGGTGACCTCGTCGAGATCGCCTCGCGGCGCGGCCGGGCC
Source organism: Actinoplanes sp. NPDC023801 (assembly GCF_040639655.1). Taxonomy (NCBI): domain Bacteria; kingdom Bacillati; phylum Actinomycetota; class Actinomycetes; order Micromonosporales; family Micromonosporaceae; genus Actinoplanes; species Actinoplanes sp. NPDC023801. Next base: position 22,216 of record NZ_JBFAAI010000023.1, on the reverse strand, counting down.
GTACTGCCCGCCGTCGTCACCGACCGGGTCCTGCCCGGCAGCTGCTTCGCACCGATGCACTGGAACGACCTGTTCGGCGAGTACGTCAGCGTCAACGCGGTCACCAGCGACGCCGTCGACCCGCTGTCCTTCCAGCCGGAACTGAAGGTGTGCGCGGTGTCCCTCACCCGCATCGCCGCCGCGCCGGCCGCTCTCGCCGCCGCGCCCGCCGCGCCCGCCGCCGCGCCGGCCGCTTTCCCCGGCACGCCCGCCGCCGCACGTGTCCTCGACGGTTCGGCGCTCACCGCGGGAGCAGATCCGCTGCTGGCGCGGCTCAGGCTCGACCCGGCGCCGCCCGCGCTCGACGAGGACCAGCGGCGATACCTGGCCGGGTTCCTCGCCGGGGCCGCCCTGCGGCCCGGCCCGCCGATGCTGCCGGAGGGCGCGCCGTTCGACCGCGGCACGGCCATGTGGGTCAACGGATTGCTCGCCGGCGTGCTCCCGGCCGTACCGTCACCGGGGTCTGCTTCCGCCGCGAAGCCGGAGGCCGGACGCCTGCAGGTGCTCTGGGCCTCGCAGACCGGCAACGCCGAGGACTTCGCCCGTGTCGTCGCCGGGCGGCTGTCCGAGACCGGGCGGCAGGTGAGCGTGCTCGGCATGGACGGCCCAGCCGCCGACCTGCTCGACCCGGGCGCCGATCTGCTCGTCGTGACCAGCACGTTCGGTGACGGCGACGCGCCCGACAACGGCACGACGTTCTGGGACTCGCTCACCGGCGACGGCGCGCCCCGCCTCGACGGCCAGCGGTACGCCGTTCTCGCCTTCGGCGACTCCAGCTACGACGATTTCTGCGGGCACGGCCGCCGCATCGACGAACGGCTCGCCGAACTCGGTGCGATCCGGCTCGCGCCCCGAGCCGACTGCGAACCCGACTTCGAGGAGACCGCCGACGGCTGGCTGTCCGCGGTCCTCGGCGCCCTGACCGGAGGCTCACCGGCCACTCCCGGTCCCGCCCCGTCCGCGGCCGCGGCCGTCTCCACCGCCCCGTCCGCGGCCGTCGCCGTCTCCACCGCCCAGGAACTGTCCGCGGCGGTGGCCGCGTCAGCGGTGCCGTCGTCCGTGACCGTCGCCACCGGCACGCCGGTCAAGGCCGCTCCGCTGAACGCCGCCCTGGTCGGCAACCGGCTGCTCAGCCTGCCCGGCTCGGCCAAGGAGGTGCGGCGGTTCACCTTCGACACCGCCGGCCTGCTCGACTACCAGGCGGGCGACGCGCTCGGTGTGTGGCCGGTCAACTGCCCGGAACTCGTCGACGAATGGCTCGCCATCACCGCCCTGCCCGCCGACGCGACCGTCCAGCTCGACCGGCTCGGCGCCGTGACCGTCGCCGAGGCCCTCACCCGGCACCTCGACATCACCCGGGTCACCACCGGCCTGCTGCGCTTCGTCGCGGAACGCAGCGGCTCCGCGCAGATCAGGACCCTGCTGCGCGCCGACAACAAGGGCGAGCTCGCCAAGTGGACGTGGGGCCGCCAGGCCGTCGACGTGCTCGCCGAACACCCGGTCGGCGCCACCGCCCAGGAGTGGGCCGGTGTCCTGAAACGACTCCAGCCCCGCTACTACTCGATCAGTTCCACCCCGGTCGTCGACCCCGCACTGGTCAGCCTCACCGTCTCGGTGGTCCGGTTCGACAACCACCGTGGCCGTACCCGCAAGGGCGTCTGCTCCACCCACCTCGCCGACGCTCCCGCCGGTGCCGAGGTGGCCGTCTTCGTGCAGGGGGCGCCGCACTTCCGCCCGCCCAGCGACCCCAACACGCCGATGATCATGGTGGGTCCGGGTACCGGTGTCGCCCCGTTCCTCGGCTTCCTCCAGGAACGACAGATCACCGGAGCGCCCGGCGGCAACTGGCTGTTCTTCGGTGAACAGCGCAGTACCACCGACTTCTACTACGCCGACGAGCTGGAGGCCCTCCGCGCCGACGGCATCCTCAGCCGCCTCGACGTGGCGTTCTCCCGGGACCAGCGCACCAAGGTCTACGTCCAGGACCGGATGCGGGAGAAGGGCGCCCAGCTCTGGGCCTGGCTGCAGGCCGGCGCCCACTTCTACGTCTGCGGCGACGCCAGCCGGATGGCCCGCGACGTCGACCAGGCCCTGCACGACATCGTCATCAACCACGGCAGCCTGACTCCCGAGGACGCCACCGCCTACATCAAGCAGCTGGCCACCGACAAGCGCTACGTCCGGGACGTCTACTGACCCACCCGCCAACCCGCGTGGTGACCTGTGGTTCGTATCGCGGCGCGGGTCACCACGCGGTGGTCACGCCATGCGGGTGATGGCGGCTCGCAGGCGGGCCAGATCCCGGCGGCGCTGCTCCATGGTGGTGGCGATGCCGACCAGCAGCAGGCCGCCCACCGCGAGCGGCACCCAGCGCGGCAGCAGATCCCAGAACTGGATCAGCTCGTGCAACGCGACCAGCAGCAACGTCCCTCCGCCGGTGACGACCGGGGCCTGCAGCCGGGCACGCGCACCGGCGAGCAGCACCAGCAGCGCCCCCACACCGAGGAGCAGCCGGCGCAGATAGTGCGGTTCCTCGGCGGTGCTGTTCGCGATGACGGCGAGAGTCGGCAGGAACGCCGCCGCCAGCGCCGGTCCGTAGGCGGTCCAGGACGGCAGTTCCGGCCGGCCCCGGCGGGCGAACCAGCCGGCAACCACGGCCAGGACCGCCGCCGGCAGTGTGTAGATCTCCGTGGTCCCGACATCCCGCGACGACAACAACAGCCACCAGCCGGCCAGAGCCGTAGAGCCGGCCGCGATCGCGTACCGGAACCGGGTACGCCGCGTCTCGCCCGGCCGCATCGCACGGACCGTCAGGACGAGCGCCCACAGTTTGCAGACCAGCGCGGCCCATCCCAGCCCGTCCGTGATCAGCAGCGCGACCAGCGCGGACGCGTGCCCGGCGACGAACGGCGCACGGGCTTCGACCGGCCGCCGCCCGCTGAGCACCCACTCCAGGCCGATGACGACGGCCGCCGCGGCGAGTATGAACAGCGGCGGTCCGGCCGGCCCGGCATCGACAAGATCCGCGATGGTGTACGAGAGCGCGACCACCGAGACGCTCCCGGCCGTCCACCCCGCGATCCGGTCGGACTCGAGCCGCCCGAGCAGCCCGGCGGTCCCGGACGCGGCCACCACGAGCCCCAGCGCGGCGATCGTGGCGCCGTGACCGGCTGCCGACCCCGCGAACCCGGCGGCTACGAGTGCACCGAACAGCACGGCGAGCAGGTTGCCCCCCGTGTGCCGGGCCGGCGCGAGCGCCAGCGCCAGCAAGCCGGCCAGTCCGGTCACCAGCCCGGCGATCGGCACCGCCGGCCAGCCGGCCCCGGCCGCCGCGAAGACCAGCGGAACGATGACCGCCACGAACGGTGCCACCGCCCACCCGGCCACCACCGCCGGCCGCACAACGACAGCCGGCGTGCCGTTGGAACCGGTGGGCGGCGTGCCGCCGGAACCAGCAGTCGGCGTGCCGTTGGAACCGGTGGGCGGTTCGTCCGGGATTGCGGCGGCTCGTGGTGAACGTGCGATCTGCAGGCCCGCGGCGGCGGCCGCGACGGCGGCTCCGGCCAGGGCGACGATGCCGGACCAGGTGACCGGGGACTGTACCGGCGGAAGGCCGGACCAGATGTCGTCCAGGGCCGCCCACGGTTCCAGCAGGACGACCGCCACGTCGGTGGCGGTCAGCGCGAGCAGGGCCACCGCGGGCGGCAACGCGGCGACCAGCGCGCCCCCGCCACGGGCGCCCGGCAGCGGCAGCAGCGCCACGATCAGCAGCAGCCCGGCCGCGGCGTACAGTGCCGCCGGATCGTCGGCGGGCAGTGCCCAGATCGGTACGGTCGACGCGGCGAGCAGGGCAACCCCGAGCGCGTACCGTCCGTATCCCGGAATCCGCCGGCCGATCAGGTGAGCCGTCGCGCAGAGCACCGCCGCGACGGCGAGCGAGACCCGTACCCGCCCGGTGACCGGCACGCCGGCCGCGAACAGGGCCAGCCAGACGGCCGGCGGTGCCACGAGCAGGCCCGCCGTGAGTGACCCGGCGCCGACGTCCGCACCGCGCCGTGCGTTCCGCAGGGCCATGGCGGTGCCGGTACCGAGCAGCATGAACGCGGCGAGCACCGCGGCCACGACCTCGGGCTGCCCACAGCCGACGATCACCGCGTGGGTGGCCGTGGTGAGGCACACCGCGATCCGGTACAGGGCATCCGTCAGCGTTCGCGACCGGGCCGCGGCGATCAGCGCCACGGAACCGACGGCGGCACCGGCCACCGATGCGGTCCACCACGGCAGTCCGAAAGCCGCGGGCACCAGGAACCCCACCGCGGCCAAGGCGGTCAGGCCCAGGTCGGCGTGGGTCCGGCGGGGCAGCAGGAGTGCGTACGCGCCCGCGGTGAGCAGGGTGGCGACGAGCATGTCGGGTTGCGGCCCGCTGACGGTCGCGCCCATTGGCGTACCGAAGACCTGACCGGCCGTCTCCGCACTACGGATCGCCCCGGCCACCGCCGCGAGCAGCACGGTGATCGCGGGTGCCGCACCGACGAGGAGCGCCCCTACCCAGGCCCCGTTCCCCACCGCCACCGGCACCCGCCGCCGCGAAGACGGACCCGCACCAACGCGCGCCGCAGCACCCGGACCTGCGGAGGGCGAACCCGAGCCGGCCGGACCCGCAGCACGCGGACCTGCGGCTGCCGGACCGGTCCCCGCCGTGTCCCCGGCCGAGGAGGCGCCGGGAGAGGTGGGTTCTGCGGAGGGCGAGGGGGAGCCGTGAGTCGCGGAGGCGCCGGGAGAGGCGGGTTCTGCGGAGGGCGAGGGGGAGCCGTGAGTCGCGGAGGCACCGGAGGAGGTGGATTCTGCGGAGGGGGCGGCGTCAGTCGCGGAGGCAACGGATGAGGCGGGTTCTGCGGAGGGCGAGGGTGTCGCGGAGGTACCGGGAGCGGTGGATGCGGGAGCCGGCCCCGGCGAAGAGCCGCCACCCGGGGGCGCACTACCGGCGAGAACCTGCGGGAGGCGGCGGGGGAGCAGCGCGACGGCCGCCGCGATCAGAAGCGCGAGCAGCGCGAGCCGGCTGGCCTGCCACGACGAGTCCCGGATGTCGATGTGGAGGGTCCAGGCCCAGCGCGCCCCGGCGACACCGGTGGCCACCACGAGCAGCGCGGCGGCGATGGACTGGGCGACGGGCAACCGGGCGAGGAGCGCCCAGACGAGGACGACAGCCGGTGGCAGCAGCAGGGCCAGCCCGGCGACGGCGGTAGCCCGCGGTCCGGTGGCGAAGGCCAGGTCGCCGAGGGCGAGGACGCCGGCGACGGCCACGGCGAAAAGGCCGCAGACGTACGTGACCACGCCCGGCCCGTCGGCGGCGAACCGGGCGGGCCGGAACCGCAGGACGGCGACGTCGAGGGCCGCGGTGGCGGTGCACGCCAGGGACCAGCCGGTCAGGTCGGCCTCGGCCGCGGCGGCCAGCAGAGGGAACACCGGCTGGGCCATGAGCAGCGCGGCGATCCGCGGACCACGGAGCCGGGTCGGGACCGAGTAGCCGAGAGCGATGGCCGCGGTCACCGCGAGGACCGCCGCGGCGTACCCGCTGGGTTCGAGCTCCCGGATCCCGAGGAGGCCGACGGCCCACGCCGCGTAGCCGTCCAGAAGGATCATGAGCAGGCCGACGGCCGCGAGGGTCTCCGCGGCGGCCGTCAGGCCCCGCCGCACGGCGAACGGCGGCACCGCGAGGACGGCGGCGGTGGCTCCGGCGAGCAGCAGCGCCCGTCCGGTGACGCCGACCTGCGCCCAGGCGACGGCGGTGAACACCGCGGCCGCCACGACGAGCAGCAAGCCGCCGAGGGTGAAGAGGACGTTCTGCACGGTGAGCGTGCTGAGCTTCGGTTCGACCGGCTCGGCGAACGCACCCGTCGCGGTGGGCACCGGGACCGGGGGAGCGGGCGACGGCTGAGGTGCGGGCACCGGCTGCCGGCGGGCGACGACGCGGGCGGCGACCTGATTGCGGCGGGCGCGGGTGTCGTGCAGGCGCCGGTCCAGTTCGGTGACCAGGGCGCGGGCGTCCTGCCACTCCCGGGTCAGGCCGGCTATCTCCTCGTCGAGGCGGATCACCTCGGCGGCCTCGGGGTCGGGTCCGGCACCGCAGGCGGGGCAGCCGTCCGGCAGCGCGGCGGCGGCGCCGCATCGCGGGCAGGGATAGGACGTGGTCAAGGCCGTTCCCAGGGTCAGGTGGATGTGGAAGGACAGCTTCGCGCATCGGCGCAACCCGTGGAACTGGCGATCCGGCCGGGAAGGCGGGCGCTGAACCCGGTGCCGCCCGCGCCGGTAGTAGAGGGGGAGACCGCCGCAGTACCGAGGGGGCCAGCGTGAGCGTCGCCGACCTGATCCTGATGGCCGACCGGATCCACACGATGTCGCACGGCCCGGCACCGACCGCGATCGCCGTGGCCGGCGGCGTGATCACCGCGACCGGCGAGCGGGCGGACGCGCGTGACTGGCGCGGCCCCCGTACCGAGGTCATCGAGCTGGGCTCGGCCACGATCACCCCGGGGCTGGTGGACGGGCACTTCCACCCGGTGACCGGGATCGGGCTCACCCGGGGTGTGGATCTGTCGTCCGTACGTACCGCCGAGGGGTTGAAAGCGGCCTTGCGGGATGCGGACGTGGCGCCCGGCGCATGGCTTTCGGGGTGGGGCCTGGATCCGAACGTCTTCGAGGGCGCGCCGGTCACGTATGCGCCCCTGGTGGAGGCGGCCGGTCCGGACGTCCCGGTGTTCCTGCTGATGTTCGACGGGCATTCGGCGCTGGTCAGCCCGCGCGCTCTGGAGATGGCCGGGGTGGACGGCCCGCGCGTGTTCACATCCGGCGCGAGTGTCGTCTGCGACGCCGACCGGAAGCCCACCGGGCACCTGCTCGAGTGGGAGGCCCTCGACCTGGTCCGTGCCCTGATGCCGGAGGACTCCCCGGCCGACCGGCGCGCCCGGCTGACCGATCTGATGCGACGGATGGCGGCCTGCGGCCTGACGGCGGCGGACGCCATGGATTTCGAGGGCGATTCGCTGGAGCTGTTCCTCGCCATGGAAGCGGACGGGGACCTGCCGGTACGGTGGCGGTTCGCACCGTTCGTGATGCCCGGTTCCGGACGTGACGGCCTGGACGCGGTGATCGCGCAGCAGCGGCTGGCGGGCCGTCGCTGGCGGGTCCAGGGCGCCAAGTTCATGATCGACGGCACGATCGACGGCGGTACCGCCTGGCTGGACGAGCCGGACACACACGGCGAGTCGACCGCCTGCTTCTGGCCCGACCCGTCGGCGTACACCGAAGCGGCCGGAATCCTGGCCCGGCACGGCATCCCGATCGTCACGCACGCGATCGGCGACGCCGGAATCCGCCATGTGCTCGACACCTACGCGGGGCTGCCCCGGGCCTCGGCGGCGCCGCACCGGATCGAACACCTGGAGACCATGCCGACCGAGCTGATCGGACGGTTCGCGCGCCAGGACGTGACCGCGAGCATGCAGCCGACCCACTGCACCGCATACACCCGCGCCGACCACAGTGACAACTGGTCCTCCCGCCTCGGCAAACGACGGGCCGACCGGGCGTTCCGGGCCCGGGACCTGCGCGATCGGGAAGCCCGTCTGGTGCTGGGTTCGGATTGGCCGATCGCGCCGTTCGATCCGCGCGCGATTCTGGCGGCGGCCCGGCTGCGCCGTCCAGCGGGCCGTCCGGACGTCGAACCGGTACTGCCGGAGCAGGGGCTGACCGCCCGGATGGCGCTGGAGGGGTACACCTGCGAGGCGGCCGCGGCGGCGGGGCTGTCCGGCAGGTCGGGACGGCTGCTGCCCGGTCACCGGGCGGATCTCACCGTCTTCGGGCTCGACCCGCTGACCGCGGACCCGGACGAGTTCGCCGGTTCACCGGTGCCGCTGACCGTGGTCGGTGGCCGGGTCGCGCACCGGGGGTGACAGTTCCCGGATGCGGGCGGCCTGCTCGAGCTGCATCGTGCGGCCCTCCTGGAGAAATCCGATGATCAGGCGCAACTCCTCGGCGGTGTAACCGATCAGCACCCGGCGACCGGCTTCGGCGATCGGGCGGTAGAGCCGGTCGATCGCCTCGGCGGTGGCCGTGGTGACGGTGACGACGGCCCGTCGGCGGTCCGCCGGGTCGGTGTCCCGGCGCAGGTGACCGGTCGCGACGAGACGCTGGATGGCGGCCGTGGTGGCGGCCGGGCTGAGCCGCGCGGCTTCGGCGAGGGCACCGGCCGTCATCGCTCCGGCGGTGCTGACCAGGCCGAGGATCCGCAGGTCGGTGCGATTGACACGGAGAGCATCGGCGGCTGCCTCGTCGATCTCGTCGGTGGCCGTGCCGAGGGCCGCGGCGGCGCCGGCTGCGGCGTCCAGCAGGTCGTCCGGGGCCTCGGGACGGAGCGGGTGACCTTGCCGGCGACCGGAGACCGGCGATTGCTTCGACACTCGAAGGAATATACCGTGGGCAAAAAGCTTCGACTATCGAAAGGGTTCCGATGACCACCACATTGCGGCTGCCCCGCTGGCTGCCACTGGCCAACCGGGTGGTGCGGGTGCTCAACCGACTCGGCCTGCGACTCGGCACTGTCCACGTGCTCACCGTCCCGGGGCGCCGTACCGGGCGGCCGCGGTCCACACCGGTCTCGCCGCTGACCCTGGACGGGCACCGATATCTGGTCGCCGGGGTGCCGGACGGGGACTGGGCGCGCAACGTCCGGGCCGCCGGTCGCGGCGAGCTCTCCTCGGGGCGCCACAGCGAGCCGGTGACCCTGACCGAAATCAATGACGCCGGGCAGCGGCGTGCCGTGATGCGCGCGTTTCCGGCCGAGGTGCCGAACGGCGTGCCGTTCTTCGTCCGGCTCGGCCTCGTGACCAGCGGGGATCCGGACGAGTTCGAGGCCGCGGCAGCACGTGTGGCTATTTTCGAAATCATCACTTTCCCGACTGAAAGCGAATTGGATCACTAGCCTGAAAATATGCGTATATCACGTCAAAAGGCAATTAGGTTTCCTGCCGTATTCGCGGTTTCCCTCGGACTGGGACTCGGCCCCGCGGCCGCCTTGCCGACCGCGGCAAGCGCCGCGCCCGGTGTGCCCGCGGCCGCCGTGACCGCCCCGGCCGAGCCACCCGACCGGACGGCCATGCTGAAGAAGGCACTGCTCACGAAGGCGGACATGCCGCCCGGATACGAAATGCTCGACACGGATTTCTACGAACCGCTGATGCGCGAGATGTTCGGCCAGGCCGGGACGACCGGTGATCCCTGTGCCATGGCTGACGCCCTGTCGGACGTGTCCGCGAGTCCCATGGCCATGCCGATCCAGTCGGGTGAGCTGATCAAGACGATCGAACCCGCCAAGACGATCGAGCCCGTCAAGACGGTGGATCCGGTCAAGACCGGACCGGCCCCCCAGGATGAGCCCGAGGCTCCGGCCGGCCCGCCGACCGCGATGGCGATCTTCGACCACGCCGACGAGGGCTCGATGGCGATGGAGGTGCTGTCCGCGATCGGGGAGAAGCCGGCCGCTGCCGCCATTGCGCAGCTCCGGACGATGCTGAAGGACTGTCCCGAGATCGACATGGACGGTGCCGAGCTCACCGTCCGGGCCCTGGACTGGCAGCAGCGTCTCGGCGACGAGGCGATCGCCGTCGAGATCGTGGTGCGGGCGAAGTTCGCGGGAATCGACGTCACCATGCGGGCGAAGGCGGTCCAGGTCGCCTACCGGGACGTCGCGCTGACCGTGGGTCTGATGGGTGCGGAGGACCCGGCGGACAAGCGGCTCAAGAGGATCGCACGGACCGCGGTCCGCAAGTTGGTCACCTCAGAAGGCGTCTCCACCAAGTAGGGCGGTAGGCGATGGCGTCTCTGGCGATGGGTACTCGCGCGCCGTGTGATCCTTCCCCGGCCCGGGTGCCCGTCGCTGCCCGCCAACGCCTGCGCGGCGGGCACGTCGACCCGCTTCCGCCCCGGCGCAGAGAACGATCGGCCAGACCGTATCACTATGCGTAGTCGACTGTGGAAGGTCGTCCCGTCGTACCGTGTGTGACCGTGGACGGGTCACCCTTCGGCGGTGTCCCGGCAAAATTTTCCGCACCTTTCTCGTAGCCGCTCTGAGCTGCTATTTCGTGCTGTCCACCGATGCGTTTCGGGATGCTGCCGGTTGGATGCGTTGAACCCGTCGAGGGTCCCTGCCCGTATGGCCCCCCAACCGATGGCATCGACCTCCAACGACGAGGAGTGATTATGAGGGCGCGCTCGTACCGACGTAACCCGGACAGTCGGCGGAAGACGATCGGCGCGGTGGTGGTCGCGGGAGTGCTGGTGGCCACCGGTGTGACCGGCGTACAACTGGCTTCGGCCGGTACGGGGAAGACCAAGACCGCGGGTTCCGGCGTCGTCACGGTGGACGGCCAGCAGTTCGACGTCTCCCAGTGCACCGAGCTCCAAGTGAACGCCGGCAGCGTGGTCTGCGACGGTGAAGAGCTCGCCCCGATCCAGGAGCAGGCCCCCGAGGATGCCGCCGTCGACTCGGCCGTGGCACTCGAGGCGTCCTGCGACCAGTTCGCCGCCGACGCGGCCGCGGCCGCCGGTGAGGCCGGAGCCGAGGACGCGGCGCAGGAGGCCGAGGAGGCCGCCGAGAACCCGGCCAAGGCCAAGGCCGAGAACAAGGCTCTCGCCAAGAAGTACGCGAAGGCGGCCCGGAAGGCGGAGAGGGCCGCCGAGAAGGGCGCGGCCGGCAAGGGTGCCGCTGGTAAGGGCGCGGCCGGCAAGGGCGCCGAGGAGCAGGGCGCCGCTGAGGAAGGCGCCGCTGAGCAGGGTGCGGCCGATCAGGCCGCCGCAGCCGCCGCCGTCACCTCCGCGCAGGCCGCTCTGCTGCAGTCCTGCCTTGCTCTCGCCGACGCCAAGGCGGTAGCCGCGGCAGCCGGTGCCGACGACCAGGGCGCGGCCGAGGAAGGCGCCGCTGAGGAAGGTGCCGCCGAGGAAGGTGCCGCCGACCAGGGCGCTGCTGAGGAGGGTGCTGCTGAGGAAGGCGCCGCCGAGGGTGCCGCCGGTGAGAACGCCGAGCAGGCCACGACTAGCACCAAGCGCCGCTGACCCGAGAACCGTGACGGTGGTCCGGGCGTCGGGGCGGCGTCCGCGCCACCGTCACCGGGCCGGAGCCCGCGGGCTGTACCCAAGCCCTGTATTCCGCGTCGCGGAGGGTGCCTGGGTACGGCTGGCGGGCTCCGGCCGTGCCGCAAGCATTTTTCGGGTCGCGAAGGTCGCTGAGCTCCGGTCCGCGGGCTCGTCGAAGGTTTCATGGACGAGGGGACTGGCGCCCGGAGAACACTGGCATCTAACATTTCAGTTGTGGAGAGCATCGGGCGGCATCTGCTGCGGGACGCGGCCTACGGGCGGCTCAAGGGCGCGATCGTCGACGGCACCCTGCCACCCGGCAGCGCGTTACGGCCGGACGAGCTGGCCACCCGGCTCGGCCTGTCGAAAGCGCCGATCCGGGACGCGATCGCCCGCCTGACCAGCGAGGGCCTCGTCGAGACGAAACCGCAGAGCTACACCAGGGTCACCGAGGTGGTGGCCAAGGAGGTCGAGGACGCGGCGGCGGTGCTCGGAGCCATGCACGCTCTGGCCGTACGACATGTGGCAGAAACCCTGGCCACCGACCTGCTGGAAGCGATGCGCGTGGCCAATGCCCGGTTCGCCGAGGCGGTCGCCGCGGGCGATGTCGAGGCGGCGCTTGCCGCCGACGACGAGGTGCACGCGATCCCCCTGGCGGCCTACGGCAATGCCGCGGCCTCCGGCACGGTCGAGAGATACACCCCTCTGGTGCGCCGTGCCGAGCGCCTCCTGTTCACGTCTCCGCAGGCCGGCCGCTCCGTCCGGTTGCACGACGATCTGATCTCCGCCCTCGCCGCGCGTGACGTGTCCCGCGCGTCAGCGGTGAACGCGGAGATCTGGGGCCATCTTCATCCGCTGATCGAGGGGCGTTCATGAGCATCTCCGACTTTCCGCGCCACCCGCTGCTGTTCGGGCCCTCGCCGGTGCACCGGCTGGACCGGCTGACCCGTCACCTCGGCGGTGCCGAGATCTGGGCGAAGCGGGAGGATTGCAACTCCGGCATCGCGTACGGCGGGAACAAGACCCGCAAACTGGAGTATCTGGTCGCGGACGCACTCGCGCAGGGTGCCGACACGCTCGTGTCGATCGGCGGCGTGCAGTCGAACCACACCCGTCAGGTGGCCGCGGTCGCCGCCGCGACCGGGCTCAAGTGTGTGCTCGTGCAGGAGAGCTGGGTGGACTGGCCGGACAGCGTCTACGACAAGGTCGGCAACATCCTGATCAGCCGGCTGGCCGGTGCGGACGTACGGCTGGTGAGGGCCGGTTTCGGCATCGGGTTCAAGGAGAGCTGGGAGGCGGCCCTCGCGGAGGTCGTCGCTTCCGGCGGTACGCCCTACGCGATCCCGGCCGGCGCGTCCGATCACCGGCTCGGCGGCCTCGGTTTCGCGAACTGGGCGTACGAGGTGATCGAGCAGGAGCGGCAGCTCGGCGTCTTCTTCGACACGATCATCGTGTGTTCGGTGACCGGCAGCACGCAGGCCGGCATGGTCGCGGGGTTCGCGGCAGCGGGCGGCCGGGCCCGGCGGGTGATCGGTGTCGACGGCTCGGCGAAACCGGTCGAGACGCGCGCCCAGGTGGCCCGGATCGCCCGGTCGACGGCCGGGCTGATCGGCGCGCGCGAGCTGACCGACGACGAGATCATCCTGGACGAGCGCTACCACGCCGGCGTCTACGGCATCCCGGACGAGTCCACCCTGGACGCGATGCGGCTGGCGGCGAGGACCGAGGGCATGGTCACCGACCCGGTGTACGAGGGCAAGTCGATGGCCGGCCTGATCGACCTGGTCGGCCGCGGCGAGATCGACAGGGGCGCGAAGGTTCTGTACGCCCATCTCGGCGGCCAGCCGGCGCTCAACGCGTACGCCGGCCTGTTCTCCTGACCGTGACAGCCGTCCCGGCCGGGGTCGCGCTCGGCGGCGCGCCTCAGGGTTTGCGGCCGACGGCTCCGTAGAGGGCGACCGCGTCCGCGGGTGGCCGCTGGTGCGCCGGCACCTCCGGGAGCCATTCGGAGACCGCGACGATGCCGGGGCCGATCAGGCCGAGACCGGTGAAGTATTCGGCGAACTGGGCCCGGGTGCGGGGGTGCGTCTCCGGCCGGCTGTGCGGGTCCGCCGGGCGATGGTCCAGGGTGAAGCTGGTCGCGGCGAGGTAGCTGCCGGAGGGCAGGGCGGCGAGCAGTTCGCGGACGACGCCGACGGCCTGCCGGTGGTCGGGCAGGAGGTCCAGCACCGCCACGAGGATCAGCGCGACCGGCCGGTCCAGGTCGAGGGTCTCCTTGAGGCGCGGGTCGCCGAGCACGGTGCGGGGTTCGCGCAGGTCGCCGCGTAGGTAGCGGATCGCTCCCTCGGGGCTGCCGGTGAATCGGGCGTCGACCGCCGGGTCGCTGTCGACGTAGACGATCCGGGCGTGCGGAACCTTGCGCTGGGCGACCTCGTGGGTGCTTCCGGCGGTGAGCACTCCCGCGCCGATGTCGAGGAACTGGTCGACCCGCGCCTCCTCGGCCAGGAACCGCACCGCGCGTTGCAGGAACGAGCGACTTTCCCGGACCGGCAGCCGGGTCGTCTCCTCCGCCACAGTCCCCCCGATCCCAGTCGATGTCCCGCGACTTTAGCGCGATTCCACTGTGGAACGCCGCAATGTCCCGGAAACTTTCGGGTCGCATCCGGTCGGAATCGTCGACAGGGAGTCACGCTATCCAGGAGGAGGATTCGCGTGGCGCTACCGAGCCAAGAGGGCCTCCCAGTAGCTTCCAGCGAAAAAACAACTCCAGCGCTGGTCAGGATGGTCCTACGGATCTGTTGGCCTGCTCCGTGGTGGAGCTGTGGCCAGGGCTGACGTTGGTTCTTCGTGGTCCGCTACAGGGGCCGCCTCAAGGGCGCGGCTCGTCGCGCCAGCGTTGTGCGATGGCGTGCATCAGCGCCGGGTACACGACGAGGTGGCGAAACGGTGCGATCGCGGCCATGTAGGCCGTCCCGAACAGCCCGTTGGGCTTCACCAGCACGGCCATCTGGCCGCGGTAGCCGCCGGCGCCGTCCGGGACCCAACCCAGGTGCAGCACCGTGTGCACGGTCCGGTTGGCCAACTCTGCGGCCCACTCATCATCGGTGAGGTAGACCGGGGTGAAGGAAGGAGTTTCGAAATCCGGTCCGGCCTGGGCGTCGCGCAGGTCGGCCGGTAGCCGGTCGCGTAGCGTCGGCACCCGGGCGCCGACGCCGGAGTCCGGGTCGTCCAAGCCGAAGAGCGCCCCGAGCCGGTGCCGGATCGCGAACAGGGCGCGGGCGGACGGTGACCGCAGGGTCGACTCGTTGAGAGTGGCGGTCTGCCGTACCAGCCGCGCAAAGTCGTCGGGGCCACCCGGTGTCGGTAACGCCCATACATCCTCGACGCGGAAGTCGTGGGCGATCTCGTGGATCCGCCAGGACCTGCAGGTGTGCGCGGTCTCCGAGATCCTCATGACGTCGTCGCCAGCGCCACGGCCGCCCGGTCGTCGCGGCGGGCGGCGACGAGCGCCAGGATCCCGAGGGCTAGGACCAGCCAGAACGGCGAGCCGGGCAGCAGCACCAGCGACGGTACGGCGAAGCCGAGGGTCCACCAGCCCACCAGGGCGGGGATGCGGCCGGTCTGACGGATCACCCAGTGGGTGAGGTGCCCGACGATGAACAACATGATGCCGGTGGCGAGGAACCAGAAGGTCACCTCGCGGTCCACGTTGCCGCCGATGGCGTTGACGAAGCCGTCGGCGACGATCCCGGCGAGCGGGTTCGGATCCAGGGACGCGGGCAGCACGAAGAGCCCAAACAGGGTGTGCAGGCAGGCGAGCCCCATGATCAGTCGGGGGACCCAGCGGGTCAGGGTCGAGGTTCTGGTCATGCTTTGATCGTGCCTGCGCGGGGCAGAGCGGCGCGTGGCTCGAAGGTCGTCGGCGTCCGCTACCGGAGGCGGACTTTTGCGGGCCTTGGGTCATCCTTGAGGATGACGGCTATTGCGGTGAATGGCCGGGGCGGATCAGGTGCCGCTCGTACGCCCAGATCACCGCCTGGACCCGGTCGCGTAGCCCCAGCTTCGCCAGCACCCGCCCGACATGGGTCTTGACGGTGGCCTCGGACAGATACAGCCGGACGGCGATTTCCCCGTTGGACTCTCCGCGCGCCATCGCCAGCAGCACCTCTCGCTCTCGCCCGGTCAGCGCGGCGAGCGGGTCGGGACCGGGCTCGGGTACCGGCAGGTCGGCCAGCATGCGGTCGACCAGGCGCCGGGTGGTCGGCGGGGCGAGCACCGCGTCGCCGCGGTACACGGTGCGGATCGCCGCGCACAGCTCTGCGGCGAGGGCGTCCTTGAGCAGGAACCCACTCGCGCCGGCGCGGAGCGCGGCGAACGCGTACTCGTCCAGGTCGAACGTCGTCAGCACCAGCACCTTCGGTGCTGCCGGTCGCACGGTCAACCGCCGGGTGGTCTGCACCCCGTCCAGCACGGGCATCCGGACGTCCATCAGCACCACGTCCGCAGAGCTGCCGGCCAATCGGTCCAGGGCCTGCGCGCCGTCACCGGCCTCGCCGACAACGGCCATGTCCTCCTGCGACTCGACCACCATCGCCAGGCCCGCCCGGACCAGAGCCTGGTCGTCCACGATGAAAACCCGGATCATCGCCACTCCCCGTTCGCCCCGTCAACGGCAACGGTGTCCGCCGTGGGTAACACCGCGCGCACCTCAAAGCCGCCGCCGGGCTTCGGGCCGGCGGTGAGCGTACCGTCCAGCACCGCGACCCGTTCCCGCATACCAATCAGCCCGTGTCCGGCGGCGTCGCCGGGCGCCACCGCGCCGCACCCGTCATCACCAACGGTCACGATCAACTCACGCGCATTCCAGGTCAGGCACAGGTCGGCGCGGGCACCGGGCCCGGCGTGGCGCAGCGTGTTCGTCAGGCTCTCCTGCACCAGCCGATACGCCGTCAACTCGACAGCCGACCCCACCGGTCTGGCAATCCCGTCGTCGGCGCGGTGCACAGTCAAGCCCGCGGCGCGGACCCGGTCCAGCAACTGCGGCAGGTCGGCGAGGGTGGGCTGCGGACCCGAGCCGCTCGACTCCAAGCCCTCTGTCCGCAGCACGCCGAGCAGCCGCCGCATGTCGGCCAGCGCCAGCCGGCCGGTCGTGGCGATCGTGCCCAGTGCGGCGGCCGCGCGCTCCGGCGACTTCGCCGCGACCAGCTCCCCGCCCTGGGCCTGGGTCACGATCACGGCCAGTGAGTGGGCCACGATGTCGTGCATCTCCCGGGCGATGCGTGCGCGCTCCTGGACGACGGCGACCCGGGCCCGCCCTTCCCGGTCCGCCTCGGCCCGCCGCGCCCGCTCCTCCAGCAGGTCGAAGTACGCGAGCCGGATCTGCCGCAGCCGGGCCAAACCCCAGGAGGCGAGCACCACCACCAGGAGCACCCCCAGCAGGAACGCCCAGGCCGCCGGGCCGCCCGGCGTCGTGGCCGTGTCGGACGGGAAGACCCGGACCGCCCGCACCGTCAGCAGCACCGACCCCGCGACGCCCACGGCCACCCCGAAGCTGCGGCACCAGGGCGGACCGTACGCGCACAGCGCGTACAGCGCGACCGGGAACGCGGCGGCCGAGGCCAGAAAGGCGGAATCGAACCGGTACGCCGCCAGCGGCGCCAGTGCCTGGACCGCCAGCGCGGCGCTGACCACGATGAACGAGGCGACCGGACGGACCCTGCGCGCGAACAGCGCGGCGTGCACCGCCACCAGGCCGGCGCACAGCATCACCCACCAGCCGGGCGGGACCGACGGCGCGATCATCATCACCGACATCGGCAGCAGGAACGCCGAGAGGACCGCAGCGAGCAGCGCGTCCGCCACCCACGGATGCTCCCGGGCCCAGGTGTACACCCGCTCAGGCGACGTCCAGCTCACCACGGCGCGAGCCTAACCGGCCACAGCATCAGGGCGCCCGGCCCGCCGGAGTAGGCGCCACCCGTAGCAGGCGACGAAGAAGGCTGCGGGCCTCACGCCTTCAGGTCGTAGACGACAGTGGGCGGCGATCCTCGCACAGTACGTGTTTGGAAAAGCCTTCGGTGCTGGCATGGTCGGGTGAGCCCCACCGCGCGGCATATCGGAGGAATCGTGAAGGACCACCCGACCTATCAGGGACGTCCGCTGGCCAGGCCCGGCGAGGAGGTGTTCGACCAGGGCCTCGGGTTCGACCTGGGCACCTTGATGGGACGGCGGCAGATTCTGCGGGCGTTCGGCGCCGGGGTGGCCACCCTCGGGCTCGCCGCCTGCACCTCCGGGCCCACCGGCGCCACCGGCGCCACCGGCTCGTCCGCGACGACCGCCGCCGCGAACCCGGAGGAGATCCCGGAGGAGACGGCCGGGCCGTATCCGGGTGACGGCTCCAACGGTCCGGACGTGCTGGAGCAGAGCGGGATCGTCCGCAGCGACATCCGGTCCAGTTTCGGCGACGGCAGCGGTACGGCCGACGGCGTACCGATGACCCTGGAACTGACGATCAAGGACCTGGCCAAGGGCGGTGCCGCGTTCGCCGGGGCGGCCGTCTACGTGTGGCACTGCGACCGGGCCGGGCAGTACTCGATGTACTCCGAGGGCGTCACCGGCGAGAACTTCCTGCGCGGCGTGCAGATCGCGGACACGTCCGGGAAGGTGAGCTTCACCAGCATCTTCCCGGCCTGCTACCCCGGGCGGTGGCCACACGTCCACTTCGAGGTCTATCCGGACCGGGCGAGCATCACGGACTCCACCAAGGCCATCGCCGTCTCCCAGGTCGCGATTCCGAAGGAGCACTGCGACACCGTCTACGCGCAGCCGGGGTACGAGTCGTCGGTCGCCAGTCTGGCCCGGCTCACCCTGGAGACCGACAACGTGTTCAGCGACGACTCCGCCGCGAAGCAGCTGGCCGCCGTCACCGGCGACGTGAGCGGCGGATACACCGTGGCGCTGACCGTCGGGGTGGACACCACCACGAACCGGAGAAGGGCCTGATCAGCCCGCGAAGTCCGCCAGCCACTCCCGGCCCGCGCCGACGAAGTCCCGGCTGATCGCGGTGCCCGGGGCCCACGCCTCGAAGCCGTGCGGCGCGCCGGGGACGACGTGGAAGGTGACCGGGACGCCGGCGGCGCGCAGCCGCTCGGCGTACTCCTGATCCTCGTCGTGGAAGAGATCCACGTCGCCGACACCGATCCAGGCCGGTGGCAGACCGGCCAGATCCCCGCGGCGGGCCGGTACCGCATAGCCCGGTACCGTTCGGCCGCCCGGCTCGGCTCGCAAGTAGGCGCTCCAGCCGTACCGGTTGCTGCGGTTGTTCCAGACCCGGTGGCCGATCTCGTCGAGTTCGCGGCGTGCCGCCGTACGGTCGTCGAGCATCGGGCAGTAGAGCCACTGCGCGACCGGCCGGACGCCGTCCTCGTCGTGCAGCCGCTGGACCAGTGCCGCCGCGAGCCCGCCGCCCGCGCTCTGCCCGCCGACGATCACCCGGCCGGGGTCGACACCGAGCCGGGCGGCGTTGCGCAGCAGCCAGGTCCAGGCGGTGTGGCAGTCGTCGAGCGGTGTCGGGTACGGGTGTTCCGGCGCCAGCCGATAGCCTGCCGCCACCACGACGATGCCCAACTCGGCAGCGGTGCCCCCGCACATCCGGTCGTCCTGCTTGGCGCCGCCGAGGACCAGGCCGCCGCCGTGGATCCAGAGCAGTGCGGCCCGGGACCGGGGTTGTCCGGGCCGGTGCACGCGGACACCGGGAAGCCCGGGGATGGCCTGCTCGACCGTCACGCCGGGCACCCCGCCGGATGGCATGAACGGCATCGCGGCCCGGCTCAGCCGCCGGAACCAGCGGGCATGCACCGGCATCGCCGGCAGCCGGCGCACCGGTTTGCGCAGTTCGGGCGCGATCCGCGACAGCTCCATCCACAGAACCTTAGAGCCGTGCCTCTCGCCCGGCGGAGTGGTGCCGCAGAGTTCCGGTTCCGGAAATGGTTCGGAACCTTGACAGAGGATCGGCGTCGGTGGATGAATGTGTTCGAACCTGTGTAAGGCCGTTCAGTCTTGCGAGGTTCGGTTGAAGTCCGTCCTTGCCTCCGTAGTCCGGCATGCCCCGCCGTGACCAGGCGGTCCGTGTCGGACCTCGGTGGGCTCCGCCCCCGCGAGGAGTCCGATGCGCCAACTTCTAGCTCGTGCCTGTGCGGTTCTGATCGTGGCTTCCACCGGCCTGATCGGAGTCGCCACGTCCGCGTCCGCGGCCGTCGTCCCGAAGGCGCCGCCCCTGTCCACGCCCTGGACCAGCCAGGTTTCCACCACCAACCCGCTGCCCGAGTACCCGCGACCGCAGATGACCCGCCCCGACTGGCAGTCACTGAACGGGGAGTGGGAGTTCCTGAACCCGGCCACCGACGGCGCCGGGAACGTCAACCGCAACGCCGCGCCACCGATCGGGCAGACGCTGCCGGAGCGCATCCTCGTGCCGTACCCGGTCGAGTCGGCGCTGTCCGGGATCATGCGCAACGACAACCGCGACCTGATGTTCTACCGCCGGACCTTCACGGTGCCGTCCGGCTGGAACGGCCGCCGGGTGCAGCTGCACTTCGGCGCGGTCGACTACGAGGCCACCGTGTGGGTCAACGGTCAGCAGGTGACCACGCACAAGGGCGGCTACGACCGGTTCGAGGTCGACATCACCCCGCAGCTCAACGGCGGCACCAACGAGATCGTCGTACGCGTCTACGACCCCACCAACGGCCGCGGCGAGGAACAGCCGGCGGGTAAGCAGGTCAACAGCCCGGGCGGCATCTTCTACACCCCAGCCTCGGGCATCTGGCAGACCGTCTGGCTCGAGCCGACGCCGGTCTCGTCGATCTACTCGGTCGACATCTACCCGAACATCACCGCGAACAACGTCCGGGTCCGCGTCTTCACCCGTGGCAACACCGGCGGGCACAGCGTGTTCGCCGAGGCACTCAGCGGCTCGGCCGTCGTCGGTTCGGCGAGCGGCGGGTTCACCGAGTTCACCGTCCCCGTGCCGAACGCCCGCCGCTGGTCGCCCGACGACCCGTTCCTGCACAACCTGCGGGTCTCGCTGCGCAACTCCAGCGGCGCGACCGTCGACCAGGTGACCAGCTACTTCGGCATGCGGGAGGTCGGCACCAAGCTGGTCAACGGCGTGCTGCGGCCGACCCTCAACGGTGAGTTCGTCTTCCACGCCGGCACCCTCGACCAGGGCTACTGGCCGGACGGCGTCTACACCGCGCCCACCGACGCGGCGCTCGCCTTCGACCTGCAGAAGCACAAGGACCTGGGCTTCAACATGGTCCGTAAACACATCAAGGTGGAACCGGCCCGCTGGTACTACCACGCCGACCGCCTCGGCCTGCTCGTCTGGCAGGACATCCCGTCCGGCGGCGACGACACCAAGTCGGCCGCGCAGATCGCCCAGTTCGAGACCGAGGCGCGGGAGATCATCGACGAGCACCGGTTCTCACCCGCGGTGGTCACCTACGTGCCGTTCAACGAGGGCTGGGGCGAGTGGAACCTCGCCGAGACGCAGCGGGTGACGCGCAGCCTGGAGGCGTACGATCCGACCCGGTTGATGAATCCGCACAGCGGCTTCAACTGTTGCGCCTCCAAGGGCGACCCCGGCACCGGCGACATCATCGACTGGCACGCGTACACCGGGCCGGACGCGCCCCTGCCGTCGTCGACGCGGGTGTCGATGCTCGGGGAGTTCGGCGGACTCGGCCTGCGTACGCCCGGCCACGAGTACAGCCCGAACGGGCAGTTCTTCGCCTACGAGCAGATGTCGGGCAACGCGCACCTCAACGACCGGTTCACCGGCATGATCCGGGACTCCGAGCGGCTGATGACCAGCAAGGGGCTCTCCGGGTTCGTCTACACCGAGATCACCGACGTGGAGGGCGAGTACAACGGCCTCTACACCTATGACCGGCGGATTCAGAAGGTCGACACCGGGCAGGTACGTGCCGCGATGACGAACCTGCTCCGCGCGGCGAGGAACCAGAACGCCGCGGTGCCGCTGTCGCTGGGGCACGTCCGGTCGTTCCAGGTGGCCACGCCCGGATACACCGACCGTCATCTGCGGCATGCGGACTCGCTGGCGCGTACCGACGTGATCAGTGGGGATGGGCCGCGGCAGGACGCGTCCTTCCGTACCGTCGCCGGTCTGTCCGATCCTCGCTGCTACTCGTTCGAGTCGGTCAACAACCCGGGCCGCTTCCTGCGGCACGCCGGCAGCGTGGTCCGGATCGACGCCGACACCGGCGGCAGCTTTGCGGCCGACGCGACGTGGTGCTCCCGGCCGGGCCTGGCGGCCGGCGGGGTGTCGTTCGAGGCGGCCAACCAGCCCGGCCAGTACCTGCGGCACGCGAACGAGCAGGTCCGCATCGACGCGAACACCGGTGGTTCGTTCGCGGCCGACGCCACCTGGAACGTGTCGGCGCCGGCTCTGTGGCGCAGCTCGGTGATCCTGCCCTTCGACGTGCGGCGCTCGCTGCAGGTCACCACATGGGGTTACACCGACCGGTACCTGCGGCACGCCGACAGCCTGGGCTGGACCGAGCCGGTCAGCGCCGGCAGCGGTGCGGGGCTCAAGGCCGACGCCACGTTCACGCTGCGGCGGGGCCTGGCCGACTCGTCCTGCTACTCGTTCGAGCCGGTCGGCTTCCCCGGTCAGTTCCTGCGGCACGCCGCGAGCCGTATCCGGATGGCACCGAACGACGGGTCGGCGCTGTTCGCGGCCGACGCCACGTTCTGTGCCCGGCCCGGACTCGGCGGGACCGGGGTGACCTTCGAGTCGATCAACTTCCCGGGCAGCTTCCTGCGGCACTACGACTCCCAGGCCTGGATCGCCTCCGGGGCGGGCACCGGAGCGAATCGCCCGCTGACCCTGACCGCCGACAGCAGCTGGACCGTAGTCAACCCCTGGACCCCGCCGACGCCGACCGTACGCGCCATGAAGATGTCGTTGCGCCGGATCACGTTGTCGAGGTCCGGCATCCGCCGGCGGACCGCGGCGACCGCCTGC
>NZ_JBFAAI010000022.1:0-146767 GCF_040639655.1 Actinoplanes sp. NPDC023801 | reverse complement strand
GTCGATGCACTTGCCACTCTTCTTCACGATCAGCTGATACGTCGTACCGGCCGTCGGGGCGGTCGCCGCGTTCGACGGCAACATCGAGTGCCCGATGAGTCCGGTGGGCACGACCAGTGCGGCCGCGACACCGAGCAGCTTCCGTGTCCGGAACTTTCTCTCTGCCACTGCGGTCCTTCCTTACGTGCTGGGGATGACGGCCGAGGGGGATCGACCGGTGTTCCTGTGCACGTAGATGCCGCGATCGCAGGGCGACAACAAAAACTTCAAGAAATTTCGCGGGTACGCCCGGAGCAGCGCCACGCCACGTCAGATCCCGCTGCGAGCCACCGCTGCCTCAGGACGGCTGAGACAGCGGTGGTGCACAGCTGGGGGTTCAGCCGCGGGCGGCGGCGTACTGCTCGCGGATCAACGGGACGCTGTCCGCCTCGTACACCTCAGGGGTCTCCGCGGACCAGACCGGCGGGAGCCCGCCGCCCGCGGTCACCCACGCCGCCTGCCGGGCCGCGCCGTCGGCCACGTACTCACCGGGCGGCGGTACCACGACCGGCTTGCCGAAGAGCGCGGGCGCGATGCGGCGGACCGCCTCGCTGCGTGCCCCGCCACCGACCAGGACGATCCGGTTCGCCTCGGCACCGGTCGCGACAAGTGCGTCGAGACCGTCGGCGAGAGCGCAGAGCATGCCCTCGACAGCGGCCCGGGCCAGGTGCGCCGGGGTCGACGTCCGCAGCGTGAGCCCGTGGATCGAGCCGGTGGCGTCCGGCCGGTTGGGGGTTCGCTCCCCCTCCAGGTAGGGCACCAGGACCAGCCCGCCCGCACCGGCCGTAGCCGACAACGCGAGCCGTGACAACTCGTCGTGATCGACGCCGAGCAGCTTGGCGGCGGCGTCGAGCACCCGCGCGGCGTTCAGCGTGACCACGATCGGCAGGAACCGGCCGGTGGTGTCGGCGAATCCGGCCACCGTCCCGGTCGGGTCGTTCGGCGCCACCTCCGAGGAGGCGAAGACCGTGCCGGACGTACCGATCGAGACGATCACGTCACCGGGGGCCGCGCCGGTGCCGAGGGCGGCCGCGGCGTTGTCCCCGGCGCCCGGGCCCAGTGGGGCACCGTTACGGAGGTGCCCGGCGATCCCGGTGGGGCCGAGCACCTCGGGGACGATCAGGTCCCGGCCGAACCCGAGTTCCAGCAGGTCGTGCCGGTACTGGTTGGTCTTCGCCGACCAGTAGAGCGTGCCGCTGGCGTCGCTGCGGTCGGTCTTGAGCTGGGAGATGTCCGAGCTTCCGGACAGTTTCCAGGTCAGCCAGTCGTGCGGCAGGCAGACCGCCGCCACCCGGGCCGCGTTGTCCGGCTCGTTGCGGGCCAGCCAGCGCAGCTTGGTCAGGGTGAAGCTGGCGACCGGCACGATACCGACCGCGTCCGCCCACCTGTCGCCGCCGCCGAGCTCCTCGATCAGGTCGGCGGCCGCACCGGCGCTGCGGGTGTCGTTCCACAGCAGCGCCGGCCGGACGACCTCGCCGTTCTCGTCGAGCGCGACCATGCCGTGCTGCTGCCCGGCGACCGAGGCGGCGGCCACGTCGTCCAGGCCGCCGGCCTCCTCGATCGCCTGCTGGAGCGCGGCCCACCAGGCATCCGGATGCACCTCGGTGCCGTCCGGATGCGAGGCACGGCCCTGCCGGACCAGTTTGCCGGTCTCAGCGTCTCGGATCACGACCTTGCACGACTGCGTCGAGCTGTCGATCCCGGCAACGAGAGCCATTACCCAGCCTCCCGCGGCATGTTCCTACGGCACTCGGGGTGCCGCTCGGAGCGGTCGACCATGCCTACCGCGCCCCGAGGACGTGCTCGATCGCCAGCTGGTTGAGCTTCACGAAGTGGTAGCCCTGGGCGCCGGCGGCCTCGGCGTCGTAGTCCTCGAACGCGGACCGGTCGGCGAGCAGGTCGGTGTAGGTCTCGCCGGGGTTCAGGGTCGGCTTGCCGAGCTCGGCGACCTTGGCCGCGGCCAGCGCCTCCTGCACCTCGGGGTCGGCGCGGAACGCCTTGGCCCGCTCCTTGAGCAGCAGGTACATCCGGATGTTGGCCTTGGCCGACTCCCAGACGCCGGTGAAGTCCTCGGTCCGCGACGGCTTGTAGTCGAAGTGGCGCGGGCCCTCGTAGGCGGGCGCCCCGTCGACGCCGCCGTTCTCCAGCAGGTCGACCAGGGAGAACGCGCTCAGCAGGTCGCCGTGGCCGAAGACCAGGTCCTGGTCGTACTTCGGGCCGTGCTGGCCGTTCAGGTCGATGTGGAAGAGCTTGCCGTGCCACAGCGCTTGGGCGATGCCCTGGGTGAAGTTGAGGCCGGCCATCTGCTCGTGGCCCACCTCGGGGTTGATGCCGAACAGCTCGGGCCGGTCGAGTTCCTGGGTGAACGCGATGGCGTGACCGGCGGTCGGGAGCAGGATGTCGCCGCGGGGCTCGTTCGGCTTGGGCTCGATGGCGAAGCGGAAGCCGTAGCCACGGTCCTCGGAGTACTGCGCGAGCAGGTTGAGCGCCTCGCGGTAGCGGTCGAGGGCGGCCTGCACGTCCTTGGCGGAGTCGTACTCGGCGCCCTCACGGCCGCCCCAGATGACCAGCGTCTTGGCGCCCAGCTCGGCGCCGAGGTCCATCTGGCGCAGCACCTTGCGCAGCGCGTAGCGACGGACCGAACGGTCGTTGCTGGTGAAGCCGCCGTCCTTGAACACCGGGTGGGTGAACAGGTTGGTGGTGACCATCGGCACGATCAGGCCGGTCTCGTCGAGCGCCTTCCTGAAGCCGGCGATGATGCCGTCCCGGGTCTGCGCGTCGGCGCCGAACGGGACGAGGTCGTCGTCGTGGAACGTGATGCCGTAGGCACCGATCTCGGCGAGTTTGTGGACCGCCTCGACCGGGTCGAGGGCCGGGCGGGTCGCGTCACCGAACGGGTCGCGGGCCTGCCAGCCGACGGTCCAGAGGCCGAAGGAGAACTTGTCGTCACGAGTGGGCTGGACGGACACGGGTAACCTCCCGGAAATTGTTTAGTGGTTGAATTATTTGACCGGGGTATGGCACTGTCAAGGGCGTGTTGAGCCCTTCCACGACTCCGGTGCGGCAGGCGAGCGTGCGGGCCCATAATCTCGCGCTAGTGCTGCACATCGTGGCGAACAGCACATCTCCGCCATCGCGGGCGGCAGTGGCGGCAGCCACCGGCCTCACTCGCGCGACCGTTTCTGCCCTTGTCGACGATCTAGTGGCGGGCGGACTACTGGTCGAGGTCGACCCGCCACCACGGATCGGCGCCGGGCGTCCCGCGGTCGGACTCGCCCTCACCTCCACCGGCCCGGCCGGGCTCGGACTGGAGATCAACGTCGACTATCTGGCCGCCTGCGTGGTCGACCTGACCGGCGCCGTGCGGCACCGCCACGTCGAGCACGCCGACCAGCGCCCGGCCGACCCCGCACAGGCGCTCACCGCACTCGGCCGGCTGGCCGCCACCGCGCGGCTCGCGGCCGAGGCCGACGGGCTCGTCGTCGCCGGGGCCGCGCTCGCCGTGCCCGGACTGGTCGCCGGCGGCCTGGTCCGGGTCGCGCCGAACCTGGCCTGGCAGGACGTGGACGCGGTGGCCGCGCTGCGCGCCGTCCCGGAACTCACCGACCTGCCGATCACCGTCGACAACGAGGCCAACCTGGCAGCTCTCGGCGAGCTGCGGGTGACCGGCGGCATCCCGGACCCGCGGGAACCGGGTCGCGACGGCGCGGGCACCGGGTCACCGGGCAACTCGTTCCTCTACGTCTCGGGTGAGATCGGCATCGGCGCGGGGCTGGTCATCGACGGTGAGCTGTATCGCGGAGTGCGCGGCTGGAGCGGCGAGATCGGGCACGTCACGGTCTATCCCGACGGACGGGCCTGCCGCTGCGGTGCGCGCGGCTGCCTCGAGCAGTACGCCGGACAGGAGGCGCTCACCGAGGACCAGCCACGGGCCGCCGCGGCCCTGGGAATCGCGCTCTCCGCTGTCGTCAACCTGCTGGATGTGCCGGTCATCGTGCTGGGCGGGGCCTACGCCCCGATCTTCTCGTCGCTGCGCGAGGGCATCGAGGCCGAACTGCGGGCGCGGGTGCTGACCTCGGGCCTCGCCCCCGTCACGTTACGCGCGGCGGCCCTCGGGCCGGATGCGGCGATGCGTGGCGCTGCCGACACGGTAATCCGGGCGGTACGGGAGGATCCCGCGGCCTGGCTCCGCCGGTTCGCCTGAGTTCCCGCGAACGTCGCGCGCGTCTCCCGTACCGCAAAGGGAAAGAGGCCGGAAAAGCGGCGGCCGCCGTCCCGGAAGACGGCGGCCGCTGATGTGTCTGGTGGTGGCGGTGCCTAGATGACGCCGGTCCGCGAGCCGATGGCCTGCGCGAAGATGCTGGTGATCAGGGTCGGGTCGGGTGCGAGGAAGACACCGCTGTTGCTGTTCGGGAGCGCGTCCCGCAGCATCTTCAGCTCTTCCACACTGACCTTGTCCCCGATGCCGATGAGCACGAGACGGATCGGCTTCTTCGGGTCCTGCGCCTTTTTGAGACCAGCGACGACCTGGTCTTTCGTGAGGCCCGCGGAGTTCTCGTTGGCGCCGTCCGTGAACAGGATCACCGAGTTGATCTTCTGCGCGGAGTAGTTCTTCTTCGCGTGCAGGTAGGCGTCGAGGACCGTGTCGTAGAGACCGGTGCCACCGTTCTCCTTCGGGTCCAGGTCGTTGATCGAGTCCTGCAGTTCCTCCCGGCCCCGCACCAGAGAGGTGATCGGGACGAGCTGCTTCCAGGCTTTGGTGCCGGACTCGTTGGTGGAGAACCGCCACACACCGACCGACCACTTGTTGCTGAAGAGCGAGAGGCCGACACTCGCGGCCTCCTGGGTCACCTGCGCCCGGCTCTTGCCACCGGCGGTCGGCACCGGCTCGGCCATCGAGCCGGAGGTGTCGAAGACGGTCAGCGCCTGTCCGGGCTTGGTGGTGGCGATCCAGCCACCGACCACCGCGCTCAGGTCAGCGCCGGTGAGGGCGGCCGACGCGGCCTTGCCGTCGGCGGATTTGGTCGCCGTGGCGGTGACGGCCGGGGACGCCTGGGGCGCGCCCATCGGAGCCGGGAAGTTGGCGCCGTAGGTGCCGTCGGGGGCCCGCAGACCGGCGGCGGCGAGCGCGTTCTTCGAACCGCCGTCGAGCAGCTGGTCGAGGAGTGCGTCCGCGGCCTGCGACTTCTTCGAGTCCACCACCTGCGGCATGATCGTGTACGGGTAGTCGAGCGGGGCCGGGCTCGGATCCATGTAGATGGCGCTGAGCGGGATGCCCGGACGCTCGGCGTTGTAGGCCACCACGTCCTCCTCGGACAGCGGCGCCGCGCTCACCGTGTTGGGACCGTTGAGGTCGCTCTCCGACTTCGGGAACTTGGCCAGCAGCTCCTCACGCAGCAGGGCCTTGTTGCTGTCCAGCGCGGTGAGGGCCCGTGACTTGGCCTTCAGAGCCTCGATGGGGTTGGCGCCGGCGACCGAGCTCGACGCCTGGCTGAGTGCCAGCAGGCTGGTCAGGCCGGACGCGTCCTGCGTCGGGTCCATGATGCCGACCTGCATCGGCTCGGCGGTGTTGAAGTTCGCCAGCAGATCGGTCCAGCCGATCTTCTTGTTCGGCCAGCCGAACTGCTTCGCGATCGGCTCGGGCATCGCCAGGACCAGCGGGCTCTGCGCGACCGAGGTGGCGGTGCGGGGCAGGAAGCCGGCGGCCTCGGTCTGCAGGCGCAGCAGCCAGGTCGACGAGTCCGGGATCCAGACATCGGGGGCCTGCACGGCGTCGGGTGCCGGCGGCAGACCGATGAGCGCGACGGAGTGGTCGCGGCTCACCGCACTGGCGATGGTCCCGGGGAGCTCGTCGGTGACGTCGACCGCGATGCAGGTGCCGTCAACAGCGGCGCCCGCCTTGGTCCACTGATCGGCGACCGTCTTGACGGCAGGCACGATCTCGGGAGCGGCGGCAACGGACAGTTTCACGGAACCCGTGCACGACGAGTTGGCGAACTGCTGGTAGCCCAGGTACGTCCCCGCAATTACGACGACTATCGCCATCGCACCTCCGACGACGCCCGCTCCCTTTGAGTTGAAGTTTCTACGATGGCGGCCAGACACGCGATCTATAGTGCGCATGTCCGAAGCTGAATGCCATATACGTTCGGACGAAAATTACTCAGATTGGCGCTTCCCGATCTAGAAAGCACGGAGCGTGACGTCGCCCTGCCGGAGGGTGCCAAGTTTGACCTGCGGCGTGCCGGGTTTGAGGCCAATAGTCACCGACACGCCGAAGTGTCCGATCTTCGTTATGGCCTGTTCATCGCCGGATTCCAGCGGAGCAGGCAGGTCGGGCTCGGTTCACCGGTCGGTTCACCTTGGACGCCCGGAATTCCGGTCTCCGGGTCGATGCGGAAAACGGTCACGTTGTGTGAACGTTGATTGGTTACGTAGAGGTGATCACCGAGCAGGACCATGTGCCTCGGCCACACCCCGTCGACCGGCACCTCGGCCACCAGACTCGCCTCCGTGCCGTCCCAGGCGAACGCCGAGACCGTGTCCGGGCCCCGGTTCGCCACATAGACGAATCGCCCGTCCCGCCCCATCGTGATCTCCGACGGATAGACCGGCCCGGCTGAGGTGCTGGCGGCCGTCTCACCGCGCTGCTCCAGCAGCGGGCCACCGGCCGGCCGGTACCAGCTGAGCGTTCCGCTCAGCTCGCCGACGAGCAGCAGGGCGCCGTCGGCCGAGCGGAGCAGATGGCGGGGGCCGGTGCCGGGCTTGGCCTCGACCGCGACCTCGGGCAGGCCCAGCCGGCCCGTGTTCGGGTCCAGGCGGGACCGCCACACCCGGTCCGACCCCAGGTCGGAGATGAAGACGTCGGCCCCGCTGCGGTCCGGGACCACCTGGTGGGCGTGCGGACCGGACTGGCGCTCGGCGTCCGGCCCCGAACCGGTCAGGGTGAGCAGGTCGCTGCGCTCGCCCGGGGCACCCTCGGCGTCGAGCGGGTGCACCGAGACCGAACCGCTCGCGTAGTTCGCGACCACCAGATGCCGGCCGTCCGCGGTCACCGCCAGGTGGCACGGATCCGAACCGCCGGTCGAGCGGGTCGTCATCGGGATCAGGGAGCAGTCCGGCGCCACCGCGAAGGCGGACACCGTGCCGTGGTCCAGTTCGTTCACCGCATACAGGACCGGAAGGGTGGGGTGCTGTGCGAGGAAGGAGGGCGAGGAGGTCCGCGCGGCCAGTCCCAGCCGGGTCAGTTCCCCGGTCCCCGGGTCACGCCGCAGGAGCGTGATGCCGTCCCCCTCACCCCCCTTGTCACCGGTGTAGCAGCCGACGAAGACGTACTCATGGTTTGAACCCATGTCCCCGATCCCATCACAGAACCGGGAGAACGCACGGCACGACACCACCCCCGGCGGCGCGGACCCCCGTTATCGCCCGCGCTGCCGGTGGTGGTGTCGTCAGCCGTGCCCGGTCAGCCGTTCAGAAGCTCGTAAGCGGCGGCCGGGGCAGCGACCACATCGATGGGTGCCTTGACCGGGGCGGCCGTGCCGTACCGGTCGTAGACGACCTCGTAGGTACCGGCCTTCACCTTGCCGGCGGCCGGGATCTTGACGACGGCCTTGGTGATCCGGCCCTCGGAATCCAGAGCAAGCTCCAGCGGTACGGCCTTCGCCTGCTCGCCGAGCGCCTTGAGGGTCGCGTCGTCCACGATCTCCGCCTCGGTCGCCCGGGTCAGGTCGGTGGTACCGGCGTAGACGCCCTTTCCGGTCTCCTTGAGGCCGGTGGCGGACTCGATCAGCGTGCTCACGTAGCCCGGGTCGCTCTCACCGTTGTAGGTGAGATCCTCCGAGGAGCCGGCGGACAGTTTCCCCGAATCCAGCTTCATCCACTTCCTCGGCAGCTTGGGCAGGCCGGAACCGGCCGGAGCGCCGCCGAACGAGATCTTCGCCCAGGCCTGCTTCCCGACCACCAGGAACTTCATCGTGAGGGTGAACCCACCCTCCTCGATGTCCTGGACGAAATCACTGGTGATCGCCTTGTTCGGCGCGTCCACCACACCGGAGAACGGCGATACACCGCCCTTGATCGTGTAGTGGAACACCGGGGTGCTCGTGGTCGGGACACCCTTGATCAGCGTGGTGGTCGCGGAGACCTCCTCGACCGTCTCCTGAACCGTCTCGGTGACGCCGCAGGCGGTCAGGCCGGCAGCGCCGATCAACAGTGCGCCGGTCGCGGCCAGGCGCTTGGCGAGAACGTTCATCAATTCGTCTTCCTCACGGCGGGTACGCAATGCGTTTGATGGGACGAAGCCTCCAGAAGACGACTGCCGATGCGCTGCGGCTATGCTGCTGCCGGCTGCGGTTCTGCTGCCGGAAAAGGGAAACCGCAGCTCAGACAGGGGGTGCCGATGAACGGGGAAGCGGCCGCCAGCCCGCTGCGTTTCGAGATCCTGGGCGTGGTCCGCGCCTTCCGGGGAAGCCGGCAGCTCGATCTGGGCCCCGCCAAACAGCGGGCCGTCCTCGCCGTGCTGCTGCTGAACCCGGGCCGGCCCGTCCCGACCCACCGCATCGTCGACGCGGTCTGGGGCGACGATCCACCGGAGAACGGCACCAACGTCGTCCAGAAGTACGTGGCCGGTCTGCGGCGGGTCCTGGACCCCGACCGGTCCCCGCGCACTCCCGGCGAGTTGCTCGCGCTCACCGACGGCGGCTATGTGCTGCGGGCGACCTCGCTCGACGCCGAGGACTTCCGCAACGGGCTGGCCCGCGCCGACGCCGAACGCCGGGCCGGTCATCTCGAGGAGGCCGCCCGGATCGCCCGGCTCGCCCTCGAACTCTGGAACGGTGAGGCGCTCGGCGGCCTGACCGGCCCGGTCTTCGACTCCGCACGGACGCGGCTGGTCGAGGAACGCGCCAGCGCCTGGGAGATGTGGGCGGAGATCGAACTGTCCCGCGGCGGCTTCGCGGGGCTGGTCTCCGAACTCTCCCGCCTGGTGCAGGAGTTCCCGCTGCGCGAGGGCCTGCGGGCGCAGCTGATGATCGCGCTGCACCGGAGCGGGCGGCAGGCCGAGGCGCTGGCCGTGTTCCGGGACGCCCGCGAGTACCTTCTGGCCGAACTGGGCGTCGAACCGGGCGAACGCCTGCAGGAGACGCACCGGCGGATCCTGCGCAACGAGCCGTTCCCCGGACCGGCGGCACCACCGGCCGTGCCACCCTCGGCACCACCACCGTCGGTCGCCACGCCACCGGCGTCACCGCCACCGGCCGCACCGGTCACCGCCGCACCGATGCCGGTACCCCCGATTCCGGCCGTGCAGATTCCGGCCGTGCAGATCCCGGCTCCCCGGCCGCCGTCCGACCCGATGCCGGCGGCCGTCCAGCCGTACTCGCCGGCGCCTCCACCGCACGCGCTGATGCCGGGGCTGCCGTTCGCACCGCGCCGGCACGGATTCTCCTGGGCCGAGGTGATCCTCGCCGCCGCGCTGCCGCTCGTGACGTGCTCGCTGGGCAGCTGGCTCTACTTCGCCTACGCGGCGTTCCAGCGGCGCACGGCCCGCGACGCACTCGTCGCCTCCGGCTACTTCCTCGCGGTCATCGGCGTACTCGTCCTCGAGATGATCGACCCCAGTGACCCGGACGCCGCACTCCTCTCGGACGCCGAGACGATCGGGATCCTCCTGGCACTCGCCCTGATCGCCGTCGCCGCGGCCCACGGCGCGCTACTGGCCGCCCACCCCGGCGACTCCCGGCGCTCCCGCGCCCAGCGGGAGCTGGCCCGGATGTACGCGACGTTCCACCCGGCCGCGGCCCGTCAGGCCGGCATCGGCAGGCCCGATCTCATGCGCTCCTTCGACGACGGCGGCCTGGTCGACCTCAACCACGCTCCGGCACAGGAGATCGCCCGGCTGCACGGTATGAACCCGATCGAGGCGCACCGGATCGCCGTCGACCGCTACGAGAACGGGCCGTACCGCGGTCCGGAGGACCTGGTGCTCCGCGGACTGCTGCGCCCCAGGACGCTGCAACGCCTGGCGCCGTGGCTGATCTGCGTCCCGCCCGAGGTGCCGGTCCGGGCCGAGGCACCGGCCCCGGGCCCGGATTACCTCTAGCGGCTCGCGGCCGCGGCCAGCTGACGGCGGGCCACGTACTCCACCAGCTCGATCAGCACGTTGCGGGCGGAACCCTGATCACGGGCGTCGAAGAGGACGACCGGCACACCCGGGTCCAGGTCGAGCGCCCGCGCGA
The DNA here is from genome assembly GCF_040639655.1 of Actinoplanes sp. NPDC023801. Lineage (NCBI taxonomy): Bacteria > Bacillati > Actinomycetota > Actinomycetes > Micromonosporales > Micromonosporaceae > Actinoplanes > Actinoplanes sp. NPDC023801. Next base: position 136,490 of record NZ_JBFAAI010000022.1, on the reverse strand, counting down.
CCGCCTCCGGCGCGTAGCGGTGCTCGGTGTCGAAGCAGTTCACCGCCACGACGAACGGGGTGCCGCGCTGCTCGAAGTAGTCGATCGACGGGAAGCAGTCGGCCAGCCGCCGGGTGTCGGCCAGCACCACGGCACCGAGCGCGCCCTGTGACAGCTCGTCCCAGAGGAACCAGAACCGATCCTGCCCCGGCGTACCGAACAGGTAGAGCTGCAGATCCTCGGTGATGGTGATGCGGCCGAAGTCCATGGTGACCGTCGTGGTGGTCTTGGTCTCCACGCCGGAGACGTCGTCGGCGCCCTCGGCACCGGTCAGGACCTCTTCGGTCTGCAACGGCCGGATCTCACTGACCGATCCGACCATTGTGGTCTTGCCCGCTCCGAACCCACCCGCGATGAGGATCTTGAGAGCTACGGGAATGCGCGACGATCCGCCGTTGCGGTCAGAGCGCACGGAGTCCATTGACAACCGCCTTGAGTACGTCGACGTCATGCGGCTGGGTTGCAGCCGGGGGTTCGTACAGTGAGATCAGACCCGCTGAGCGTAGATCACCGAGAAAGACCCGGACGACGCCGACCGACAGGTCGAGCTGGGAAGCCAGCTCGACCACGGAGATCGGTTCCCAGGCCGCGGCCACGATGGCGTGGTGCTCCGGCTGCAACTGCTGCCCCGACATGAGGTCGGGCACGGTCGCTACGACGAACGCGACCAGGTCGAAGTCACAGTCCGCCGGGGCGACGCGTCCCTGGGTCATCGCATAGGGGCGCACCACCGGGCCCGCGTCGTTGTCCAGCCAGTCGTGAGTCACACGCGGCTGCTCAGAAGACATCGGACGGTGTCAGTACCGTCCGTTCGGGGGCGGCCATGGTCTGGCCGACCCGAGTGACAAGCATCGCCATCTCGTAGGCGATCAGGCCCAGATCGGCGTCGGCGGACGCGAGTACGGCCAGGCACGCGCCCTGTCCGGCGGCGGTGACGAAGAGGAAGGCCTCCTCCATCTCCACCACCGTCTGACGGACCTGGCCGGCCTCGAAATGCCGGCTCGCCCCCTTGGCCAGGCTCTGGAATCCGGCCGCCATCGCCGAGAGATGCTCCGCGTCCTCGCGGTCCATCGCAGCCGAGGAACCGAGCATCAGGCCGTCGGCCGAGAGGACCACCGCCTGCTGTGCGGTTGGCACGCGTTCGACGAGGTCGTCGAGGAGCCAGGTGAGATTCGCGCTCTGCTTCGTCTGTGCCACTATGCGTCCTTCTCCAGCATGAGGTTCTCCCCGGGACCATCGGCGTGTTCGCCGTTCACGCCGGCCTCCGGCCCGGATGGTGCTTTCTTCCCGCCCACCGCGGAGTCCGCGAGAGCCGGAAAACTGACGGTAGCCGCATCGGAGATCGTCGCGTCGTCAGGCTCCGCGGCGTGTCCGCCGGCCGTTGGCCCGGGGGCACCGGGCTCCTCCCGGGCCGCATCGGCGCGACCACGGTTGGTACCCAGCTGCAGGGCGCTCATCAAGGAACGCACCTGTTCCGGGCTCCGCGCGGGAACAGTCGACTCGGCCTCCACGACCGGCGCACGCAGCTGCGGCGCCAGATTCGCCTGCCGGACCCGGCGGGGCAGGCCGTCGTCGCCGATGACGATCTCCCCCGTCCTCTCCCCGACGGGCTCGGTGGTCCCCTTCACCCCGGCCGGTGAAGCGATGCCGACGGCCGGCGAGGCGAGATCGGCGGCCGGCGGCGCGAGATCGGCACGCGGCGCAAGATCGGCAGGCGGCGCGAGATCGGCGGGCGCCGAGTTCCGCGGCACCGCCCGAGGCACGCCGCCCGGCAGACCCGCCGCCAACTCGTCCAGCACCGACAGATCGATCGTCTTGTCCGCCTCGGCGGAGCCGTTCACGGCCGGCGCCGGCAGGGTGGGCTTGCGCGTCCGCCGGCGTTGCACCAGCCCCTCCGCGCTCAGTTCGGCCGCGACCGTGCTCGGCGCCGGACCGGTGAGCTCCGGGACCGACCGGTGATGACCGTTGAGTGCCGGTGTGCCGGCGCCCGCCGGGGCCGGGGTGTCGTCCGACGCGCTCCGGCGGCCGGTTGCGGTGACCTGCCGCAGCTCACCGCTGCCCTGCCACTGCAGGGCCGCCAGCGAGTCGCGGGACGGGTCGTCGTTGCCCGAGCCCACCAGCGGGCCCGGCGGCATGGGCTGACCGCCGGTACCCGGGCCGGAGACCAGCTCACCGGGAAGCAGGACCACCGCGGTGATTCCGCCGTACGCCGACGCGCGCAGCGAGACCCGGATGTTGTGCCGCTGTGCGAGCTGGGCCACCACGAACAGCCCGAGCCGGGCGCTGTCGGCCGGGTCGAAGTCGGGCGGCTCGACCAGACGCCGGTTCGCCACCTCGATCGCCTCCGGCGTCATGCCCAGGCCGCGGTCCTCGATCTCGACGGCGTAGCCGTTCGGCAGAACCTGGCCGGTCACCTGGACCCGGGTGTGCGGCGGGGAGTACGACGCGGCGTTCTCGATCAGTTCGGCGAGCAGGTGGATCACGTCACCGACGGAACGGCCGACCAGCGCGGACGTGGCAATCGTCCGGATGTCGACCCGCTTGTAGTCCTCGACCTCACTGATCGCGCCACGGACCACGTCGATCACCGGCACCGGGTTGCGCCAGCCGCGGCCCGGGGCCGCACCGGCCAGGATGACCAGGTCCTCGGCGTGCCGCCGCATGCGGGTGGCGAGGTGGTCGACGCGGTAGAGGTCCTCGAGCTCCTGCGGGTCGGTCTCGCGACGCTCCATCTTGTCCAGCAGCGACAGCTGACGGTGCAGCAGCGTCTGGCTGCGCCGGGCGATGTTGAGGAAGACCTCGTTGATGCCGCGCCGGACGTTGGCCTCCTCGACCGCGGACTGCACGGCCGTACGCTGCACGTTGTTGAAGGCATGGCCGAGCTGGCCGATCTCGTCCGCGCCGTACTCCAGCGGCGGCGTCTCGACGTCCACGTCGACCATCTCGCCGCGCTGCAGGCGCCGCACCACCGAGGGCAGCCGTTCCGAGGCGAGTTCCAGGGCGTCGCGCCGCAGCCGGATCAGGCGGCCGACCAGCGAGCGGCCGAGGCGGACCGAGACGTAGACCGAGGCGCCCAGGGCGACCAGGCCGAGGATCGCGCCGACGCCGAGCTTGCCGAGGATGTCCACCGCGAACGGGACGGCGTCGCGGGACACCTGCTGGATCGACCGTTCACCGAAGAGCCTCAGCTCCTGGGCCGCGTAGTCATAGGCGTGCTGCCACTCGGTGCCGGACACCGGTGGCGGACCACCGGTGTAACTCTGCGCCAGCAGCTTGTTCTGCATGATGTCGAGATCGATGAAGGTCGGATGGGTGACCAGCCGGGCGTAGTCGTTCTGCACGCTCTCCGGCATGTCGGCCACACCGGAGACGAGCAGGTAACGCTCGATGCCGATGTACTCGATCAGGACCTGGCGGGTCTTGGCGTCGATGCGGCCGTCGGCGTTGGCACCGGCCAGCAGCGCGTCGATGCGGCTGAGGTACTCCAGACCCCGGAAGGTAGCGATGACGCCACGGACCTCGCGGTCCACCCGCTCGTGGAAGAAGACCGCGGCGGTACGGGAGACGTCGAACGCGACCTCGATGATCGTGTCGTACTTCTGGGCCAGATAGAGGTAGCTGGTCTTGCGCGCGTCGACCTCCTGACGCAGCGCCGGCAGCTCGTTCACCCTGCTGAAGAAGGTGTCGACCTCGGAGCGGAGGTCCTCGGTCATGTCCGTGGCGGCGGCCTGGCGCTTGAACTCGTCGAGGATCAGGTCGGTGGCGCCGCGTTCCCGGTCCAGCTCGGTCTTCGCCGGGCGGGTGGTGGCCTGGTAGATCGCCGAGAAGTGCCGCTCGCGCTGCAACTGGGTGATCAGCCGCAGGCCGGGGTCACCCAGCCTTTGCACCGCGTCCCGCGCGTTGAGCAGCGTGAAGGCCGGGCCGGCGGTCACCGCGGTCGCGAAGATCCAGATCGCGAGCAGTGCGGACAGCGGCACCGCGACCATCGCGATGATCTTCGAACGGATCGACCAGTTGCGGCTTCTCATCAAGCTCCGCCCGAGGGGTTCGGCAGGGAACGATCAGCGTCTCGCCCGTGACTCCGGCCCTCTTGGAGGGGGAAACGACCGGATCGCCCGTGGCGTGCGCTCCGGAAGAATACGTAATGACGTCCGTCTCAGCTAGTTCCCGGAGCCGGTCGATCGCGGTTGTCCCTCCTGTTTGTCCTGCCAGAGCGGCTCACGATCTTTTTCTCATCGATCGTCGGCCTTATGACAGCGGGGTTCCGTTGCGGTGCCCGATTACGACCTTGGCGCGCGTTGTTCGTACCGGGGGGATTGGCGCGGGGTGCCGGTTGGGAATACAGGCGGTGGAAGAAGGAGGAACCTGATGTCCGGCACCGCCACCATCATCCTGATCGTCGTCGCACTGCTCGTCGTGGCCGCGATCGTGTTCGGCGTCCAGGCCGCGCGCCGTCGCCGGCTGCGGCAGACCTTCGGCCCCGAGTACGACCGCGTCGTCGCCGACACCGGCAACCGCACCGAGGCGGAGAAGGAACTGCTCGAGCGCACCAAGCGGCATGCGCGCCTGGAGCTGAAGCCGCTCTCCGCCGAGTCCCGCGCCCGCTACTCCGCCGCCTGGGAAGAGGTCCAGATCCGTTTCGTGGACAACCCGGGCGAGGCGGTCTCGACCGCCGACGAGCTTGTCACCCGCCTGATCGCCGAGCGGGGTTACCCGACCGGCGACTACGACGAGCGGCTCGCCGACCTGTCCGTCGAGCACGCCGCCACCCTCGAGCACTACCGCGCCGCCCACGACATCAGCCGCCGCAGCCGGGACGGTGCGGCCGAGACCGAGGACCTGCGTCAGGCGCTGGTCCACTACCGCGCGCTCTTCGCCGACCTGCTCGGTGAGGACCCCGTCGCGCACACCACGCCCGCACCGCGGCCGGCCGCGGACGACACCGTCCCGAACACCGACACCACGACCCGCTGAGGAGGCTCCACCGATGCGCTTCTTCTCCAACGAGGCTCAGGAGAACGCCGACGACAAGGCGGGCGACCGCGCCGCACACGCCCCGGCCCAGCCGGCGGCCGTGCCACAGCAGCGGGCCGGATCGCCGTGGCAGCACGACACCGACCCGGTGCCGCAGCCGGCCGCGGTGGGGATGTCACCCGTCGGCGACGCCGGCAAGGTGCAGCCCCCGGCGGACGCGACCGCCGAGCAGGAGGCCCGGCACCACGACACCGAGGACGAGGCCGCGGACCGGACGAAGTCCGAGCACCGGGACGCAACCGACCCGGACCGGATCGATGTGGCCCTGGAGGACCGCGGGACTTTCGACGACCCGCACCTGGCCGGCGACAAGACCGGGGACAAGTCTGAGGACAAGACCGCCGAGAAGTCCGGGGACACGGTCAAGGACAAGGCCGGGGACCACACCGGGGACAAGTTCGACGACGAGTTCGAGGACACGGCCGCGGATCACGACTCCCGCCCGGCCGGGGACAGCGAGCCGCGTCTGACCGAGGCCGGCGACCGGGGAACCGACTCCGGGACGACCCTCCCCGGGCCCGGGGCAACGATGCCGTCCGGCCCCACGCCGTTCTTCCCGTCCACCGACACCCAGCCGTTGCGGGACCGCTGGCGCGACGTCCAGCTCCGCTTCGTCGACGACCCGAAGGGCGCCACCAACGAGGCCGCCGGGCTGGTCGACGAGGCCGTGGACAAGCTGTCCCAGGCGTTGCGCGACCATCGTGGATCGCTTGCCAAGGGCTCCGACGACACCGAGTCGCTGCGGGTCGAGCTGCGTAGTTACCGCGACATCCTGGACCGCCTGCTCGGCCTCTGAGCCGCCGGCCGACAAGGAGGGAGAGCCGTCACGGCTCTTCCTCCTTCGTCGATTCCGGGCTCACCGAGACATCGGGCGCCGGACTGTCCCTGGTGGACGGATCGGTGGAAGGGTCCTCCGACGGCGAGGCCGGCGCGGACGCCGAGAGCGACGCCGACGGTGTCAGGGACCACGACTCGGGCGGGCGCGGCGGCACGGTCCGTTCCCGGCTCGGGCGTTCGGTGGCCACCAGCTTCGGCACCGGCGAGGTCCCGGTCGACGGCGTGTACGAGTACGTGATCACCGGCTCGTCATCGGCCAGGTCGCCCGCTCCGGCGCCGCCGAAGTCCAGGTCGACGCCGGGGAACTGTTCGTCGACCGGCGCGGGACGCTGGCCGGGGGCGAGATTGACGGCGCCGAGCTGGGCACCGAGCCACATCGCCGGGCCGAGACCCACCGCGATGATGGCTCCGAAGAGCGCCAACGGCCCTCGTTCCATGACGGCCTCCCCCGTTACGCCAGACGATCGTCCTGCCTCACCCGGGACCCTGCTACCCAGTCGGGATGTCGGCGAAGCGAACAATCGCTGAGGCCATTGTGACCCGAAGTGACGTAACGATTACCGATTCGTCGCACACGCGACTGGGCACACTTTCGGGTACGCGGGAGCCTCCCCGAGGGTTCAGCCGATCACCTCATCGTGTCCCGGCCAGGCTCATCGTGTCCCGGCCAGGAAGGTCACCGCCTCATCCCAGGCGGACCATCCGCCGGGCAGTTCGTCGGTGTCGAGAGCGGACCGCAGCGTCAGATCCGGGCCGTCCCGCATGTCGAGCGTCCAGCCCTTGCGCCGGCCGGCCGTCGTGGTCACCCCGGCGATGTCGGCGAACGGCACGAACCGGCCCCCGCCGGGCAGCGCAAGACCGTCACCCGCCGGGCTGCCGGAGGGTTCACCCTCGGACGCCGCCATGCCACCGACCGGCACGCCGTCCGCCGCGATCCGGGAGAGCCGGCGTTTCGACTCCGGCCCGCGTCCCCGCGGCAGCCCCGGCACCAGGAGCAGCCCGAGGTCGGTGATCAGCAGGTCGGTGCGTACGCCGTCCGCGGAGAGGTTGACCAGCCCGCCCAGCACCTGGGCCCGCGCCGAACCCGGCCGGGACGCGGCGGCGGCGAGGTCGACGCCCGCCTCGGTCAGGTAGGCCCGGACCGCCTCGGTGGTCTCCGGGTCCGCGGCCGCGGCGGCCAGTTCGGCGAGGTTGAGATAGGTCCCGTCGGCGCCGGTCACCTCGGCCGCGCCGGTCCAGCTGTGCCGCCAGCGGGCCACCCCGCTGCGCAGAGCGGCGAGGGCCAGCATCAGCCCGAGCAGCTCGACGATCCGTCCGGCTGTCTCCTCCGGCGGCACCTCCGGGAGGAGCGTCTCGGCGGCCGCCCGGAGCCGTCCGTCAGCGGCAAGGGTCAGCAGTTCCCCGGCATCGGGCACGGGACTGCCGACAGCCCGGGAGACCGCTGCCAGCGCCGCCTCGGCCTCCCGTTCCATCTCGGCGGTACGGGCCACGCTGAGACATTCGTCCCAGCTCACCACGGCTCGTCCACGCGGGGGGAAGGCCACCGCCTGCAGCGCCCGCCCGAGCGCTGGGAGATCGGGTACGAGTTCCTTGGTCTCCTCGGCCTCCTTCGCCTCCTCGGCGCTCTCCGTGCCCTCAGCGGACTCGGCCGGCTCCCCGGGATCGGCAGCGGCCGGGGGTGACAGGGCCGCGATCCTCTCGGCCAGTGGCGGGTGCGGGTCCCACGGCCCGGCCGGTTCCGGTTCCCGGGCCCGCAGCATGGCCATCTCGGCGGTCCGGGCCGCCAGCACCCGCAGCAGTCCGCCGAACACGTCGTCCGGCACGTAGCCGGCCTGCCAGCCCGGTCCGACGTACTCGGCGTGGAAGAGCCGCTGCATCCCGGCGAGCGCCGGCAGGTCCCGCAGAGCCGCAACGGTGGCGGCGGTGCCCGCGTGTGCGGCGGCGATCCGATCGGCGGCGAGCTCCTGCTCCCGGCCGAACGGCGCGTCCAGCCGCCGGTACAGCGCCGCGTAGGCCCGCAGCGCCGGCCCGGCCGGATTGCGCCGGGAGATCCGTGGCAGGGTTCGCCCGGCCGCGACCCGGCCGCGGTGCGCGAGCGGGGCCCACCGGCCCAGCGTGGGTGACCCGTGTGCCAGTTCGTGCGTGACGACCGCCTTGAGCCGGTCCGGCTCCAGCGCCTGCAGCAGCGGAAGGCCGAGGTAGAGGTCACGCCGGCCGGCGATCAGCCCCAGCAGCCGGGTGCGTTCACCGACCGCGGCGGTGGCGTCGGCGACCACGGTCACGCCGGCCGGCACCGGCACTCCGGCGGCCGCGGCGGCCTCGTCCACCAGCTCCCACAGCCGGGGCGCCTGCTCCCGGCCGACCGCCACGCCGGCGGGGACGCGGTGCCGGATGTGCAGGGCGCGCCACGTCGCGTACGCCAGGGTGCCGAACGTGGCCAGGCTGAGCGGGACACCGATGCGCAGGGCGAACGAGCTGGGCAGCAGCCACAGCACCGTCCAGAGCGCCAGCAGCACGGCCGCGAGCTGAAGTCCCGCGACGATCAGGAACCCGGCCAGCGCGACGGCCGACCGGGCCGCCCCTGGTGCACCCTTGCTCAAGCCGCACTCCTCCCGCGCGAGTCGGCCCCCAACAGTAGGGCCAAAACGGTGCGTAACCGTTTCGCGCACGTCGCGTGGGTTATACGAGCCCTATGGCTGACCTCGATCAGACACTTGCCGTCGCCCTGAAGGGGTACGCGTGGCTTCCGGATCTCCGCCGCCGGGTGAGTGGCGGCCCGGTGCGGACCCGGGTGATGGGACAGCCCGCCGTCGGTATCTGCGGCCCCGCGGCGGCGCGGTTCTTCTACGCGGACGGGAACCTGGAACGGCACACGGCACTGCCGGAGCTCGTGGTCCGGACACTCTTCGGCCGCGGGGCGGTGCACACCCTCGACGGGGCCGCGCACCGGCGCCGCAAGTCCCTCTTCACGTCCCTGCTCATGGGGGACGGGATCGACCGGCTCGCCGCGATGGCCGGGGAGGAGTTCGACGTGGCGGCCGCCCGGTGGCGCGGCGGGCCGCCGGTGCGCCTCTTCGACGAGGCGGCGGTGATCATCACGCGGGCGGTGTCGCGCTGGACCGGCGTACCCCTGGAGGACCGTGAGGTGACCTCCCTCGCCCGGGACTGTGTCGCGATGGTGGACGGCTTCGCGACGGTGGGCCCGCGCAGCGCCCGTGCGCTGCTGGCGCGGCGGTCACAGGAACGGCGTCTTTCGAAGATCATTTCCGCGGTACGCGCGAAGCCGCTCTCCACCAGCCCGTTGTCGGTGGTGGCGCACCACAGCGACGAGGACGCGCTGCTCGATCCGCGGACCGCCGCCGTCGAGCTGCTGAACATCCTGCGCCCGACGATCGCGGTGGCGTGGTTCGCCGCGTTCGCGGCACACGCGATGGACATGTGGCCGGGTCATCAGGCGCGGATACGGGCCGGCGACGACGAGTTCACCGAGGCGTTCACGCACGAGCTGCGGCGCTTCTACCCGTTCGCCCCGTTCCTCGGCGGCCGGGCGCTGCGCGACCTGTTCTTCCAGGGCGAGCCGATCCCGGCCGGGACGCTGGTGCTGCTCGACGTCTACGGCCAGAACCACGACCCGGAACTGTGGCCGGATCCGTACCGGTTCGATCCGGAGCGCTTCCTGGGACGGGAGACCGGCGAGTTTGACCTGATCCCGCAGGGTGGTGGCGATCCGAGGACCGGCCACCGATGCCCCGGCGAGAAGATCACCGTGGCGCTGCTCGGCACCCTGTCCCGGCGGCTCGCCGGACTGGACCACTACCTGCCGCCGCAGCGGACCGGGATCGACCTGTCCCGGATCCCGGCAGTGCCCCGGGACCGGATCCGTCTCGTCGTCCCGGAGCACCGCCCGGCGTTCAGCGGCACGCTCAGTGCCAGTCGATCTCCGGTGAGCGGTGGAAGCTGATTCCGGCGGCCTCCCAGCGGGGGCCGAAGGCGGCCAGCCGGGCCCGGAAGGACTGCCAGTCCCGGCTTTCCCGCGGTGACCAGGCCACCTCGGCGACGGCCGGCAGCCGCGGGAAGGTGAGGTGGCGGAGGTCGTCGACGCTGCGCAGGGTCTCCGACCAGAGCGGCGCCTCGACGCCGAGGATCGACTCCTCGCCCACGCCGGGAAGCCGGTCGGCAGGATCCCAGTCGTAGGCGCGCTCGACGCTCACGTGTCCGGCCCAGTCGAGTCCGAGCCGGGTGCCGGCGTCGTACTTCATGTCCAGGTAGGTGCGGTCGGCCGGGGAGACGATCACCCGGCGGCCGGCCGCGGCGGCGCGGGCCACGGCGTCGTCGGCGGCCTCGATCCGCCAGTACTGGACGACCGCGTCCTCGGGCAGGTCCGCGGTGGCGATCTCGTGCCAGCCGATCACGGTCTTGCCGAATCGGCCGGGCATCGGCAGCACCCGGGCGAGGAAGGCCCGGTAGTCCTCTGCCGGCGTGGACAGGCACTCGTCGCCGCCGATGTGCAGGTAGGGGCCGGGGGTCAGGTCGGCGACCGTCTTGAGGACGGCCTCGACGAAGGCGTACGTCTCCTCCTTGCCCGCGACCAGCGAGGAGTAGCCGACCTCCGCGTCGGTACGCGGCTCGACCGGCTGCCCGTCGGCGGTGAGTTCCGGATAGGCGACGTGCACGGCGTTCACGTGTCCGGGCATGTCGATCTCCGGGACGATCGTGACGAACCGCTCGGCGGCGTAGTCGACGACGCCGGCGTACTCGGCACATGTCAGCCAGCCCGCGCCGGCTCCGTCGACACCGGTGCCGGGACCGCCGCTGACCTCGGTGAGCCGGGGCCAGCCGGGGATCTCCAGCCGCCAGCCCTGGTCGTCGGTGAGGTGCAGGTGCAGATGATTGATCTTGAACTGGACCAGCAGGTCGATGTGCGCCTTGATCTCGTCGGCGGTGAAGAAGTGCCGGGCGATGTCGAGCATCGCGCCGCGATAGGCGTAGCGCGGACGGTCCTCGATCACGCCGCCGGGTACGACCGCGCCGAACTGGAGCAGCGTCTGCACGCCCCAGAACACTCCCTGCGCGGAGCCGCCGAGCAGCGTCACGCCGCTCGGGGTGATCTCCAGGCGGTACGCCTCCGAGGGCAGCGCGTCGTCGAGGCCGAGCCGGATCGCACCGTCGGCGGCGGCCGGCAGTCCCAGGTACGCCGCGACGCGCTCGAGTGCCGGCGGGGCGCTCACCGTCGTACTCGCGGTGATCGTGAACGATGCGTCCGTGACCGGCCGCACCGATGCCGGCCGGGGGATAACATCGCCGAGTTGTTGTTCCGTCCGCTCGCTCACTCTGAAGATTGTAAACAGTTACGCCATGACGACCATCACACGTCCTGCTCGCCCGGGTGACGAAGCGGTCCTGCACGACCTGGCCGCACGGACATTCTGGCTGGCCTGCCCGCCGGGAACCGCGCAGGCCGACATCGACGCGTTCGTCGCCGCGCACCTGTCCGAGAAGAGCTTCGCCGGTTATCTGGCCGACCCGGCCCGGACCATCGTGATCGTGTCGGTGGACGACCGGCCGGCCGGCTATTCGATGCTGGTCAGCGGCCCGATCACCGACCCGGACGTGTCCGCGGTGGTGGACGGGGCCACCAGCGTCGAGCTGAGCAAGTTCTATCTGACGGCCGAGCGGCACGGCGGCGGCGCCGCGCACGAGCTGATGTCCGAGACCCTGGTGGCCGCGGCGCGAACCGGCGCCCGGACCTGCTGGCTCGGCGTCAACCAGCGCAACGAGCGGGCCGCCCGGTTCTACGCCAAGCACGGCTTCGAGGTCGTCGGGGTGAAGCGGTTCCTGGTCGGCTCCGAGTGGCACGACGACCACATCCGGCAACGCCGCCTATCCTCCACGAATGGCTCTGGTACGACCGGCTCGTGACGAGGACGCGGCAACCATCGTGGACATCTGCACGCGGGGTTACCGGCACACCTATCCGGCCCTGCTGAGCAGCGAGTTCATCGAGCGGATGATCGCCGAGTTCTACCACCTGGAGAGGGTGGCCAAGGAGGTCGCGCCCGCACCGCCCGGCTGGCTCGGCTACCAGGTCGTCGAGGAGGACAGCCGGGTCCTCGGCGCGGCCGGCGGCGGCCTGACCGCACCCGGCGTGGGCGAGCTGTTCGTTCTCTACCTCGACCCGGACGAGCGCGGCCGCGGGCTCGGCACCCTGCTGCTGGACCGGGTCACCGAGCAGATCCGCGAGTTGGGCGCCACGCAGATGTGGGTGGCCGCCCTGGACGGCAACGAGCTGGGCATCCCGTTCTACGAGGCGCGCGGTTTCCGCAAGGTGGAACGGCGCCGCACCTACGGCTCCACCGAGGCCGACAACGCCTGGTCGTGGCGGCTCTCCCGGCCGATCTGAGGTCCGCGTGAACCGGATCGGCCGCTGCGGGCATCAACGGTTGTGAACGACCTACGCTCGCAACCGACGCACCTCGCCGACGACGTGCTGATCCGGGAATCGGTGCGGCAGCCGGATCAGTTCGCGCCGCTCTTCGACCGGCACGCGGTGGCCGTCCACCGCTATCTGGCCCGCCGGATCGGAGCGCCCGCGGACGACCTGCTCGCCGAGACGTTCCTGATCGCGTTCCACCGCCGGGCCTCCTATCAACCGCTCGGCCTCGAGGTACGGCCCTGGCTGTTCGGGATCGCCACGAACGTCCTGCACCGGCACGTGCGGCAGGAGGAGCGCCGGTACCGGGCCTTGGCCCGCGCAGCCGGGGAGCAACCACGGCCGCACGCCGACGACTCGGCCGACGACCGGGTGGATGCCGCGGCGCTGCGGGCCGAGCTCGCCGCGGCGCTGGCCCGGCTCAAACCCGGCGACCGCGACGCGCTGCTGCTGCTGGCCTACGCGCAGCTCTCGTACGCCGAGATCGCCGCGACCCTCGACATCCCGGTCGGCACCGTTCGCTCCCGGATTAACCGGGCCCGCAAGGTGACCCGCGCCGCGCTCAACCTTCCCGCCGCGTTCGACCTCCCCGAGGAGGAGAAGTGAACGACATCGAACTGCTCGACTCGTACGGTCCGGACGCTCCCCCGCCCTCGGGTGCGGCTCTCGACGCCGCCCGCGCCAGGTTGCTCGACGCCATCGACCCGGCCCCGGCCCGGCGCCGCCCGTTGCTGACCCGCCGCCTCGGTGTGGCGGTGTCCGGACTCGGCCTGGCCGCCGCGGTGGTCGTCGCCGGTGTCACTCTCCCCCGGTTCGCCGATCGCCCGGAACCGGCCGGGACGGCCACCGCGGAGGGGCCGGCGACCGCGAAGGGGCCGGCCCGGACCGGCGGGATCCGACTGGTCGCGGCGCGTACTCCGCAGTTCCCCTGGACGCTTCCCGGTCTCGGGCGCGCGGTCTTCACCGCCGATCCGGGCGGTCCGGTCATCGCGGTGTACCTGGCCGACGACCGCAGCGACGTCTACCTTGCCGGCGCCGACGAACCGACCGGCGGGAAGAGCGTCGAGGTCGGTGGGCGCGAGGGCCGGATCATCGAGTTCAGCGGAACCGCGCCGGACGGACTGCCACCGCTCGTCCTGGTCTGGGAACACCGTCCGGGGCAATGGCTGCGGCTGACCGGCCATCACCGGTACGGCACCGAACAGGCGCTGGTCGCGCTGGCGGAGACGGTTCAGGACAAGCCGCAGCGGCTGCGCTTCGAGGTGACCGTGGGCCTGATCCCGGCCGGCTGGGAGCTGGCCGGTTTCAAGGACGAGAGCATCCTGACGTACCGCGACCCGGCCGACCCGGAAAACGACTTCTACGTCCAGTGGGCGCCGGCGGACCAGCCCCTGTTCCGCGCCGAGGAGATGGAGGGGCTGCAGAAGGCGACGAAGGTGACCGTGCGCGGCCGGCCGGCCGACCTGTTCCAGGCCACCGAGTTCTGGATGGTGCAGGCCCGGCTCGCGGACGGCTCGGCCTTCCGGTTGATGACGCCACCGTCGTTCACGAAGGAGCAGATTCTCGAGCTCGCGGGCTCGGTCCGGCGAGGCACCTGAAATTTGCCGAGATTTATATAAGCGACGAGCGATACGTGACAGGAATTTGTCGTACCCCGTCGCTAACTTGTTTCCTGCGGACCGGCGCCACGGGGGCGCCGGTTCGTCCACATTGTCTGTTTCTCGTCAGGCCGCATGCCGCACCAGATTCTCGCCGGTCGTTCGGATCCGCTCCCGCAGCTCGGCCGGACACTCCACTGTGAACGGCACGGCCAGCACTCCGAGCACCATGACGGGCCAGCCCAGATCGTCGACGCCCATCCGCAGGCGGCAGCCGTCCGGCAGCTCCTCGATGCGGCCCCAGTTCCCGACGAAGGCCCGCACCGTCTCGGCCGGCGCCTCGATCACCACCGAGACGTCGTACCGGTTCGGGATGGTCCGCATCCGGGAACGCAGCCACTCCACCGGGTCGCCGCCGGGCAGGTCACGCGGGCGGAACCGGGCGCCGGTCGGCTGCGGGGCGGTCAGCCGGTCCACCCGGAAACTGCGCCAGTCGCCGCGCTCCAAATCCCACGCCACCAGATACCAGCGCCGGCCGAGCGAGACCAGCCGATGCGGTTCCACGTGGCGGCGGGCAGCCTCGCCCTCGCGAGGGGCATAGTCGAACCGCAACCGCTCCTCACCCCGGCAGGCCATGGCAAGCGTGGTGAGGGTGATCGCGTCGAGCACGGGGCCGCCGCCGAACACTCCCGGCGAGGTGACCGCCTGCAACGCGTCGATCCGGCGCCGGAGCCGGGGCGGGAGCAACTGGATCACCTTCGCGAGAGCGCGTACCGAGGTCTCCTCGAAACCGGCGACCGCGCCGGCCGCGGCGCTGCGCAGGCCGACCGCGATGGCGACCGCCTCCTCGTCGTCGAGCAGCAGGGGTGGCATCGCCGCGCCGGCCTGCAGCTGGTAGCCACCGGCGACGCCGCGGGACGCGTCCACCGGATAGCCCAGTTCGCGGAGCCGGTCGACATCGCGCCGGAGCGTCCGGGCACTGACCTCGAGACGGCCGGCGAGTTCGGAGCCCGGCCAGTAGCGGTGGGTCTGCAGCAGCGACAGCAGTCGCAGCATCCGTGCACTCGTGTTCGCCATGGGTCCCAGACTCCCTCTGATTGCGGTCAGAAAGTGGCCGCATCCGATCCTATCGTCGAGGCATGATTGAGACGCGAGAGCTGACGAAGCACTTCAAGGACGTCCGCGCCGTCGCCGGCATCGATCTGACGGTGGCCCGGGGCGAACTGGTAGCTCTGCTCGGTCCGAACGGCGCCGGCAAGTCGACCACGCTGCGCATGCTCACCACCCTCATCCCGCCGACCAGCGGCACCGCCCGGGTGGCCGGCTTCGACGTGGTCCGGCAGCAGCGCGAGGTACGGCTGCGGATCGGATACATCGGGCAGGGCAACGGCGCGGGGCACAGTCAGCGCGGTCGCGACGAACTGATCAGTCAGGGCCGGGCGTACGGGATGGGCGTCAAACCCGCACGCGCCCGCGCCGACGAGCTGATCGAGTCGCTGGGCCTGGCCGAGGTCGCGAACCGGACCGTCTCCACCCTGTCCGGCGGCCAGCGCCGCCGCCTCGACATCGCGATGGGCCTGATCCACGCGCCCGAGCTGCTCTTCCTCGACGAGCCGTCGACCGGGCTGGACCCGCAGAACCGGGCCAACCTGCAGGAGCACATCGTCCGGCTGCGCGCCGAGCACGGCACCACGATCGTGCTGACCACCCACTACCTGGAGGAGGCCGACTCGATGGCCGAGCGGGTGGTGGTCATCGACCACGGGCGGATCATCGCCGACGACTCACCGCAGCGGCTCAAGGCCGAACACGTCGGCGACCGGGTGATCCTCGGGTTCGCGTCGGCGGACGAGGCGGCGCGGGCCGCACAGTCCTCCGGCGGGCGGCAGGACGGCACCGCGGTCCGGATCACCGACGAGGACGGGCCCCGGCTCGCCGCGCGGCTGGCCTCGCTCGGCCCGGTCTCGATCGAGGTCATCCGCCCGACCCTGGACGACGTCTTCCTCAATCTGACCGGCCGCAGTCTCCGTGAGGACGCCGCGGCCGTGTCCAAGTCCGAGCTCGTGGAGGCCTGATCATGACTTCGCTCGTTTCCGACACCCGGGTCGTCTTCAGCCGCGAGCTGCGGCCGGTCCTGCGCGACCCGTTCTCGGTCATCTTCTCGATGATCCAGCCGCTGTTCTTCCTGGCCCTGTTCGCGCCCCTGCTGCCGGGCGACAACTCGTTGCAGTGGTTCGTGCCCGGGATCATCGTGATGTCGTGCCTGTTCGGCTCCTCGATGACCGGGTCGAACCTGCTCTTCGAGATGCAGACCGGCTCGCACGAACGGATGCTGGTCACCCCGCTGCGCCGGCCCGCGCTGCTGATCGGGCGGGCGCTCAAGGAGATCGTCCCGATGTTCGTGCAGGCCGGCGTGATCGTGGCGGCGTGCATCCCGTTCGGCTTCGAGCTGCACCTCGCCGGGGCGCTGCTGGGCCTGCTCGTCATGGCCGCGTTCTGCATCGGGCTGGGCGCGCTGTCGTACACGCTGGCTCTCGCTTCGAAGAGCAAGGAGTGGCTGTTCTGGACCGTACAGCAGACCCTGATCTTCCCTCTTCTGCTGCTGGCCGGGGTGCTGCTGCCGCTCGACGACGGGCCGGGCTGGCTGAAGGCGCTCTCGAAGATCAACCCGATGACGTACGTGGTGAACGCCGAACGAGCCCTGTTCAACGGCGACGTGTGGGCGCGCAGCACGGTCGAGGGCCTGATCGCCGCTGTCGTGGTCGGCGCCGTGGGCCTGACCGTCGGCGTCCGGGCGATGAAGCGCTCCGACTGACCCAGCCCGCCCGGCTGGCGCACACCGCTGTCTCGAGCGGGTTGAGACAGCGGTGTGCGACAGCCGGGACCTGGGCCGCTACCTTGTGCTTCGCAACTTACGGCGAGGCGGAAGGTGGCGGGCCGATGCTCGGTCGCGAACGTGGTGACAGGCGACGGCGGCTGCTTCCCCTGCCCGATCTGCCCGGCGCGGTCAAACAGTTCCTCGGCGCCATCGCCCGCCCAGGCCTGCCCGCCGGGCCGGCCCGGCGTCCCGGCAACCCGGACGCGGTGGTGGACTGCGCGGTCTACGCCGGCGGGCTCCGGCACGGCGGCGCGGCGCAGCTGCCCTACCCCGAGGCGGCGCGGCTGGCCCAGCGGCGCCGCGGCGCCTTCGTCTGGCTCGGCCTGCACGAACCCGACCTGGCCACGATGCGGCCGGTGGCCGAGGTGTTCGACCTGCACGAGCTGCTCGTCGACCAGGCCGTGTCGGGCGGGGGCCACCGGCCCGGCGTGGAGACTCTCGGCGACGTGACCCGGCTGGTGCTGCGCACCGCCCGGTACGTCGAGCACGACCGGCTGACCGCCACCTCCGAGGTGGTCGAGACCGGGGACGTGACGGTGCTGATCGGCCCCTGGTTCGCGATCACGGTGCGGCACGGCCCGGTCGGCCCTCTCTGGGAGGTACGCAAGGAGCTGCAGAACCGCCCCGAGGTGCTCAGCCAGGGGCCGTGGTCGGTGGCGTACGCGGTCGGCAGCCGGATGGTCGACAGTTACCTGGACGTGGCCGAGCACGTGGAGCACGACCTGGAGCGCATCGAGGAGGAGACCTTCGCCTCCGACCGCACCTCCGAGTTCGCCCACATCTACCAGCTCAAACGGGAGATGGTGGAGTTCAAGCGGGCGGTCCTGCCGCTGGCCGAGCCGCTGTCCCGCCTGCTGGAGTCCCATGGTCTGCCGGCCGGTCTGCGGCCCTACCTCGAGGACGTGCGCGGGCGGCTGTCCCGGGCGGTGGACCGGGTCGGCGGCTTCGACGACCTGGTGAACTCGATTCTGCAGGCCCGGCTCGCGCAGGTGGCGGTGGACCAGAACCACGACATGCGCAAGATCGCCGCGTGGGCCGCCATCGCCGCGGTGCCGACCGTGATCGCCGGCATCTTCGGGATGAACTTCGACGTGATGCCTGGGACCGAGGAGCCGTGGGGCTTCTATGCCGCGGTCGGCACGATGCTCCTGATCGGCGGCGGCCTGTATCACCGCCTGAAAAGCTCCGGCTGGTTATGATCACTGATAGTAACTGCACCATATTCCTCCAATAAGGCCATCTTGCAGGCCATAAGGCCAGTCGAGCCCAAGCGTCCTGACCTACCGGTGAACACGGCGAGTTACTAAGTTCAGTGACTGCGTCGACCATTGGGGGATTCAGAGTGACGGCTACCCACGCCGCACCGCGGCACGCCGGGCCCGGCCCGACGGGCAAGCGCGGCATCTTCACCGCCCTCAAAGGGCACGTAGACCTGCTCCTGAACGCGGGCTCACTGATGGCGACCACGCTCATCACGTCCGTGTTCGGCTTCGCCTACTGGTGGGTCGCGGCCCACCTCGCGCCGCAGGCCGCCGTCGGCCAGGCCTCGGCCGCGGTCTCGGCGATGACCCTGATCGGCACGATCGGCATGTTCGGCATGGGCACCATGCTCATCGCCGAGCTGCCGGCGGTGGCCCGCGGCAAGTGGGACCTGATCTCCACCTGCCTGCTCACCGCCGGAACCGCCGCGACCGCCGGTGGCCTCCTCTACGTGCTCGTGGCGAACCTGTGGGTGCCGAGCCTGCGCGACGCGCTCGGCGGGACACCCGGCACGATCCTGCTGGTCGTCGGTATCGCCCTGAACGCGATGACCCTGGTCCTGGACGAGGCCATGGTCGGCCTCCTGCAGGGCCCGCTGCAGCTGATGCGCAACGCCTGGTTCTCGCTGATCAAGCTGGTACTGCTCGCCGCCGTAGCGGTGATCCCCGGCCTCGCGCTGACCGGAACGGTGCTGCTGCTGACCTGGGTGGCCGGCATCGTGGCCGCCACCGCGATCCTGTTCCGCACGCTGCGCCGCCGCGGCATGATCGATTCGCTGCGGCCCCGGCCCGGCCTGATGCGCGGACGCGGACGGGCGACGTTCGACCACAACCTGCTGAACCTGGCCACCTATCTGCCACGGGCCGCGCTGCCGCTGATCGTCACCGCGACCCTGTCGGCGGAGGCCAACGCGGCTTTCTACACCGCGTTCATGGTGCTGTCGTTCATGGCCATGGTGCCCGGCAACGTGGCGCTGACCCTGTTCGCGGTGACCGCCGGCGACCGGAGCGCACTGCGCGGCAAGGTCCGGGTCGGCCTGCTGATCTGTCTCGGTGGCGGCTTCCCGGCCTCGCTCGTGGTGCTGTTCCTGAGCGAACAGATCATGGGCCTCTTCGGTACGGCGTACCGGGTGACCGCCGGTCAGGCGCTGGCCGTCCTGTCGCTCACCTACGTGCCCTTCGTCTTCCACCACTTCTTCCTGGCCATCTCCCGGGTGCAGAACAGGCTGCGCGGCGCGGGGATCTTCTCGGTCTTCGCGGGCGTGACCGAGTTGCTGGCCGCCTGGTGGGCCGGCTCCACCGGCGATCTGAACGAGCTGGTCACCGCGGTGGCCGTGGTGATGGCGATCGAGATGGTGCTGGTCGCCCCGATCGTGCTGAAGGTCGTCTTCGCACCGGTCCCCGACATGTCCGCGGTATCAGAGGGAGTAAACGTCATGTCCACCACCAGCCTGACCCTGCACGAGCGTGCCTGGCTGCCGCTGGAGTACATCCGTACCGTCGGCCCGCTGACCGGGGTCGACGCGGCACGGGTCCGCAACGCGCTGATCGGCCTGCACGCCGCCGACCCCACGCACCGGGCGGTGTCCCGGCTGGACCGTTCCGGCGCCCGCTGGCAGCACATGGACGCCGTGTCGTTCGCTGCCTACGTGCAGGAAGCGGTTACCGACATCGGTCACGGACCGGTCGACTTCGACACCATGACCCGGCACCTGCAGTCCGAGCCGCGCGCCCACCACCCGGTGCGGATCCTTGTCGGCGGCGGGTACCTCGCGCTGAAGGTGTCGCACGCCTACGGCGACGCCGGCCCGGTGAACACCCTGGTCCACGAACTGATCCAAGCGGCGTACGAGGGTCGCGCGGCCCGGATCGCCCCGTCGAAGCGGCACCGCACCGCGTTGCCGAAGGCGTGGTGGAAGCAGTTCGGCCTGCAGCCCGGTCGATGGAAGGAGGGGCTGAGCTTCGCCCGCCCGCCGCACGACGAGGAGGCTCCGGTCCGGCCGTGGCAGGCGAACCTCACCGTGGTCACGGCCCGGTCCGGTCAGGTGCTCGGCCAGATGCGGACCTGGCGGGACCAGTACGCGCCCGGCGTCACCACCTCGGCGATCACCTTCGCGGCGTTCACCTCGGCCCTGATCGAACTCGGGTTCCGGCCCGACCTGCGCGGTGGCACGTTCCTCGCCGACGCCCGCCGTTACCTGGACGCCGGCGTCAGCATCGACAGCAACTTCTGCATGGGTCCGTTCCTGTCGCCGCCGAGTCTCACCGACCCGATGGCCATCCACCGAACGCTCAAGGCGGAACTGGCCACCGGCCGGATCCTGACCATGATGCTGCTCCGCGAGGGCAAGATCCTGCTCAGCGGCGCTCCCGGGATGCCCGACCCGTACCCCACCGCGGTGGCGATCGAGCCGCGGCCCCGGCTGACCTTCAGCAATCAGGGCCGCCACGACATGCTCGGCGACCTGCCGTGGGCGGTCGAGCCGGCCGGGCGGGTCAACCAGAGCGTGCCGACGCTCAACGGTCCGGAGGGCATCACGCTGACGACCAGCGAGATGAACGGGGTGCTGCACCTCGAGGCCACGTTCCACGCCACCACGTACGACCCGGCACTCGTCGCCCGGGCCCTCGACATGGTATGCCGGAACCCCGCCGGACTGATCATGGCAAACCGTTGAAATAACAATTCCCATACGAAACGCCCGGCCGCTGAATCCAGCGGCCGGGCGTCCGTTATTCGCGAGCCGATCCGGCGCTCATCGAATCATGATCAATTGCGCGGGCCGTTCTCGCCGCCGTTACGCGGGCCATTGTTCTGTCGCCCGCCGTTGTCCCGCTGGCCGCCGTTGTCCCGCTGACCGCCGTTGTCCCGCTGACCGCCGGCCTGCTGCTGGCTGCCGGTGCCCTGCTGGCCGCCGGCCTGCTGGGTGCCGGTGCCCGGCTGCTGAGCACCGGCCTGCTGCTGAGTGCCAGTGCCCGGCTGCTGAGTACCGGCCTGCTGCTGAGCGCCGGTGCCCGGCTGCTGAGCACCGGTGCCCGGCTGCTGAGTACCGGTCTGCTGCTGGCTGCCGGTGCCCGGCTGCTGAGCACCGGCCTGCTGCTGAGTGCCAGTGCCCGGCTGCTGAGTACCGGTCTGCTGCTGGCTGCCGGTGCCCGGCTGCTGAGCACCGGCCTGCTGCTGAGTGCCAGTGCCCGGCTGCTGAGTACCGGTCTGCTGCTGGCTGCCGGTGCCCGGCTGCTGAGCACCGGCCTGCTGCTGAGTGCCGGTGCCCGGCTGCTGGGTGCCGGTCTGCTGCTGGGTGCCGGCGGACGTGCCCTGGCCACCACCGGGGGTGTGCTGACCAGGGCCGCCCTGCCCCGGCCCGTAGGGTCCCTGCGGATCCTTCGGGCCCTGCCCCGGACCGCCGTGCCCCGGACCGCCGGGACCGTCGTGGTTCGGGCCGCCCGGGTAGCCGTGCCCGGGACCGCCCGGACCGCCGTGGCCACCCGGGCCGGTGTTCCGCAGCACGGGCAGCGAGAGCACCGCCGTGCGCGTCTGGGTGCGCGACCTGAAGCCGCACTGGTCGTACGAGATGGTCGCCCACAGCTTGGCCACACCCGGCCGCCGCATCTGCGGCGTGACACGGATCTTGGTGAAGTCGTTGCGTCCCGGCCACAGCTTGTCACCGCGGGAGAACGACGCCGACCGCTTGAAGCCGGTGTAGTCGACTCGCACCCGCTCGCCACGAACCCGGACCTCGGCGTCGCAGATCGGCCGGTCGGTGCGCCAGTGAATGGTCACCCAGCTCCCGGTGTTGGCCCGCACCGACTGGAGCCAGCTCGACACCGGCTGGGGGCCGCGAGGCGCCGCGCCGGCCGGGGCCGCGGCGACCGTCGCCGCCATGCCGACAGCCGCCGTGGACAGGGCGACGATCGCCCCGAGTCGCTGTGTCTTCCGCATCAGAAATCCTCCAGTACCTGAGTCCGCCCGCTTCATCAGCCGGCCTGACGAAACGGACAATATGCGGATTCAACGCAAAGGCGGGCGCTTACGGCGGCGTTTCGGCATGAAAAAGATAATACGGACAAAATGTTTAGAACAACTCGACCGAAAAGATGATGTTGCCGGGGTCGGCTGAATCGTCGCGGAGGCGGGTAAAGCGAACACATGACACAGCACACCGCACCAGAGGACCTTGGCGCGCCGGTGTCGTACCTCGTTCTGAAGGACGGCACCGACGTCTACGACCGCTCCGGCGACCCGGTGGGCACGGTGGACCATGTGCTCGCCGACGAACAGGCCAACATCTTCCACGGCCTGCTGATCAAGACCGCGGACGGGCACCGGTTCGCCGGCGGCGACCAGGTCGACGGCCTGTTCGAGCACGGCGTGATCGTCGCCGAGCCGGCCGGACGGCTGGCCACGCCGGCCGCCGACGCACCGGCCGGACTGGCCGAGAACCGGGCCACCGGCCTGCAGCGGGCATGGGCCTGGCTGGTCGAGCCCAAATAACGAAAAAGACCGGCCCGTCATGAAAAATCGGGCCGGTCTTTTCGCAAACGAACGTCAGTGCCCCCAGCGCACCAGAGCCGCACCCATCGACATGCCACCGCCGAAGCCGGCCAGCAGCACGAGTTCGCCGTCGCGCAGCGAGCCGTCACGGTTGGCCTCGTCCAGGGTGACCGGCAGGGACGCGCTGCCCACGTTGCCGTACCAGGGCAGCGTCAGGTGGGTGTGCGCGTTCTGGAAGCCGGCCGCGTTCACCAGTTCCTGCAGCATGATGCCGTTGGCCTGATGCGGCACGAAGTGGTCGACGTCCTCGGCCTTGAAATCGTTGCGCCGCAGGAGGGCGTCGAGCGCCGGCGGCACCGAGGTCGCCACGAAGTCGCGGACCCCGCGGCCGTTCATCCGGAAGTAATGATCACCGGCGGCGACCGTCTCCGCGGAGGCCGGCAGGCGGCTGCCGCCCGCCTTGACGTGGATCAGGTCGTTGGCGTCGCCGCGCGAGGCCAGATCCAGGTCGATGATGCCGTAACCCTCGGGCACCCGGCCGACCACCGCGGCACCGGCGCCGTCACCGAAGAGCACGGCGGTACGCCGGTCACCGAAGTCCAGGATCCGCGAGTAGATGTCCGCGGCGATCACCAGCACCAGCGCGTCGGGGCTCGTCCGGACCAGACCGTTCGCCACCCCGAGGGCGTAGACGAAGCCGGCGCAGACCGCGTTGACGTCGAAGCAGGCGGCCCGGGTGGCCCCGATCGCGTACTGGACCAGATTCGAGGTCGGCGGCTGCGGTGAGTCCCCGGTGGACGTGGAGACGATGATGTAGTCAATTTCGGCCGCCGTCACCCCGGCCCGCTCCAGCGCCGAGTGCGCCGCGCGAACCGCCAGATCGGAGGCCGCCTGATCGGGGGCGGCGAACCTGCGCGCCTCGATCAGGGTCTTCCGGGACACCCACTCGGGATCCGCGTCGGGCACCAGCGCGAGCAGGTCCACATTGGTCACGACCCGCTCCGGGAGGTACGACCCGGTACCGAGAATCCCTACCGCCACGCCTGTTCCCCCAGCTCTCCGCACGTTTCACGTTTCCCGTCCCGCCCTGCAAACCTAGCCACACAGGGCGGGAACTAGCGGATCGATCAGCTGACGGTTCGGCTGATTAAGAACGGACAGTCGTTAGGGCGCCATCGGCCCGGGGCCGGATCTGATGAACCCTTTTCGACTCGGCATCGGGCCGATCCGCTGATCGGTGACGAGCCAGGCGGCCCGTGCCAAGTCCAGAATGGTTCACTGACGACCGCGGTCGCGGTACGTCCAGGAACCGTCACCGAGAGTGGTGCGCCCGGCACGACCACCCGGCTGCTGCTGCGGCTGCTGACCGGCAGGCTGACCGCCGAACGGAACCTGCGACGCCGCCTGGGCCTGGGCTCGTTCCTGGGCGTGCCGGGTGTCGATGCGCGCCCGCAGGTACTCGGCGGCCGCCCGGTCCTCCTCGGTGGGGGCCGAGACGAGGGCGTACCCCATGCCGATGATGGCGAAGACCACCGCGGCACCGACCGGTACCAGCAGGCCGGCCGCGGTAGCGCCCTCGACCGAGCCGAACTCGCTCTGCGGCACCACCGACATGGCGAGCATGCCCGTGAAGTGCATGCCGTTGACCGCGATGCCCATCACCAGAGCGGAGATGAAGATGGCGATCGGCTTGGTGACGACCAGGGTGAGCCAGAGCGCGACGGTCGCCGCGACCACGGCGATCGCGATCGATGCGATCACCTCACGACCGGAGTAGTGGATCTCGCCACGCAGCTGCATGGCGGCCATTCCGGTGTAGTGCATGGCCGCGACGCCGAGTCCGGCCAGGACGCCACCGATCAGGATCCGGATCTTGGAAGCGGTCTGCCCGAGCAGCGCGATGGCCAGGCCGACACCGACCGAGACCAGCGCGATGACGGCACTCGCGACGGTGAGGGGGATGTCGTAACGGATCGGCGTGCCGTCCACGTCGAAGCCCATCATGGCCACGAAGTGCATGCTCCAGATGCCCGTCGCGCCGATGGCGACCGCGGCAAGGGCCAGCCACCAGAACCGCTCGCCGCTGGTCTTGGCAGACCGGAGCCGGACAGCGCTGGTGAGACCGAGTAGTGATCCGAGTACGGAGAGGATGTAGCTGACTGTTGGGGTCAGCGCCCCGTACTCGAAATGATGGATCTGCGCCATCTCGCGCTGTTCCTCTCGTTCGCGATTCCGCCGGGCTGCATACTGCCCGCACCAACGCCATGGGCGTGACTGATTGTGACGCAGGTTTCGTTACGAGAGAACGTGCACAGCATCTCGATTTGGATCACGCCAAACGTGAGACGGGGCGGTTAGTCGCACTTAAGACTGCATATCACCACAGAAGGTGACACAGTGATCACACAGGAATTGTGACGCCTGAAATAACTTTCGGTAACACCGGAGAAATCCTCATAAAACTAGGGATCACCCGGCGCGAGCCAGCAGGAGCAACGCCTGCGCACGCTGGGAATGCAGGATCTGCACGGTGTCCTCGGTACAGGTGCCCGGCGTCTCGTCCATCACGCACAGGGTTCCCACCACGTGCCCCTGGGGCGAGTGCAACGGCACGCTCGCATAGGACCGCACCCCACTCACCGAGAAGAGCGGAGACGTGGCGTACTCCTCGTCGGCGGCACTGTCGCTGATCAGCACCGGCACGTCCTCGGCCACCACGATGGTGTCCGGCGACCACTCGGCCGGCACACCCCCGGCCTCGCGGACCCAGCGCGGCATGCCGTGCGATCCGGCCACCACCACACTGTCGTTGAGGACCAGGGTGATGGCGGCGGCCGGCACCCCCGTCAGCTCGGTGAGCCGCTCGGCGAACGCGTCCAGGGCGTCGGCGTGCGCCGGCCGGGTCAGGAAGTCGGAGACCGCGAGCAGCCGCTCGACGTCGACGAGCTGATGAGCGGCGTCGTGCTGCTCCGGCGTCTCCCCGTTGCGGCGCGCGGCGAGCAGTTCGTTTGCCGCCTCCACCACGTGCTTCGGGCGCACCGGCTTGGAGATGGTCACATCGCAGAGCCCGCGGGCGGCGGCCGGTGCCGCAGCGGACAGCATGATCAACGGGATCGAGGCGGTGGCCGTGTCGCCGCGCAGCCGCCCGGCCACGTCCAGACCGCTCATGCCCGGCATGTGATGGTCCAGGATGACCAGGTCCGGGCCGGTCTCACCGATCATGTCGAGGGCGGCCGGGCCGGTCGGCGCGGTGTGAACGGTATGCCCCGCATTGCTCAGCACGGTGGCGAGAAGTTGCGCGATGTCGGTGTCGTCCTCCGCTACCAAGATCGACGCCATCCCGTATCCCCCTCGCTCTCACCACGGGTCGACCGACCCTAACCCGCTCCGCTGATGCCGCACCCGTGAACAGGCAATACCTCGAAGATCGGGAGCCGGATTAGGGTGGGGTGATGCGGGAACGTCTGACCAACTGGGCCGGGAACATCGAATTCGGCGCGCGACGGCTGCACCGGCCGCGCACCCTCGACGAGCTGCGTGAGGTGGTCTCCGGTTCGGAACGCGTGCGGGTCCTCGGTAGCGGGCACTCGTTCAACCGGCTCGCCGACACCGACGGTGACCTGGTGTCCCTGGCCGCTCTGCCACGCACCGTCGAGATCAGCGCCGACCGCACCTCGGTCCGGGTCGACGGCGGCATCCGGTACGGCGAGCTCGCCGCCCACCTCGCCGCCGAGGGCCTGGCCGTGCACAACATGGCGTCACTGCCGCACATCTCGGTGGCCGGGGCGGTCGCCACCGCCACCCACGGCTCCGGTGTGCGACACGGCAACCTGGCCACCGCGGTCTCCGGCCTGGAGATCCTCCGTGCCGACGGCTCGGTGACGGTCCTCGACCGGTCCGACCCGAGTTTCGCCGGAGCGGTCGTCGGCCTCGGAGCACTCGGCGTCGTCACGGCGCTGACCCTTGATGTCGTCCCCGCCTTCGAGCTGCGGCAGTACGTCTACGAGAACCTGCCCGAGGCGTCCCTGCCCGGGCATCTCGAGGAGATCCTGTCGGCCGGCTACAGCGTCAGCCTCTTCACCCGCTGGACCGGCGCCGGCATCGACCAGGTGTGGCTCAAACGCGCGGAGGAGCTCTCCGGCGACCTCTTCGGCGCCCGCCCGGCCGACGGCCCGCGGCACCCGGTGCCCGGCATGCCCACCGTCAACTGCACCGAGCAGGGTGGCGTGCCCGGCCCCTGGCACGAGCGGCTGCCGCACTTCCGGATGGAGTTCACCCCGAGCAGCGGCGAGGAACTGCAGTCGGAGTGGCACGTGCCCCGCAGCGAGGCACTGTCCGCGATCGGGGCGGTGGCCGGGCTCCGGGAGCGGGTCGCGGCGGTTCTTCAGGTCTGCGAGATCCGTACGATCGCCGCCGACGACCTGTGGCTGAGCCCGAACCACGGCCGGGACAGCCTGGCCCTGCACTTCACCTGGATCGCCGACACCGAGGCCGTCCTGCCGGTGGTCGCCGACCTGGAGAAGGCGCTCGCACCGCTCGACGCCCGCCCGCACTGGGGCAAGATCTTCACGACGGCTCCGGCCGGGCTGCGCGAGTCCTACGAACGCTTCGACGACTTCGTCGCACTTGTCGATCGTTTTGATCCACAGGGGACGTTCGGTAACCCCTATCTGGACACACTGTTGCGCTAGGTTGTGTCCCGTGGAAAAACGGGTCACCTGGGCTGAGCTCTTCTTCGACCTGGTCTTCGTCTTCGCCGTCACGCAGGTGTCGCACCTGCTGCACGACGACCACTCATGGGGTGGTGTCGGCCGGGCGCTGATCGTCTTCGTGCCGATCTACTGGGCGTGGGTCGGCACGTCGATCCACGGCAACACCCACGACGTGGACAACCCGGTCGATCGGCTGGGTGTCTTCGGGGTCGGGCTGGCGAGCCTGTTCATGGCGCTCGCCGTGCCCTACGCCTATGAGGATCGCGGTGTCCTGCTCGGCGCGGCGTACTGGGCGGCACGGCTGATCCTGGCGGCGCTGGTCTTCCGCGGCTGGCGCAACATCCCGGTCAACACGTTCAGCGTCTCGGTCGTCGTCACCGGACCGATGATGCTGGCCGGCGGCCTGCTCGACGGCTGGGCGCGGATCGGGCTGTGGGCGGCGGCCGCGGCGATCGACCTGCTCGTCCCGCGTCTGGTCCGCCGCCGGCTGGCCCTGATCAAGTTCGACACACATCATCTGCCCGAGCGGTTCGGCCTGTTCCAGATCATCGCGCTCGGCGAGTCGGTGGTGGCGGTCGGTGGGGTGGCCGCGGGCGAGTCGCTGACCGCGGCCCGCCTGCTCGCCGTGGCGGCCGCGTTCGCGCTGGTCTGCGGCCTCTGGTGGGTCTACTTCTCGTATGCGGCGGACGGCATCCGTCATGCGCTGGCCACCGCGACGGTGCAGACCGACGTGATCCGCACCGTCCTGGCGTACGGCCATCTGTTCCTGATCGCCGCCGTGATCGCCGTCGCCGTGGGCCTGGCGGAGGTGGTCGCGCACCCGGGCGGCCACCTGCACATGGACGCGGCCGCCCTGCTCTTCGGCGGCACGGCCCTCTACCTGGGCACTTTCGTCTACACCCGCTGGCGGATGTTCCGCACCCCGGCGTACGGCCGGGGTGCGGCCGCTCTGGCTTCGCTGGCGCTTCTGCCGCTGGCTGTGCTGCTACCCGCGGTGGTGGCACT
This sequence comes from Actinoplanes sp. NPDC023801, assembly GCF_040639655.1. NCBI lineage: Bacteria > Bacillati > Actinomycetota > Actinomycetes > Micromonosporales > Micromonosporaceae > Actinoplanes > Actinoplanes sp. NPDC023801. The sequence goes on along the minus strand of NZ_JBFAAI010000022.1, from coordinate 108,206 downwards.
GTCCTTGCTGGTCCTGGTGCTGGTGGCAATCAACGTGGTGGAGACAGTGACGGTCGGTCGCCGGGCCCGGGTGGCAGCGGACGAGGTGGCCTGACTCAGCAGCCGCAGGCCACCCCGGCCGGGGCGGTGAGCTGGTCGGCGGGCCGGGCGATCCGTCCCTCGGCGGTGTCGACCGGGAAGCCCTCGCGCACCCAGTACTCGTATCCGCCGATCATCTCCTTGACCCGGTATCCGAGCCGGGCGAACTCCAGTGCGGCCTTGGTGGCCCCGTTGCAGCCGGGGCTCCAGCAGTAGGTGACCACCTCGCTGCCGGCCGGGACCAGGTCGGCGGCGCGGGCGGCGATCTCCCGGGTGGGCAGGTGGATCGCCTCCGGGATGCGGCCCTGGTCCCACGACTCGGTACTGCGGGTGTCGACGACCACCACGCCGGGCGTACCCGCCTCGAGATCGTGGTGGACGTCGCTGACGTCGGTCTCGAAGCGGAGGCGGTTGCTGAAGTATTCGATCGCGCTGGTCATGGAATAGATCGTGCCGCCCGCGAGGGCGCCGGCCCAGTGGCGGCGGCGCCACCTACCGCTAAGATCCCGCCATGCGCCGCGTGGCTGTTCTCGCCTATCAGGGGATGTCCGTCTTCGAGACCGGCATCGTCACCGAGGTGTTCGGGCTGCCCCGCCCCGAGTTCGACTTCCCCTGGTACGAGCTGACGATCTGCGCCGAGACACGCGGGCCGGTCCGCCTGGTCGGTGGCGCCGCGATGCACACCGAGCACGGCCTGGACACCTTCGCGGCCGCGGACACGCTGATCGTTCCCGGAGTGCCGGACGTCCGTGTCGGCCCGTCGCCCGAGCTGGTGGCCGCCCTGCGGCACGCCCACCGCCGCGGTGCACGGATCATGTCCATCTGCTCGGGGGCGTTCGCGCTGGCCGGGGCCGGCCTGCTGGACGGCCGGCGGGCCACCACCCATTGGCGGTACGCGGAGACCCTGCGCCACCGCCACCCGGACGTCCTCGTCGACGCCGACGTGCTCTACATCGACCACGGCGACGTGCTGACCAGCGCGGGCAGTGCGGCGGGCCTCGACCTGTGCCTGCACGTGATCCGTTGCGATCACGGCCCGAAGGTGGCGAACATGGTGGCCCGTCGCTTGGTGGTGCAGCCGCACCGGGACGGCGGTCAGGCCCAGTTCATCGAGGCGCCGATGCCCGGCGAACCGGACGACGACCGGTTGTCCCGCAGCATGGAGTGGGCGCTCGGCAACCTGACCGAGCCGATCACCGCCGAGGTGCTGGCCCGGCGTGCGCACATGTCCGAGCGCACCTATCTGCGGCACTTCGCGCGGGCCACCGGGACCACCCCGATCCGCTGGCTGATCAACCAGCGGGTGCAGGCCAGCCTCGCCCTGCTGGAGGCGTCCGGCACACCGATCGAGGAGGTGGCCGCCGCGGTCGGCTTCGAGAGCACGGTCACCTACCGGCACCACTTCGGACAGGTCATGCGCACGTCACCCTCGGCCTACCGCCGGGCCTTCCACGGCTGACCGGATCCGTACCCCGCCGGCCGGCACCACGACGTCACCGACATCGGCCGGCACACTGCCGTGGTTGAAGAGGAAGAGCAGATCACCACGGCGTACCGCCTCGACCTCCGGTGGCAGCCCGGTCAGCACCGGCTCGGCCCCGGCCTCCCGCGCGACCCGGCTCAGCAGGGTCTGGAGGGAGTCGTCGGTCAGGCCGGTCGACACGTACCAGGCGCTGCCCGAGCCGTACCGGTTCCGGGTAACCGCGGGGGCTCCGGCCAGCGGCCCGCCGGCATAGAGGCTGATCGTCTCGGCGCCGGCGGTCTCGACCCGTTCGATCCAGCGGTCCGCGGTCAGGCCGTCGTCAAGGGTGATCGTGGTGCCGGAGGGCTGCGGGTGCCACTCGACCACCCGTACCCCCAGGATCTCGCGGAAGGCACCGGGATAACCGCCGAGCCGGATCCGGGTGTCGGGTTCGGCGATCCCGCTCAGATAGGTCACCACCAGGTGCCCGCCGGCCGCCACGTAGTCACGGAAGGCGGCGGCCGCCTCGTCGGACACCAGGTATAGATGCGGCACGACGATCATCGCGTAGTCGCCGAACCCGGTGGCGACACCGGGGAAGACGAAGTCGGTCTGCAGCTTGGCCCGGAACAGCGCGCGGTGCGCCTGGCGTACCGCGCCGAGGTAGTCGATGTCCTTCGACGGCAGTCCGGGCGCCTGCAGCGCCCACCAGGAGGGCGCGTCCCAGGTCACCGCGACGCTCGCGGCGGGCGGGTCGGCCGTGGCCACTTCGGAGAGATTCCGGAGGGTACGCCCCAGCGCCACCGCCTCGCGGAACACCGGAGTGTCCGGCCCGGCGTGCGGCACCAGCGCCGAGTGGAACAGTTCGGCCCCGCCGCGCGGCTGCCGCCACTGGAAGTACATCGCCCCGCTCGACCCCCGGGCCACATAGCTCAGGCTGTGCGCGGTCAGCCGTCCCGGTTCCTTGGCGTGCATCCGGCCGCGCGTGTAGATCAGGTTGGGTCCCGTCTCCATGAGCAGCCACGATCCGCCGCCCCAGCCACGCGCCAGGTCGGCGGCGAACGCCGTCTCCTCCTCGGCGCCCGGCCCGGCGTCGTCGGGGTAGTGGTCGACCGCGACGATGTCGACCTCCTCGGCCCAGCGGGCATGGTCCACGCTGACCCAGCCGCCCTGTACGAAGTTGGTGGTGACCGGCACCTCCGGGTTGGCGGCGCGCAGCAGATCACGCTGCTCGACGAAGCCGCCGAGCAGTTCGTCGGAGAGGAAACGGCGGAAGTCGAGCGCGTGGGCCGGGTTGGACAGGTACTGGGTGGTGCGCGGCGGCATGATCTGTTCCCAGGCGGAGTAGCGCTGGCTCCAGAATGCCGTGGTCCACGCCTCGTTGAGGGCGTCGAGGTCGCCGTGTTTCTTACGCAGCCAGGTCCGGAACGCGGCCGCGGTGACATCGCAGCGGCAGTCGGTGCCGTACTCGTTGTGCACATGCCACATCGCCAGCGCCGGGTGGTGGGCGTACCGCTCGGCGAGCCGGCCGGCGATCTCCCGGGCGGCCGCACGGTAGGCCGGCGACGACACGCAGTAGGTGTCCCGGCTGCCGTGGGTGAGCCGGACGCCGTCGGCGTTGACCGGCAGCGCCTCGGGGTGGGCGAGACTGAACCAGGGCGGCGGCGAGGCGGTCGGGGTGGCCAGTGCGACCTTGATGCCGCCCGCGTGCAGCAGGTCCAGCACCCGGTCGAGCCAGCCGAACTCGTAGCGGCCCCGCTCCGGCTCGAGGTTCGACCAGGAGAAGACGCCGACCGTGGCGATGTTGACCCCGGCCCGCCGCATCAGCGCGACGTCCTCCGCCCAGACCTCCTCCGGCCACTGCTCCGGGTTGTAGTCGCCGCCGAAGAAGAGCATCCGCAAACCCACCCTTGCTATTAGTTTGAACTCTAAACAAAATATGAGCCGTGCAGAACAACGTCAATCCGTCGTTCCGTGACGCCGTGGCCACCGAGGACTGGGAACGCGCGCTGATCAGCGGTAACGGGCGGCAGGGCGTGCTCTGCTACGGCTCGCCGGCAGCGCTGCGATTCACCCTCGCCCACGAGGACCTTTTTCAGCCGGTCACCGAGCCGCTCCCGGCGCCGCACACCGCCCCCGCGCTTCCCCGCCTGCGCGAACTTCTCGCCGCTGACCGGTTCCGTGACGCGGCTCGCGAGGTCTGCGACCTGGCCGTACGGGAACATCCCGGGTACGCCGAGACACGCTGGATCGACCCGCTGATCGGAGCCGGGACGCTGACGTTCACGCCGGACCGCACGGGGGACGGCTATCTCCGCGGCACCGACTTCACCACCGGAGTGGTACGGCAGGAGTGGGCCGGGGTGACCGTGGACGCGTTCGTGTCCCGGGCCGCGGACGTGCTCGTCGTGCTGGTCACCGGTACCGGCGGGACGGTGACCGCCGCACCGATCGACGGCGAGCCCGAGCAGCCGATCGAGTACACGCTCGACCGGTCCGGTGACGATCTCGTCCTCACCGGGCGATTCGGCGGACCACACTGGGCGGGAGCCCTCGACGGCTGGACCTTGGCGGTACGCGTACGGCGTACCGAAGAGGGGATCTTGATCGTCGCCCGGACCGTGACCGGAACACGAACGCCGGCCGACGCCCTCGCCGAACTGCCGGAAGGCGGCTTCGGCGACCTCCTCGAGGAGCACACCGCCGTCCATCGCGACCTGTTCGGCCGGGTGGAACTCGACCTCGGCGGGCATCGTGCGCAGCAGCTCTTCGACGCCGGCCGGTACGCGATCATCAGCAGCACCGGCACCCGGCCGCCGACCCTGCAGGGCGTGTGGAGCGGCACCTGGTCGCCGCCGTGGCGCAGCGGCTGGACCATCGACGGCAACCTGCAGGCCGCACTGCTCGCCGTTCACCCGACCGGCACGCCGGAACTGATGCCCCCGCTGTTCGACCTGCTCGACGAGCTGCGCGACGACTTCCGGGAGAACGCCCGGCGCCTCTACGGGCTGCCCGGCCTGTTCGCGCCCGCCCACCTCGGCACGCACGGCCGGCAGAACCACTTCGGCCCGATCTGGTGCCTGACCTTCTGGACCGCCGGCGCCGCCTGGCTGGCCCGGCTCTACCTGGAGCACTGGCAGCACACCGGTGACCTCGTGTTCCTGCGGGAGCGCGCGCTGCCGTTCCTGCGCGAGGCCGCCGAGTTCCACCTGCATTTCGCAACGATCTCCGGCGGACGGGCGCGGTTCAGCCCGTCGTACTCCCCCGAGAACGATCCCGGCGGCTCGGGCGCGCAGGCCTCGGTCGACGCCACCCTGGACGTGCAGGCGGTGGCCGCCCTGCTGCGTGGCCTGCTGACCGCCACCGAGGTCCTGGGCCTGGACGATCCCGACGCGCTCCGCTGGCGGCAGCTGCTCGCGGCGCTGCCCCAGATGCGCGTCAACGACGCCGGTGAGCTGGCCGAATGGGTCGACCCACGGTTCCCGGACAACCACGAGCACCGTCACTGCAGCCACCTTTACCCGTTCTACTACGGCGGGGATCCGGCGTTCGACGAGGACCAGGCACTGCACACCGCGGCGGTACGGGCGGTGCGGGCCCGCCTGCGCTGGTGGCTGAGCGAGGCCTCCGACGAGATGGGGTACGGTCTCGCGCTCCTCGGTGTGGCCGCCGCGCACCTCGGGCTGGCCGAGGAGGCGTACGCGGCCCTGACGAGGATCTCCGAGGCGTACTGGCGGCCCAGCCTGGTGCCCACCCACAATCGGGATCACATGTTCAACGTGGACCTGGCCGGCGCCCTGCCGGCCCTGGTCGTGGCGATGCTGCTGCGCAGCCGGGACGTCGGCGCCGACGGCGTGGCCAAAATCGACCTGCTCCCCGCCCTCCCCAAAGCCTGGCCCACGGGTTCAGTCCACGGCCTGATCGCCCGAGGCCCGGTGACCGTAGACCTGACCTGGTCCCCCACCCAACTCAGTGCAACCTTGACCTCACCCACCGACCGCACGCTCCGCCTCGGACTCCCATCCGGCAGAACCGACACGGTCACCATGAGCGCGGGTCGCCCCCACCACGTAGTCGACGCGAGGTCGTAGCCAGGTTACGACCCGCAAAACGCCGCCGGTGACGAGGCAGTCGGTTTGCCGACGCCCAGCGGGGTTTGCTGGGTGGGCGGGAAATCGCCTGCCTCGTCACCGGTTACAAGGCGTTTTGCCGCGGAGCGAAGCGAAGCCAGAAAACACAGCCAGCTCAGCCCTTCACGGCGCCGATGATGACGCCCTTGGTGAAGTGGCGCTGGATGAACGGATAGATGATGAGCGCCGGCACGATCGTCACCACCACGACGGCCATCTTGATCGCCAGGCTGGGCGGCACGGACGAACCCAGGCCGGGGATGGCGACCGCCGCACCCGACGTCGACGGGGACTGCCCGGCCAGGATGAACTGCTGCAGCACCCGCTGGATCGGCTGGAGATCGTTGCGGTCGATGTAGAGGATCGCGTTGAAGAACGCGTTCCAGTAGCCGACCGCGTAGAACAGTCCGACCACGGCGGTCACCGCCTTCGACAACGGCAGCACGATCCGGGTGAGGATGCGCAGCTCACCGGCGCCGTCGATGCGCGCGCTGTCGTACAGCTCGCCCGGGATACTCATGAAGAATGCCCGGAGCACCACCAGGTTGAACGCGCTGATCGCGGTCGGCAGGATGAGCGAGAGCAGGTTGTCCTTCAGCCCCAGACCGGTCACCACCAGATAGCTGGGGATCATGCCCGGGTAGATCAGGAATGTCAGCAGGAAATAGAACAGGATCGACCGGTGTCCCAGCGTGCCGGGCCGGGACAGGCCGTACGCGGCGAGCACCGTGACGACCAGGCTCAGGGCCGTACCGGCGAGGGTGACGATCGTGCTGACCAGGATCGCGTCGGTGACCTGGCCGCCCGAGAAGATCACCACGTAGGCGCGGGGATCGAACTCGCGCGGGAGAAAGACGTACCCGCCGGCGTCGTTGATCGTCTTCTCGGACGAGAGGCTGGTGACCACGACGACCCAGAGCGGCACCAGCACGATCGCCACCACCGCGGTGAGGATCGTGCCCTTGCCGAACTGGCCGAGCAGTGTGGGTTTCTCCTCCCACACCGGGCGTAGCGATTTGCGGCGGGGCCGGACGACCGTGTCTGCGCTCATGATTTCGAATAGATCCCTTGCTCGCCGAACCGGTGTGCCAGCTTGTTGGCGCCAACGATCAGGAGGATTCCGATCACGGCCTTGAACAGCCCGGCGGCCGCGCCGACACCCCACTGCTGCACCGCGATGCCCTGGTAGTACACGTAGGTGTCGACCACCTCGGCCGCCTCTCGGCCGACCATCTCGCGTTGCAGGATGAACTGCTCGAAGCCGACGTTCAGCGCGTCACCGAGGCGCAGGATCAGCAGCAGCACGATCACCGACCGCAAGCCGGGCAGGGTGATGTGCCACATCCGGCGCCACCGGCCGGCCCCGTCGGCGGCGGCCGCCTCGTACAGCGCGGGATCGATGGCCGCCAGTGCCGCCAAGAAGACGATCATGCCCCAGCCGGCGTCCTTCCAGAGCGCCTGCGAGGTGATCAGGAACATGAACGTGTCCGGGTTGGTCATGATCTCCGGCGGCGTGTATCCGGCTTGCCGCAGGGTCTGCGCGAGCAGGCCGGCGCCACCGAGCATCATCTGGAACAGCGAGACCACCAGCACCCAGCTGAAGAAGTGCGGCAGGTACACGACGCTCTGCACCAGCGAGCGGATCCTCGGCGAGATGATGCTGTTCAGCAGGATCGCCAGCAGGATCGGGATCGGGAAGTAGAAGACCAGCTGGAACGCGGTGATCGACAGGGTGGTGACCACCGAGTCCCAGAACGCCGGCGTCCCGAACAGGTACTCGAAATTACCGAACCCGATCCACTCGCTGTAGAGGAACGCCTCCAGCGGGTCGTCCCCGACGAACGGGTTGTAGTCCTGGAAGGCGATGATGTTGCCGAGCGACGGCACATAGTGGAACACCAGCAGCAACGCCATCGCGGGAAGGCACATGAGCAGCAGCGGCCAGTCCCGCCGCAGCCGCTTCCCGAAGGAGAGCTGCTGCCGCGGGACGGCCTTGACGTTCTTCTTCGCCTTCTTCACCGCGGCCTGCGGTTCGGCGGCGACCGGTGGCGCGCTCATCGTCCGTTGTCAGCCAGGACCTTGGCGTAGAAGTCGCGGCCCGCGTCGCCGCCGCCGGCCCGCCATTCCGAGACGACCTTCTCAAGATCAGCCACCGGCGTACGCCCACGCAGGATGTCGGTGATCTTGTCTTCGGTCGGCTGCGCGATGGCCGCCATCTGGGTCGGCGTCTCCACCTTGATGCCGTCCCAGGGGTTCTTCTCGAGGTACTGGGTCGCGTCGTTCCCCCAGTTCACGAAGTCCGCCGCGTAGGTGGGGATGTCCGGACCGCCCACCACCACCGGCGGGCGGCCGCCGAGGAAGATGAACTGGTTCGCGAACTCCTTGACCCACAGGTCGTTGGTGACCGGCGTACCGCTGGCATCCCGCTTGAAGTGGGTGCCCTCGACGCCGTAGTTCTGCAGCTCCCACTCCTTGGTGCCGAACGGCGCCGCGGTGTAGTTGAGCACCCGCAGCAGTTCCTGCACCCGGTCCTGGCCGACGCCCTTCTTGATGAACGTCCAGATGATCGCCGAGCGGGTCTGCCAGCGCACCGGCGGCTTGCCCTTGTCGGCGCCGAACACCTTCACGGCCTGCATGTTGAACTTCGGGTTGATCTGTACGGCCGGACGCCACACCTCCTTCCAGGAGCCGCCGCCCGTGCCGTACATGAACATCTTGCCGCCCTTGAAGAGGGCCTGGGTGTCGCCGCCCTTGCTGGAGGCGATGTCGGGGTGGATCAGCTTCTCGGCGTAGAGCCGGGCCATGAACTCGACGGCCCGCTTGTACTCGGGCGTCTCCATGCGGTGCACGACCTTGCCGTCGGCCGTCTTCATCCAGCCGTTCTCCGAGCCGCCGGCACCGCAGATCTGCTGCACCTCGAGCCAGATGTCGCCGAACGCCCACTCGCCCTTGTCGGCGTTGGTGAGGCTCTTGCCGAACTGGTACAGCTCGTCCAGCGAGGTGGGGTCCGCGATGCCGCGCTGCTCGGTGACGTCCTTGCGGACGAACAGCACCGACGGGAAGGGCGCGTCGGTCGGGAACGGGACGCCCATCAGCTTGCCGCCCCACACCGAGTCCTGCCAGGCGCGGGTGTCGAGGCCGGCGAGCAGCGGGTACGCGTTGACCTTGTCGCCGGCCAGGTAGGGCGTCAGGTCCTCGAACAGGGCGTGCACACCGTCGCTGAACCGGGCCAGCTTGGCGATCTCCCAGCCCGGGATGCAGGTCAGCTCGGGCACGTCCCGCGCACCGAGCATGGTGTTGAGCTTGTCGCCGTAGGTGTTGCCGTCCTGGATGCTGAAGTTGATCGCACCGCCCATGTCGGCGCCGACCGCCTCGACCAGCTTGTTGGCGGCCGGCGGCGCGGGACCCCACCACGGTGTCGTCGCGGTGACCGGCTTGCCGCTGGTGATCGCCTTCTCGGAGACCGCGTCGGCAAGTGACGCCGGGTACTTCAGGTAGCCGTCGGCCATCGGCCGCACGCCCTTGACGTCCGGCGGAACCAGGGTGGAGTCCTTGAAGTTGGGAACCACGCCGGCGGCCTGCTCGGCGGTGGTGGCGGAGCCCTTGGAGCTGGGGTCCTTGCTGCAACCCGCGAGCGTGCCGCCGCTGGCCACCGCGGCCGCGCCGAGGCCGACCAGCCCGAGGAAGCTCCGCCTGTTCGTCGACGCGCCTTCCACTGCTCTCCGCACGGCGCACCACCCTTCCGTTATGGGTTTAGTTTGGTTAGCGTCTAAACTAAGTACATCGAAGACAAGCTAACTGACATGGTGCCGACCCGACAAGCGTCGAATGGGAGCGCACCCACCGGCGCGGGCACCGGTCAAGGGAGACGACGGACCGCGCTGATGCGGCAAGATGACCAGGCGGACAGCACGCGCCCGGCCGAGACGGAGCTTGATGTGAAGACCACCCGGGCCGACCCACAACCGGCCGACTTCACCGACGTGCGCGCCACGAATCTGGCCGTGGTGCTGCGGCACCTGCGCGCCAACGGGCCCAGCTCCCGCGCCTCGATCGCCGCGTCCACCGGCCTCAACAAGGCCACCGTCTCCAGCCTCACCGGCAGCCTGATCGAGCAGCGGCTCCTCCGCGAAACCGGCCTCAGCGGCAACCGGATCGGACGGCCCAGCACCGCCCTGGCCCTCGACGGCTCCGCCTATGCCGCGATCGGCCTGCAGGTCGCGGCCGACCGGCTCACCGCGCTCGCCGTCGACTTCGCCGGCGACCAGCTGCTGCTCTGGCACCGGCGGTTCGACGGCGGCCCGGCCACCACCGGCCCCGGCCGCGCGGTCAGCGAGGTGACCGCACTCGCCCAGCGCGCCGCCAGCCGGGTGCGTCAACAGGGCCGGCAGGTTCTGGGGCTCACCGTGGCGGTGCCGGGACTCGTCGAGCAGAGCGGAACGGTGCGGCTCTCGCCGCCGCTCGGCTGGTCCGACGTCGACCTGCGCGGCCTGCTCTCCGGCTCCCTGCGGCAGCCCGGCCTCGACGTCGCCGTCGCCAACCACGCCGGCCTGGCCGCCGTCGCCGAACTGCGGCAGGGTGGCCACCCGGCTGAACTCGATCTCACCTACATCACCGGCGCGGCCGGTGTCGAGGCCGGGATCGTGGCCGACGGCCGGCTCCTGCACGGCTCGCGCGGATTCACCGGCCAGATCGGACGGTTCTCGCTCGGACCGGCCGGCTCCCCCACCCTGACCGACCTGGCCGGCGTCGAGCCACTGGTCCGGCGGGCACTGCCCGGTTTCGACCCGGAGTCACTGACCGACCTGACACCCGCGGTCGAGCAGGTGGCCATCCTGGCCCGGGCCGGGGAGCCGGACGTACTCGCGGCGCTGCGGGACACCGCATGTCACCTCGGGCAAGGACTGGCCCTGCTGACGAACCTGGTCAACCCCGAGGTGATCGTGCTGGGCGACCATTACGCGGCGCTGGCCGAGTGGATCCTGCCGGCAGCGGAGGCCGAGCTCGCGCGCAACACCCTCGCACCGGCCGCCGGGGGTGCGCGGCTGACCGTCTCGTCGCTGGGCCTGCACGCTGCGGCCCTGGGCGGGGCAGTGTCCCACCTGGACCGCGTCGACACCGGGACCCTGCCCCCGACGCCGTAACCCGCGTGGTCACCTACGGTCCGCCCGTGGGCGCAAGTCACCACGCACACCGCCACCCCGCCCGTGTGGGGAGCAGGTCACCACGGGCGCCGCGGCGGCCCTCGGCGTGGTGAGCCGCGGTCCGGATCGGACCACTGGTCACCACATTGGAGGCGCAGAGCGGGTAACAATCGATGACCAAACATGCCCGTAGCGCCTTGACCAAGCCGTAACTGTGGTGCGAGCCTCAGGGAACTCCGACCGAAACATTCGCGAAACCACTCGCGGAGGCTTCTTCCGCCACGCTGTCGAAGCGCTTCGACGACCGGCTTGTCCCGAAGGAATACGTTGTGACCGAATCCTCCTCTCGCATCGTCTTTCGCGACCCGCAGCAGAAGCTCGCCGCGCGGGTTTCCGACCTCCTGAGCCGGCTCGACCTGGCGGAGAAGATCGCCCTCCTGCATCAGCACCAGGCCGCCGTCCCCCGGCTCGGCATCGGGTCGTTCCGCACCGGAACCGAAGCGCTGCACGGCGTAGCCTGGCTCGGCGTGGCAAGCGCTTTCCCCCAGGCCGTCGGTCTCGCCTCCAGCTGGGACCCGGACCTGCTGCGACGTGTCGGCACGGCCGTCGGCACCGAGGTGCGCGCCATGCATCACCGGGACCCGGACAACGTCGGCCTCAACGTCTGGGCGCCGGTGGTCAACCCGCTGCGCGATCCGCGGTGGGGCCGCAACGAGGAGGGCTACGCCGAGGACCCGTGGCTCACCGGTGTGCTGAGCACGGCGTACTCCGGTGGCCTGCGCGGCGACGACCCCCGGTGGTTGCGGACCGCGCCGACCCTGAAGCACTTCCTCGCCTACAACAACGAGACCGACCGGTGTCTCACCTCCAGCAACATGCCGCCGCGGGTGCTGCACGAATATGAGCTGCCCGCGTTCCGGCCGGCCATCACCGCCGGGGCCGCGGTCGCTGTGATGGCCTCCTACAACCTGGTGAACGGCCGGGCCACCCATCTCAGCCCGCTGATCAACGAGGTGCTCCGGGGCTGGGCCGAGGACGACGTGATGGTTGTCGGCGACGCCTACGCCGTGCAGAACCTGGCCGGCGACCAGAAGATCACCGAGGACCACCCCGCCGGGTTCGCGGCCGCACTACGGGCCGGCATCGACTGCGTGACCGAGCCGGGGCCGCTGTCCGAGGCGTCGTTCACCACGGCACTGGACCGCGGGCTCATCACCGAGTCCGACGTGGACGCCGCGGTGCGGCACATCCTTTCGGTCCGGATCCGCCTCGGCGAGTTCAACCCCGGGGCCGACCCGTACCGGGACACCCCGCCGGGGGTGATCGACTGCCCGGAGCATCGCGCGCTGGCCCGGGAGGCCGCCCGCGCGTCGATCGTGCTGCTCGGCAACGACGGCATCCTCCCGCTCGACCCGGCCGCCACCCGGCGGATCGCGGTCATCGGCCCGCTCGCGGCCACGACGTTCGACGACTGGTACAGCGGCACTCCCCCGTACCGGCGGACCCTGCTCGACGCGATCACCGGACGGGGTGCGGAGGTCGTCCACCACGAGGGCGTCGACCGGATGGCGCTGCGCAGCCCGGCCGGATATCTGAGCACCGGCGACGGCCCCGTACGGGTGACCGCGTCCGACGAGGTCCCGGACACCGCCCTGTTCGACGTGCTCGACTGGGGCGAGGAGACCGTCTCGCTGCGCAGCGTGGCGAGCGGCCGGTTCGTCGGCGCGGACGGTCTCGGTCCTGACTCGCACCTGCTCGTCGACGACCGGCCCGGCCCGAACGGCTGGGAGGTCCGCGAGACGTTCCGCTTCGAACCGGCCGGTGACGGTCTGGTGCTGCGACACGTGCAGAGCCGTCGCTACCTGGTCGCCGGCGAGGACGGGCTGGTCCGGACCGCCGCCGTGACCGCCGCCGACGCGACCGTGTTCACCGTGGACCTGCTGGTCGACGGGGTTGCCGCGGCCGCCGGGCTGGCCGCCGGAGCCGACGTGGTGCTGCTGGCCCTCGGCAACCATCCGCTGGTGGCCGGCCGCGAGACCGAGGACCGCCGCGACCTCGACCTGCCCGGCACCCAGGACGCGCTGGCCCGCGCCGTGCACGCCGCCAACCCGCGTACCGTGCTCGTGCTGACCAGCAGCTATCCGTACGCGATCGGCTGGGCCAGGGACAACCTGCCGGCCGTGGTCTGGTCCGCGCACGGCGGTCAGGAACACGGCACCGCCCTGGCCGACGTGCTGTTCGGCAGCGACCGCACCGGGCTGCCGGTGGACCCGTCCGGACGGCTCACCCAGACCTGGTACACCGACGCCGGCGACCTGCCGGACCTGCTCGACTACGACATCATCGCGTCCGACGCGACGTACCTCTACTACCGTGGCGTCCCGCTCTTCCCGTTCGGGCACGGTCTGTCGTACACCCGCTTCGCCTACGAGAACCTGCGGGTCAGCGCGGATTCGGTGGACGCCGGCGGCGAGGTCACCGTCACCGTCGACGTGGTCAACACCGGCGACCGCCCCGGTGTCGAGGTCGTCCAGCTCTACACCCGCCAGCAGCGCTCCCGGGTGAAGCAGCCGTTGCGCCGCCTACGCGGATACCGGCATGTCCGGCTCGGACCCGGCGAACGGGCCACCGTGGAACTGCTGCTCCCGGCCGCCGAACTGGCGTTCTGGGACGTCACCCGCTCCCGCTGGGTGGTCGAGGACGCCACGCACACGGTCGCGGTCGGCGCGTCAAGCACCGATTGGCGCCTCACGGCGACGCTACGCGTCCACGGCGAACGCATTCCGGCCCGGTCACCGCGGTCCGGGCTCAGGATGATCGACAACGATGGGTACGCGCAAACGACCCCCGTGGCGATCGCCGAGTCCCCCCGGGAGGCTCTGCGCAGTGACGAGCCCGGTGCCTGGGCCGTCTTCGACGACGTGGCCTTCGACGGCGCGGCGTCCCGTGTCCGCGCCCTGGCGGGCTCCGCCGACGTCGCGTCCACCATCGTCATCCGCCTGGACGACCCGCTCGGCGGCCCGGTCGTGGCCACCCTAACGATCCCGCCGACGGCCGGCGCCCTGACCGAGGTGACCGCCCCGATCCCTCAGCTGACCGGGACCCACGCCGTATTCGTCCTTTTCGACACCCCCGCCACAACCCTGGCCACCCTTTCCTTCTCGAACTGACACCCGGCTGGGCCGCCGTCGACAGCGTCGACGGCGGCCCAGCCGCCCTTTGTCCTCGGGGTTCGCGACGCCGGGATTCCCCGCGCCGGCGCCGCCTGACTGCACAGCTGTGCGCTGCCGCTGTCTCAAGCGGCCCGAGACATCGGTGAGTGCCAGCCGGGTTGGGGCCGGGCGGCGGGACGGTGGCCCTCCCGTTCCGCCGCCCGGACCAATCAGGCGGGTGCGCCGGTGACGGCGGTTCCGTTGCGGGTGACGTGGTACGTGACGGTCGCGCCGCTCCAGAAGACGAACTCCAGGGTCACCGGGGCGCCATCGCTGACCTCGGCGAAGAACTCCGGCGTCAGCTTGACGGTGCCGGCCGCGTAGTCGGGGGCGAAGGCCCGGTCGAACTCCTTGAAGGGCGTCCAGCCGTGCGGTCCGGCGTTGCTGCCGTCGGCGTAGGTGGCCTTTAGCGTGGCGAGCCGGTCACCGTTGAACGCGGCCGGGATGGCGAACGCCGCCGTGGTCCCGCCGGCCGCGGAGAGTTGCGGTACGTCGTACGAGACGACATCGAGCCGCCACGGTACGCCCCGCGAGAACCGCAGTGTCAGGGACGCCTTCACCCCGTATCCATCGGCTTCGGTAAGTCTTTGCAGCAACTCGGCGGTGAGCGTGAGCTGATCGCCGGAGATCTGGTAGTCGGGTCCCCGGCGCAGTGTGGTGTTGCCGAGCCGGACGTGGGTGAAGCCGGTGCCGTTGGGGTGGAGGGTGACGGTCTGCGCGGTGACCGGTGCGGCGCGCCGGACGAAGACCAGGTCACTCGCCGCCGTGCCGGAACGGGTGCGCCAGCTGGAGGAGATCTGACGGAACAGTTCGGTGTCGCGCCACACCCCGGCCGTACGGTCGAAGTGCTGCCCGTTGTCCCACAGCATCGTGGTGACTCCGCTGATCCGGGCCTGGTGGCCGAAGAGTTCGAAGAACTTGAGCTTTTCGCCCTGTTCGATGGTGCCGGTGTGCCGGTCGAAGCCGAGCAGGCCGTATTCGCCGAGGATGACCGGGATGCCCTTGCTGATCAGGGAGTCTCGCAGCCGCTGGAAGGTGCCGAGCAGGTCGGCCTGAGCGGTCGCGTCGAACCGGTAGCCGCCGGCCACGTTGACACTGAACGGCCAGTAGCCGTAGTAGTGCACGGTCGCGACCAGGTTGGGGTCGTTCAGGGCGGTGAACTCGGCGCGGAGGGCGTCGAGGCGGCCCTGGTCGGCGTTGGTGTGCAGGGTCGGCAGGACGAGCAGCCGGGTGGCGTTGCCGCCGCCGGTTCCGCGCACGATCCGGTGGAAGGACGCGTTCAGCTCGGCGAGCAGGGCGTAGTTCTCGGTGTCGCCGGAGCTGCCGGCGAACTGCGGTTCGTTGACGCTCTCCAGCACCAGGCGGGGTGAGGCGTCCCGGAAGGCGCCGGCGACCTGGGTCCAGATGGCGTTGTAGCGGGCCAGCACGTTGTCGTGGTCGGCGGGCATCGTGTTGATCCACTGCCACGAGTCGTGATGAATGTTGATCATCACGTAGAGGCCCTCGTCCAGCGCCCAGCCCACGACTTCCTGGACACGGGCCAGGTAGGCCGGCTCGATGGTGTGGTCGGCGGACTGGTGCTGGCCCCAGGTGACCGGGATGCGGATGCTGTTGAAGCCCTGGTTCCGGATGCCGGCCAGCAGTTCGCGGGTGACCCGCGGGTTGCCCCACGAGGTCTCGTCGGCGCCGGTGGCGTCGAGGGTGTTGCCCAGGTTCCAGCCCGGCTGCATGGCGGCGACTGCCTGCGCGGGGGTACGGACGGCTTCCCGGGCACTCGCCGGGCCGGCGGTGAAGAAGGTGGCGAGCAGGGCGAGGGCGAGCAACCTGCCGAGTAGTCGCGACATGACGCTCCTAGGGAGGACACGCGGGAGGGGTGGCGGAGTGGGAGCGCTCCCCATCTGATCTCGGCAGACTATGTTTGGACGTCAAACTATGTCAATCGATGAACGGGCCGCCCGGCGAGCAGGGGGATGCGCTTCCCGCCGGGACGACCCGTCCCGCGCGGCCGCGCCGACCACCCGCTGCGTCGTCGAAGGGTGTCCCCTCATCGCGCATCTGCCATTTCGCAGAAAGGCGAACACACGGCGCCGAGTGCACGAAGGCTAGTACTCGGTGTATTCCACAAAAAGGCTGACTCACCGAATCATGCGCTTCAGGCAAACCGTTTCCAAGCCTTAGGCGAAATGCTGCGACAAGGGTTCGAACGGGTAGGACACGGCCCTCTACCTGCAACTACGCAAGTTGCATGCAAGTGGGTTCGAACGGCAACCTCCAATCAGGATTGGCACATTTTTTCCGCGACCGCATATTGTCGCGGCGTCAAGAATCTTCGTACTCTAAAGCGCAACATCATCGATCGCCTTGAGTACGATGAAGCGGGGAGCAGCCATGCTTGTCAAGATCATCGACCAGATCACCGACGATGAGATGCACAAGGCAGCCTGGGAACTGTATGAAGGCGCGTTCCGCGACCTCCGCTCCCTCGCCGTGCAACGTCACCTGATGTATCGGTCAGAGTTCGAAGAGGTCATGCGCGACCCCAGGGTCGACAAGTACCTCTGCGTCAATGACGACGGCAAGCTCTGCGGACTGTCCACCTTCACCAATGACCTCTACGCGGTTCCCCTGATCGCACCCGAGTACTTCGAGCGCCGCTGGCCGGAGATGTATCACCAGAAACGCATCTGGTACGTCGGATTCGCCGCGGTCGGGACCGAGGCCAGGGACACGCGGGCCTTCGCGGAACTCGTCCAGGCCATGCAACAGACGGCCGCGGCCCGGAACGGGATGATCGGCATCGACTACTGCCGCTACAACGACGACGAGCGCAATTTCGGCCGGGTGGTCCGGCTGATGCTGCGCCGGTTGTCCGGCGGGGCGATGCGTGCCGAATGCCTTGACCAGCAGTCGTTCTGGGTCTACGAGTTCCCGGCAGCCGCCTGACCTCTTCTCAGCTAGACCCCATAGGCGCCCGCCCTCCACATGCTCCAAAGCGGCGGCCCGTCGGGAAGGTCGATCACGGACCGGACCCGGTATCCGTGCCGGAGGTAAAGGTCACGGTTGCGGGGGTCGTTCGCCTCCAGGTAGGCCGGCAGCCCGGCCCGGTCCAGGCGAGAGTGATGGCGATCGAGCAGCGCGCTGCCGATCCCCTCGTTCTGCCGGCCCGGCCGGACCGCCAGGAACGCCAGGTAGTGATGGGGCTCCAGGGGATGCTCCGCCTCGAGCGCCGCGTCGAGTTGCTGCACCCGGTCGAAGGCCGACTCGGTGACCTCCTTGACGCGGCGCTCGTAGTCGCGCGGCGGCGGGATCATCGAGGTGAGCGGGAACCAGAGGGCGACTCCGCACATCCGGCCGTCGTCGGCGTCCGCGGTGCTGTAGACCTCGCCGTACTGCAGGGCGTACTCGACGAAGATCTCGAAGTAGCCGGGTGACAGGCGCCGGCGCTCGGAGGCGTCCGGGTGCAGCCATCGGGCCACCGGTCCGTCCCACATCGCCTCGGCCACGAGGTCGGTGATCTCCTCGGTGTCGAACGGCGAGACATGGCGGATCACGAGTTCCTGGATGGCGTACGTCATCGGGAGTCCCTACCTGAGCTGGTGGTCGTCGGATAGTGGTTCTGGAAGGCCATCGCGTGTGAGTGCGGCCGGGGTGGCTCCGGGAACTCGAAGACGGTCCGGCGTTCCACACCGCGGCCGATCACCGCGTACACGTCCGGCTTGGTGAACCGGATGATCGCCGCCCAGCCGGCGCCGAGCACCGCCAGGACCGCGTACCCCGCCGCGAAGGCCCAGTTGAAGATGGAGTCCGGCGCCAGTCCGAGGATGTCGCCCAGGCCCACCACGGTCGCGAACAGGATGATGCTGAGCAGGAAGAACGCGATGATCGGGGCGACCCGGCCACGCAACACGTTCTCCAGGCGCGGGTGTTGCACGAAGAACGCGATGACCGCGGCCGACGTACCCCACATGAGGATCAGCACGCCGAGGCCACCGACCACGGTGAGATAGCCGAAGAGTTCCACGAGCGGATCCGCTCCGGTGAACCAGTAGGCCAGGATCGCGATGAACGCCAGCACGCTCTGGGTGACCGAGCCGACCACCGGCGCGCCGGTGCGCGGGTGGGTGTAGCCCCACCGGCTGGGCAGCATCCGCTCGCGGCCGAGGGCGAACTGGTAGCGGGAGACCGCCGCGTGGAACGCCAGCAGCGCAGCGAAGATGCTGGTCATGAAGAGCAGATAGCCGATGGTGATCATGACGTCCGGAACGTGCGGGCCGACCAGGCTGAAGACCAGGTTCGTCTCCTCACGCTGGGCGTCGGCCACGATCCGTCCCGGACCCGCGCCGACCGACATGGCCCAGGCCGACACCGCGCACATGAGTCCGGCGACCAGCACCGAGATATGGGTGGCGCGGGAGATGGTCCGCTTCGGGTCCTTGGCCTCCTCGGAGAGCACCACCGTCGCCTCGAACCCGGCGAATCCACCGATCGCGATCACCATCATCGCGACGACCTCGGGCGTGAGCAGCTGCGCCGGGTCGAGGGTGGCCACGCTGACCACGCCGTCCCGCGGGTTCGCGACCATCACCAGGTCGTAGATCAGGACGACGGCGATCTCGGCGATCAGCAGGACGCCGAGGACCTTGCCGCTCAGATCCACCCACAGCATGCCGAGGACCGCGATCAGGCCCCAGGCGACCAGGGCACAGATCACCCATGGCACGACCAGTCCCATCCCGCCGAGGATGCTCGACGCCACCACGCCGAACAGCCCGAACAGCCCGATCTGCATCAGCGCGTAGGCCGGCAGTGCGACGAAGGCCGCCGCGACACCGAGTTCCCGCCCGAGACCATGACTGATGTACGAGTAGAACGCGCCCGAGTTCACGATGTGCCGGCTCATCGCCACGAAGCCGACCGTGAAGATCGACAGAATCGCCGCGACGACGAGATAGACCAGCGGCAACGCGGTGTTGCCGACCACCGCGTAGACCGTCGTGACGGCGCCGATGATGACCGTGAGCGGGGCGGCTCCGGCCACCGCGAAGAAGACCACCGACGGCACGCCGAGCCGGTTGCTGGCCAGCGCCTGGCTGATGATGTCCGACCCGGAGGTGCCGCGCTTGGCGGCGGCCTCCCGGTTGAGCTCCATCAGCATGGTGCCGGCCCAGCGGTCGACGTTGTCCCGGCGGCGCTGGTGGCGTCCCGGGCTCACCGGCGGCCGACCGCGAGAGCGGATCCGACCAGCGCCTCCGTGCACTCGACGAGTTCGCGGAGATCGCCGGGAAGGGAGGCGATCATGCTGGGCAGCGCGTGGTAGATGTGCGGGTAGTCCTCGAATCCGTACATGACGTGACGGGTGAGGCCGGTCGCCACCACGAGACCGACGAGCATCCGGTCGGCGACGTTCAGATCCATTCCGCGGACCAGCATGTTCGCGACCCGGGTGGAGGCCCAGGCGGCGGCGTTGCGTTGCCGGGCGGTGTTCGGCATGTAGAGCGTCTGGGTGGTGCCGAGCATCCTGCGCTTGGTCACCAGCTCGACCGCGCCGACCCGCATGAGCCGCTCCGCCACCCGCAGCGCCGAGTCCTGCGAGAGGAAGGCGAGCCAGGTCCGGATGTCGCGGTGCTGTGGCTGGGCGTTGAGGAGGTCGAGGATGTCGTGGTTGAGTGCGTCGCGGGTCGGACGCCGGTCCAGTACGAGCAGGTCTCCGTCATTGACGCCGATACGACCTTCGAGGACCAACTCCGCGAGTAATGCGGCAGCCAGCCCCAGGCCGGTCGCACGAGGATGCAGCCGGGACCGCCCGGTCCGGTCCTCGTGTGCGATCAGGTAATACTGGTCAGCCAACACTCCGTCCACGCCCCTTAGACGCAAGTTCCAATGATCTTTTACCTATGTGTGTAGGAAACAAGACAGAACTCGATGTCCGCAGCATCATGTACCCAACACCAAGGTCAATACAAGAAGTACTAGACTTCTTATTCAGTCCTCGCTGTTTATTGATCTCACGCAAAAGCGATCATGAATGAGGCGGACTGGAGCATGAGGGAGCGGTCGTAGTATCGACTTCATCAGGACCATAGGGAGTCCAGGTGTCCGATATCGAGGGTCCGACGCTGCGACGCCGCCGGCTCGGCGCGGAGCTCAAACGATGCCGGGAATCAGCCGGCCTCACTCAACAGGACGTGTCCCGTCATTTCGAGTGGCACTCCGCCAAGGTCACCCGCATCGAGACCGCGCGGGTCGCGGTCACCCCGCGGGACGTCCGTGACCTGCTCACCCTCTACAACGTGCGGGATCAGAGCTATCGCGAGGCCCTGGTCGAACTGGCCCGGATGTCCCGGGAGCGCACCTGGTGGACGGACTATCGCGACATCATGCGCCCGGGCAACTTCGTCGGCCTGGAGGCCGCGGCCTCGGCGGTGCGCACCTGGGAGCCGGTGATCGTGCCCGGCCTGCTGCAGACTCCCGCATACATGCGGTCACTGATGAGAAGCGGTCGGCCCGATGACCCGCAGGAACACATCGACCGGCGGATCAGTCTGCGCCTGACCCGGCAGGGCCGGCTGCGCAGCGAGCGCCCACTGGAGTTCTCCGCATTCATCGACGAATCCGTTGTTCGGCGGGTAATCGGCGGCGAGGACGTCATGGCCGAGCAACTCAAGCATTTGATCGAAGCATCGAAATTGCCGAACGTATTCTTGAGAATTCTGCCGTTCACAGCCGGCGAACACCTGTTCCTCAGCGGCCCGGCCACCCTATTGGAGTTCCGAGAGACCACCCATATGGATGTTGTTTATATGGAAGGCCTTGCGGGAGACTTGTACGAGGAACAGCCAGACATGGTTGACTGGTATCGGCAGGAGTTCGAGCGATTGAGCGCCAAGGCGCTCGACCATCGCACGACCATAAAGATGATCGAGAGTCTGCTCGTCGCTTAGCACTCCCGAAGATTTTTCAGAAAGGGAGGTGCTTGAGTTGCGCGCGCACCAGATCGATGGTGCTGTCTGGAAGAAGGGCAGCCGTAGCAACGGCAGCGGCGGCAACAACTGTGTCGAGGTCGCTTTCCTCGATCAGGGAATTGCCGTCCGTGACAGCAAGGACCGAACAGGTCCGGCCCTCATGTTCACATCGGCGGAGTGGACCGCCTTCGTGGACTCTGCCAAGGACGGCGAATTCGACATCGTTTCGTGAGAGCCTACCGATAGGTGCGCAACGATGGAAGAGCTGATCCGAGGCTCGACTTTCACGATGTGCACCCGGAGGGTGTCACAGCGTCCCGGCACCGGGGCGCTGTGACACGGGCCGGCCCGGTCGCGAACAGCGACCGGGCCATCACGCTTTATTAGGACCCGGAAACGCTCTCACGTTCATTTTCTACGATTTCCGCAGCCGACCTTGAACGGTTGGTGACGGTCATTCCCGAGGGTGTTCGGCAGGCTACGCGCGGCCATGATGAAGATCGGCCAGTCTGACCACACGCGCCGCATCGACAGCAGTCACTGTGCGCGACGAGATTCGCGATTCGGCCAGTACGGCCTCGCGCCGCAGGCTGTCCCGGCCACGGCGAGCCAGCTGCACGTCGTGCCAGGCGGCGCGCTCAGCGGCGACCGCGGCTCGATGCACCCACTCCAGATGCGCCGCCGCCGCACGCTGCAGCACCAGCTCCTGTTCCACCGGGTGCAGCCGTGGGTCCCACCCGCCACAGCCGGCCAGGACGTCCGCCAGCGCGGTCGCCGGCAGCTCGCCCCGGGCCACGGCCGCACGTACCCCCTCATGCAGGAAACGCTCGCGGAACGCGTACTCCGCAGGGTCCTGAGGTGTCCACGGCGTACCGAAGGGCGCCGCAGCCCGGCTGTGCGTCCAGCGCGCGCCGGCCTCCCGCCAGGCCGCCCCCGTCGCGTCCACCCGATCGGCGGCCGCCTGCCAGAACTCCTGCCAGCGGTCGACCGCCCCGGCCGCCCGGGTCGCCGCGACCCGGACCTCCTGGGCGTACCGCACCGCCTGCGCCACCTCCGCCTGCCGGCGGGCCCGCCGGACTTCCCGGCGCTCACGGTGCCGGCGCACGAAAGTCGCCGTCTCCAGCAGGGCCATGCGTGGGTTGCGCACACCGTCCGGATTCGCCAGAACAACGAGCGCGGGCAGGGTGAACAGCATCAACACGGCCCAGATGGCCATCGGGGCGGGCTCGTTCAGCAGCATCTCGGCGAGAACGTTCATGGCAGGGTCGTCCGCTCGTCCGCAGGAATCACACAGGGCACGCCTGACCCCGCGCGGCCCGGCAGCGCCGGCGGGGTCTCAGGCGGCGAACGGCGGAGCGCGGGAACCCGCGGCGTCAGCGGCGATCCGGCCGGTCAGCGCGGTGGCGCGAGCGGCGGGGACGGTGGGCACGGCGGTTGGTTCCGCGACCGGTTCGGCGGCGGTCCGGGCCGGCGACGCCTCAGCGGTACGGGCCACATGCTCGGCCCCCGATGCGGAGACGGTCACGGGGCTGGGGGCGGGTGCAGTGGCCACCACGGCCCGGTGCGGCGAGAACAGCGCCAGGAACAGCGCGAACAGCACCGGCAACGACCGGGACAGCACGCTGCGCCGGGTTGTCGTCATGTCGCTAAACGTACAGGTATCGCACCTAAAGTCCGTTTCACCGCGCCGCCGATCAAGGCCCCGTTCTGTCACGTTTGGTCGGTATTACTCCTGACCTAGGGTTTCCTTGACCGGAACGGATCACTCACGTCCGACCGGCGACGGCCGATGGAAAGTTCCGACCGGAAGCCATCCGGAGCTGTCGCCGACGGGAGCCCCCATGCCGAAGCGATCCGTGGCCACCGACCCTGTACTCCTGGGTCTCGTGGCCGTCGGTGTGCTCCTGGTGCCCTGGTTCCTGCGCCACGGCGAGGAGCGGACCGCCTCCTGGGTCATCCAGACCGCCATCGACGCGGCGAACATGTACTTCATGTGGCGGACCGCGGTCCATCCGGCCATGACGGCGGCCGGCCGCCGGTTCTGGTGGGCCGCGGTGATCGGATCCGCCTTCTGTGTGGCAGGTGACGGCTATCAGACCGTCCTGCTGCTCGCCGACCCCTCCATGACAACGATCAGCGTGGTGCAGACCGGGTTGATCGTCACCGGCATGGCGATCGTCGTCGGGGCGATGCTGCGGCATCCGCTCGGCGGCGCGGGCCGGCAGCGGCTACGGCTCTGGTTCGACGCCACCACGGTGCTCACCGGCGTTGCGGTCTTCCTCTGGTACTTCATTCTGGCAACCGACCTGAGCGGGCGGCAGGCCGCCGATCGCTGGGGCGCCGCGGCTACCGCCGTGGTCATGTTGCTCGTGACATTCGGGCTGCTCAAGCTGATCCTCAGCGGGACGGCGCCGTTCACCCGGTCGGCCGGGATCGCCGCGGCGCTGGGCGTGACCGGCACGGCGTTCACCGCACCGCTGGTCACCGGCCTGATCGGTGACCTGAGTCCCGGCGGCACGATCGTCGTCCAGTTGCTGCCGTGCGTGCTCGCGTCGGCCGCCTTCCGGCTGCAGCAGCTGCAGGTGTGGCGGCTCGCCGACCGGGAGACGGCCGGCATGACGGGGCGGTCCAGCCGGCTGCCGTACCTCGCCGTGGTCGCCACCCAGATCCTGCTCGTCGTCTCACTGCTGGAGAACGACGTCGACATGCGGGTCCGGGGCGTGGCCCTCGGCGCCGTGGTGATCACCGCACTGGTGCTGGGCCGGCAGGTCGCCGCGCTGCGGGACAACGAACGGCTGCTCACCGAACTGGACGGGCAGGCGGAACGCTTCCGCGCCCTGGTGCAGAACACCTCCGACCTGACCCTGGTCGTCGCCTACGACGGGACGGTCCAGTACGCCAGCCCGGCCGCCTTCAGGGTACTGGGGGTGCGCGACGACGCATTGGTCGGCACGTCGCTGCACGACCGTACCCACCCCGGGGACGAGGCCGTGGTGGCCGAGCTGGCCGCGCGGCTGGCCGCCCAGCCCGGCACCGGCATCAGTACCCACGTGCGGTGGCAGCACGCGGACGGGTCGTACCGATGGCTCGACGTGGTCACCACCGACCTGACCACCAACCCGAACGTCGGTGGCGTCGTCCTGAACGCCCGGGACGCCACCGAGGCCCGCGCCCTGCATGACGAACTGCACCGGCAGGCCACCCACGACGCGCTGACCGGGCTCGCCAACCGGGTGCTGCTGAACCGGAGGCTGAACGCCTCCACCGAGCCGGTCAGCATGCTGCTGATCGACCTGGACGGCTTCAAGGAGATCAACGACCGGCTCGGGCATCACACCGGCGACCTGGTCCTGCAGGAGGTGGCACACCGGCTGACCGGAATGCTCGGCACCGGGGAGCTCGCCGCCCGCCTGGGTGGTGACGAGTTCGCCGTACTGCTGCCGGGAACCGGGGCGACGGCGGCCGGACGGCTGGCCGAGCGGATCGCCGCGGTGGTCGCCGAACCGATGCCGATCGGGGGCGAACTGCTCACCGTCGGCGCCAGTGTCGGTGTCTCGGCCGGTACGCCGGGTGACGACCTGCTCCGTGCGGCCGACGCCGCGATGTACCGGCGCAAGCGCGAACGCAAGGATCAGCGCCACCTCACGACGAAGCCGGTGTGACCCGGGCGGGTCACACCGGCTCCTCAGCCGAGAATCCTCAGATCACCACTTGCGGTAATCGGTCTGAGTCTGGGCGTTGAACTGCCACGTCCGCTTCCGCTCCGCACGGTCGATGCGGCGGTCGCTGACCTCCAGGACGTCGAAGCCCTTCTGGATGTCGTTGGAGTAGATGAAGCCGTTGTACCAGTACGCCGACCACGAGCCACCCAGGATCGAGCGCTCGAGGCTCAGCGGGCCCCGCTCCCAGTACGCGATCTCCACCGGCTTGCGCGAGTTGGTGAAGTCCCAGATCGAGATGCCGCCCTGGTACCACGCCTGGACCATGATGTCGCGGCCCTTGACCGGGATCAGCGAGCCGTTGTGGGCCACGCAGTTCTCGGTCGGCGCGTTGTCGCGCGGAATCTTGAAGTAGCTGCGGAACTCCAGCTTGCGCTTGCTGCCCTTGCCGGTGATGTCGTAGATCGCGTCCGCACCCTTGGTGTCGCCGATGGTCGGCAGGCACTCAGCGCCGGCGCCGCCACCGAGCTCGTCGGTGAAGACCACCTTGGTGGCGTCGTTGTTGAACGTCGCCGAGTGCCAGAACGCGAAGTTCTCCGCGTCCCGGACCGTCGTGATCACCTTGGGGGCGTACGGCTTGGAGATGTCCAGCAGCACACCGTCGCCCATGCAGGCGCCGGCCGCGATGTTCTTCTCCGGGTACGCGGTGATGTCGTGGCAGCCGGACGTCGTACGGCTGTCGGCGTCACCGGGGAAGCCGCCGTCCGGGAAGAGGACCGGAGCTGAGATCAGCTTCGCCTCGGCCGGCTTCTTCAGCGGAACACGGACAATCGAGATCTTGTCGTGCGGCTGCTTGCAGTTCGGCAGGTCCACCACGTCGAGGTTGTACGACGAGACGTAGGCGTACACCGAGCGGTCCCAGCCCTTGCCCGGCACCAGCGTCAGCGTGTGCGAGCCGCAGTCGGTCTTGACGGCCGACACGTACTTCGGGTTGCGCGGGTCGCTGATGTCGAAGACCTTGATGCCCTCCCACCGCGGCGTCTCCGGCGGCGCGGAGCTCGGCACCGGCGTGCTGTTGCACGAGTCGTCGCTGCGGATCGAGTCGGTCCCCAGGAACAGCAGGTTGCCGTAGATCGAGATGTCGTTCTGCGCTCCGGGGCAGAGGAGCTGCGTGATCTGCACCGGGTCGCGCGGGTTGCTCAGGTCGTAAACGGTGAAACCGTTGTAGTTGCCCGCATAGGCGTACTTGCCCTGGAAAGCCAGGTCGGTGTTGAACGCGTTCTCCGGAGCAAACGCCCCGTTCTTCGGGTCATTGTTGATCAGCTTGATGTTCGGGCTGCTACGGATCTCGTCCACACCTGGGATGTCCGCCGGGTCGGCCTGAGCCGGGGCGGAAACCAAGAAACTGGACAGAACCGCCGCTGCTCCGATAGCTGCCAGGCGCATGAACCGCCCTCGTGGGGCAGAGTGCCTCATGAAGCTCCTTCCGGGCTGCTTCGGGCTTGCTGCAGCACCGGTGACGCACGGCGAGTCGTGTCGCCCGCACCCCCGGTGATAGCGATGTCGATCGTTACGATAACTGTCGCGGACCGATCGTGGGGGCCGCCTGCCGGAAAGGAAATACATGCAACACCGACGCGCATGGGGCCTGACCGCCGCAACCCTGGTCCTTCTGGGAACCATCGGGCTGATCGTGGTCTCCCGGTCCGGCGACGAGCCCCGCCCGGCGAGCGCGCCGGCGAGCGCGCCGTCCGCCTCCTCCTCACCGGCCCGCGTCATCGTCCCCGGTAAACCGGGGGAATCGGCGACCGTCACCGACTCCGACAAGGTGCAGGCACCGGACGGCACGCCGTACAACAAGGCCGACGTCACCTATGCCCAGATGATGATCGCCCACCACGCGCAGGCACTGGTCATGGCCGATCTTGCACCCGACCGGGCGGCGGCGGCGGGTGTCAAGAACATCGCGGCCCGGATCACCGCCGCGCAGGGCCCGGAGATCTCGGTCCTGCGCAGCTGGCTGAGCGATCGCGGGCAGCCCGAGTCGGACCCCGCCCACGATCACGCGACCATGCCCGGCATGCAGTCCGACACGGCCGTCGCCGAACTGACCGCGGCCCGCGGTGCCGACTTCGACCGCCGGTTCGTCGCGATGATGACCGAACACCACCGCGGTGCGCTCACCATGGTCGGCGACCTCTTCAAGAGCGGCTCCGACGAGCGGCTCTCCAAGATGGCCAAGGAGACCGCCATCGAGCAGGACGTCGAGATCCGCCGGATGGCCGACCTGAAGGTGAGCTGACCCCCGGCTCAGAGCAGCATGCCGCCGGAGGCCTCGATCCGCTGACCGGTGACCCAGCCGGTACCCGGGCCGAGCAGAGCCGCGACCAGGCCGGACACGTCGGACGGCGCACCGATCCGGCCCATCGCGGTCAGGCCACCGAGGTGGGCGCGGACCCGCTCGTCGTCGCGCAGCTGACCACCGCCGAACTCGGTGCCGACCGGCCCCGGCGCCACCACGTTGGCGGTGATGCCGCGCGGGCCGACCTCCTTGGCGAGGTATCGGGTGAAGACCTCGACGGCGCCCTTCATCGAGGCGTAGGCGGCGTAGCCGTCGCTGGTGAAGCGGGCCAGCCCGGTCGAGAAGTTCAGGATCCGGCCGCCGTCGGCGATCAGCGGCAGCAACTTCTGGGTCAGGAAGAACACGCCACGGAAGTGCACGTCGAGCATCTCGTCGAAGGCCTCGACCGGGGTCTCGGCGATGGAGCCGGCCCGGCCGACACCGGCGTTGTTGACCAGGAAGTCGAAGTCGGTACGGCCGAACCGGTCGGCGAGCACCTGCCGCAGCGCGGTGACGAACTGGTCGTACGACCCGATGTCACCGACGTGGAGCGGCAGTGCGACCGCGTCGATCTTCTCCCCCGGGTCGCCCCGGTGGGTGTAGACCACCTCGATGCCGGCGTCGGCGAGGGCCAGGGCGGTGGCCCGGCCGAGTCCGCGGTTCCCGCCGGTGATCAGGGCGATTCTGGACATGGTGCGGCCTTCTTTCGTACGAGGAGGAAGGTGTCAGGCGCCGACGGCGGCGAGCAGCTGGAGCTTCTCGTGGCTCGGTGAGCCGGGCGCCGCGGTGAAGACCAGCAGTGTCTGGAGCTGGTCCGGGTCGTGCAGGGTCTGGCAGTAGAGGTCGAGCGGGCCGAGCTCGGGATGCAGCAGGGTCTTGCGGTCGGTGTGTGCCAGGCCGATCTCGTGCCCGGCCCAGATCGCGGCGAACTCGTCGCCGGCCGTCAGCAGGGCGTCGACGATCTCACCGGCCCGGCCGTCCGGCTCGACGGCGTAGACGCCCCGCAGCTGCGCCGCGAAGATCCGCCCCTGCCGCTCGTGGTGCTCGGCCGGGTACAACCGCCGGGACGCCGGGTCGGTGAACCAGCGGTACCAGGCGCTCCGGGCCAGGCCGGTGAACCGGGTCTCGTCGCCGACCAGGGCCCGGGCCGGCGGCGTCTGCAGAAGCGTCTCGCCGTACCGGCCGATGATCATTGCCGGGGTGTCGCCGAGCCGGTCGAGGATCCGCATCATGCCGGGGCCGACGTGGTCGCCACGGGAGACCCGCTGCGGAGCCGGGTGCCCGCCGAGCGTGAACAGGTGGTCGCGTTCGGCGAGGGTCAGGTGCAGCGCCCGGGCGATCGCGGCGAGCATCTGCTCGGACGGCTGCGGGCCGCGTTGCTGCTCGATCCGTCCGTAGTAGTCGGCCGACATCCCGGCCAGCGCCGCCACTTCCTCGCGGCGCAGGCCACCGGTGCGCCGTCGAGGGCCGCGCGGAAGTCCCACGTCCTCCGGTCCGAGCGCCTCGCGCCTGGTCCGGAGGAAATCCGCGAGCTGCGCCCTGTCCATGTCGTGATCGTCCCGTCCCCGCCGGCGTTCCCGGTCGTGCCGGGAACAGCTTGACCCGCGCGAGCGCGCCGATCGATCGTGCTGGGAACAGCTTGGCCTGTGCGAGCGGGCGGATGAAGGACGCGGACATCCCCGGATCGATGATCCCTGGACAGGGGTCAACCGCGCGGCAGCGCCGCCCGGATCCGATCGGCGGCCCGGGCCGGGGTGTCGCGGACCGGACTACAGCCGGACGGGCAGGGTGTACAACCCGCGCAGCAGGGTGCCAGGCCGCCAGGGCAGCTCGTCGGCGTCGGCCGCGAGCCGCAGATCCGGGAATCGGTCGAGCAGTGCGGTGAACGCGATCTGAGCCTCCAGCCGGGCCAGCGGGGCGCCGAGGCAGTAGTGGATGCCGTGCCCGAAGGCCAGGTGCGGGTTGCCGGTGCGGTCCAGCCGCAGGTCACCGGCGTCCGGGAAGCGGTCCTCGTCACGGTTCGCGGAGAGCAGGACCACGACGACCGGTTCGCCGGCCTCGATCGTGACGCCGCCGATCTCCAGCCGCTCGGTGGCCATCCGGAACGTCGAGGTCTCCACCGGGCCCTCGAACCGGAGGAACTCCTCGATCGCGGTCGGCAGCAGGTCACGGTCGGCCCGCAACCGCTCCCAGCGCTCCCGGTCGCGCAGCAGCAGCCAGGCACCGTTCCCGATCAGGTTGACGGTGGTCTCGTGGCCGGCGATGAGCAGCAGGAACACCATCGAGGAGAGTTCCTCGGCGGAGAGCCGGTCGCCCTCGTCACGCACCTGGATGAGCCCGGCGAGCAGGTCGTCGCCACCGTGCTCGCGCCGGTCGGCGAGCAGCGTACCGATGTACCCGACCATCTCCTTGATCGCCGGGTTCAGCCGGTCGCCTGCCATCGCACCGGAGACGATCACGTTCGACCACTCGCGGAAGGCGTCCCGGTCGGCGGACGGCACCCCGAGCAGCTCGCAGATCACCTGGATCGGCAGGGGGAACGCGAACGCGTCGATCAGGTCGGCCTCCTCCGCCCCGTCCAGCGCGTCCAGCAGCCCGGTGGTGATCTCCTCGATCCGCGGGCGCAGCCCTTCGATCCGGCGGGCGGTGAACGCGGCGGAGACGAGACGGCGCAGGCGGGTGTGGTCCGGCGGGTCGACGGCGAGCATGTGCCGGGAGATCTGCGCGGTGATGCTCGGCTGGCCCGCGCTCGCCGAGCCCACCGCCTGGATCGACTTGGACAGCCGCGGGTCGGCCAGGGCGCGGCGGGCGTCGTCGTAGCGGGTGACCAGCCACGCGTGCAGGCCGCTGGGGAGTCTGACGCGGTGGACCGGTCCGGTGCGGCGCATCCGCGCGTACACCGGATGGGGGTCGTTCTGGAACGCCGGGTCGGTGAAATCGATCTGGAGATCCTGGGTCATCGCGCCCTCCGGGCCGCCGGGAACCGGATTACGACGATACCCGTCGATACTTCTCGGGGCGGCCCCGCGTGGCTCAGAACGGGCGCCGGCACACTGCCCGTGGGGCGCGGGGCGGACGGATCGGCAGGTACGGGCGGCGGGCGGCGGGCCGCCGGGGCCGGCGCGGTCGCGGATCCGCCGACGCGACGACGATCACGACGTACGCCCGGGACTGTTCGGCATCGGCCACTGGTACTGATCACCTCCGGGGAAGGTGTCCACTATCCGCTCTCCGGGCCGCGGGCCGGCGCTCGTTCAGCGTTTCTTAAAGATCATCTGTGGGAGAGGTAAGCAACCTCCGAATCCGTGCGACATCCCGGCCGATTACCCTCCTGGGAACCTCTCGCAGATGGAGTAACCGCGCCGCCATGCCCTTGCGCACTCTCGGATATCTCACAGTCGTCGCGTCGTTGCTGACCGCGGCCGGATGCGGCGCGAGTCCCGAGCCCCGCAGCGGGACGCGACCCTCGGCGAGCGCCTCGTCCCTGCCACCGGTCGCACCCCCAAGCGCCCCGGGCGGCCCCGAATCGGTGTCACCCGTCCGGCCGAACATCGTGTTCGTTCTCGTCGACGACCTGTCGATGAGCCTGGTGCCGTACATGCCCAACGTGCGGAAACTGCAGCGGGAGGGCACGACGTTCACCAACTACACGGTGACCGATTCGCTGTGCTGCCCGTCGCGCGCCTCGATCCTCAAGGGCCAGTTCCCGCACAACACCGGCATCGTGAAGAACCATGGATCGGACGGCGGATTCCGGCTCTTCCACAGCCGTGGCCAGGAGAAATCGACCTTCGCGACCGATCTGCAGGCGGCCGGCTACCGTACGGCGTTCCTCGGCAAGTACCTGAACCAGTACTTCCCCCACCTGACCATGGGTACCGGCAAGCCGTATGTCCCGCCGGGCTGGGACCAGTGGTTCGCCGGCGGCAACGACTACCGCAACTTCAACTACTCGCTCAACGAGAACGGCACGGTCGTCAAGTACGGCTCGGAGCCGAAGGACTACCTGACCGACGTCCTCTCGGCCAAGGCGAACAACTTCGTCACCACCACGGCCGCGACCGGGCAGCCGTTCATGATCGAGGTGTCGACCTACACGCCGCACCACCCGTTCACCCCGGCCCCGCGCGACGCCGCCCTCTTCCCCGGCCTGAAGGCCCCGCGCAACCCGGCGTACGACCGGGTGCCGCAGAACTCGGCGTGGATCGCCCCCACCGCCAAACTGACCAGGGAACAGATCGGCCGGATCGACGGCGACCACCGCAAGAGGGCGCAGTCGGTACAGGCGATCGACCGCATGATCGGCTCACTGCGGGCCACCCTGGCCAAGGCCGGTGTCGCCGACAAGACCGTGATCGTCTTCAGCTCGGACAACGGTTACCACATGGGTGAATACGCGATCCCGGCCGGCAAGCAGACCGCCTTCGACACCGACGTCAACGTGCCCCTGGTGGTGGCCGGGCCCGGGATCGGCGCCGGACGCCGGGTCGACCTGCTCGTGGAGAACATCGACCTGCGGCCCACGTTCAACGAGTGGGCCGGGCTGCCCGCACCGCAGGAGGCGGACGGGCAGAGCTTCGGACCGCTGCTGTCCGGCACCGTGCCGGCCGAGTGGCGGACCGCGGCGCTCATCGAGCACCACGATCCGGCCACCGACCCGAAGGACCCGGACTTCCAGAAGGACTCGGCGAGCATCCCGCCGTCCTACGACGCGCTGCGCACCGCCACCTTCACCTACGTCGAGTACGTGGACGGTGCCGTCGAGTACTTCGACCGCAAGGCGGACCCGTACATGGTCAACAACATCGCCGGCACGCTCAGCGAGGAGCGGCTCGCCGAACTGCGCACCGCGGTACGCGGCCTCGCCACCTGTGTCGGAGCCGACGCCTGCTGGAAGGCTTCGAGGACGGTCAGCTGAACGCCGAACCCGGCCAGATCACGGGCTGCTGGCCGGGCATGTCCCGCCGGTTCACCACCGGGTACACGCTGGAGTGCGCCTGCCAGTTCGGCTGCGGCCTCGGCCGGGTCTCGGCCACGGCCCGGACCAGCGCCCGCAGCACGTCCTGCAGGCCCATGAGCAGCCGCTCGTCGGTGACGACGCCGGTCGCGTCGACCGCGGCCATCTCCAGCGGGATCCGGATGCAGGCGGGCCGCAGCAGCCGGGCGTTGCCGTGGCCGAGCACCGCCTCGAGAGCCGCCCGGGCGCCGTCGTCCCGGCCGGGGCCGACCACGGACAGCCAGGCGGCCGGTTTGTGATCGAGTTCACCCCCGTCGACCAGCCAGTCGAGCAGATTCTTCAGGCTGCCGGGCAGGGAGCCGGCGTACTCGGGTGTGCTGAACAACACGGCGTCAGCCGCGGCCACCCGGGCCCGTAGTGCGGCGACCGGGCCGGACGGCTGCTCACCGGGAACGAAGGCGGGCAGGTCACGGAGACCGTCGTACAGGATCGCGGTGATCTCCGGTGGCGCGAACCGAGCCGCCGTGCGCAGCGCCGCGGTTTGCAGGGACCCCTCCCGGGTGCTTCCCGAGATCAGCAGGACGCAGGTCATGACGCCGACCATACGACCCCGGGAGGCCGATTTCGGGGGCCCGGACGGGTGGTGGAGTGGCCGGTATCCGACCCGATGACCCCGAGCGACCCATAATTCGAGTCTGAAAAGCATCGAGGCCCCACCTGAATCAGGTAGGGCCTCGATCTGCTGTGCGCCGCGTAGGACTCGAACCTACAACCCGCGGATTAAGAGTCCGCTGCTCTGCCAGTTGAGCTAGCAGCGCGTTTCAACCGGAAAAACGTTAGCACACCGGTCAGTGTTAGCAGGAAGAGTGCGCCGCGTAGGACTCGAACCTACAACCCGCGGATTAAGAGTCCGCTGCTCTGCCAGTTGAGCTAGCAGCGCTCTGCCGTGCAACGAGGAAAACGGTAGCACGGTCTGGGAAGATCCTTGAAATCGGCCGGAAGGCACCGCAAGGGGGACCCACTACTTGCGTCCATGCGTCAGGATGTCTGCGCTGAGAACTCAAGAACGGGGCCCCCGACAATGGTTGACCTCCGCCGCTCACTGGCGGCGATCATGGCGATTGGCCTGATCGCTCCCCTCGCCGCGTGTGGCGACGACGAAAAGCCGACCCTCTCCGACCCGGCCGCCGCCGCCAGCGCCGGCCCCGGCGCCTCGTCCGCGCCGATCACCGAGAGCACCACCGCGGCCGGGCCGGTCACGCTGGCCATCACGCCGGCTGCGAACAAGAAGAACGTCCCGGTCAGCGCCGAGATCGGCGTCAAGGTCAGCGGGGGCGGGGTGTCCTCGGTCACGCTCACCGACGCCAAGGGCAAGGCGGTCTCCGGCAAGCTGCGCGAGGACGGTTCGGCGTGGGTGCCGGACAAGCCTCTCAAGACCCGGCAGAAGTACGCCGCCAAGGTCGTCGCCACCGGTGCGGACGGCCGGAGCACCACCGCCACCACGTCGTTCACCACGATGGGTTCGCCCGGCCGGGAGACCGGTACCGGTCTCTACCTGTTCGACGGCAACACCTACGGCGTGGCCATGCCGGTCGTCGTCGAGTTCAACCCGGGCATCAAGAAGGCCGACCGCGCCGCCGTGCAGAAGCGGATGTTCGTGGAGACCTCCCCGGTGCAGGAGGGTGTCTGGTCGTGGACCGACACCGGCACCCAGGCGTACTACCGCGGGCCGGAGTACTGGCAGACCGGCACGACGATGAAGGTGCGGATCGGAGTCGGCGGCCACCCGACCGGCGGCGGGCGCTACGGCGACCAGGACCGCTCGGCCACCGTGAAGATCGGCCGCAAGTTCGAGATGAACGTCGACAACGCCACCAAGAAGATGACCGTCCTGCAGGACGGTCAGACGGTCAAGACGTTCCCGGTGAGCCTGGGCAAGAAGAGCACCCCGTCGGTCAGTGGGCGCATGGTGGTGATGGAGAAGAAGGCGGCGACGGTCTTCGACACCACCGACACCGACGGCGCCGACGGTTACCGCACGAACATCGAGTACGCCCAGCGCGTGACGTGGAGCGGTCAGTACATCCACTCGGCACCCTGGTCCGTCGGTGACCAGGGCCGCCGCAACGTCTCGCACGGGTGCATCAACCTGTCCCCGGCGAACGCCCGATGGGTGTTCAGCAAGTCCCTGATCGGTGACCCGATCGTGGTGAAGGGCACCGAGGACAAGCTCGACTACGGCGACGGCTGGACGCCGTGGAACGTGAGCTGGGAGAAGTTCAAGGCCGGTAGCGCCCTGTAATCCTTCGCGCGTGTCGTCTCTCCCCGGCGGGTACATCGATGGCGTTACACCGGTCACGGCACGAAACCGGGATTGGTGCGACGCTGTTTTCGGAGCACTATTGGGCGCCGGGGAGAACGACGCCGTGAGGGGACCATGGAGATGGATGGAATTCGGTCGGCAGAGCGTCCCGCTCGGGTCGGCCGTCGCGGCCGGGGTCCGTGGCGTCTCGCCGTGGCCACGGTCCTCGCGGGCACTCTGCTGCTGACCGCAGCGTGCAGCGGCGACGGCGACAAGGCGTCCTGGCAGGGCGGCGGCGGCAACCCCGAGAGCGGCACGACCTCGCAGTCGGCCGCGCCCGAGCCCGCCCTCAGCACCGTCGCGGTGACCTCCCCCGCGGCTGACGCGAAAAGTGTCGAGCTCTGGTCCGAGGTGAAGTACGACAGCGAGGACCCGGCCAACACCGAGGTCACCGTCACCAACGCCAAGGGCGCGGAGATCAAGGGCACCGTCGACAAGGACGCGAAGCTGTGGCGCCCGACCGAGTCGCTGGCGTGGAACACCAAGTACACGGTCAACGTCAGCACGCCCGCGGCGGACGGCAAGACCAGCACCGCCACCAGTTCCTTCACCACCATGAAGGAGCCGTCGAACCTGGTCCGGGTGACGAGCTTCCTCGCCGACGGGCAGAAGGTCGGCGTCGGCATGCCGCTGATCATGAAGTTCGGCCGCGCCATCCCGGAGAAGTACCGCGCCGAGGTCGAGCGCCGGATGGTGGTCACCGCCACCCCGGCCCAGGAGGGCACCTGGCGCTGGATCAGCGCCACCGAGGTGCACTTCCGCCCGAAGGTGTACTGGAAGGCCAACTCGAAGGTCTTCTACGCGGTCAAGCTCAAGGGCGTGAAGCTGGGCGACGGCTGGTACGGCCGGTCCAACCTCACCGTCGACCTGAACATCGGCCGTGAGCTGATCATGACGGTCAACAACAAGAACAAGCAGATGACCGTCAAGCAGGACGGCAAGGTCATCAAGACGATCCCGGTGAGCCTGGGCAAGAAGAGCACACCGTCGTCGAGCGGCACCATGGTCGTGATGGAGAAGGCGGCGCACACCATCTTCGACACCACCGACGAGGACCCGGTGAACGGCTACAAGACGCCGATCGACTGGGCCCAGCGGATCACCTACAGCGGCCAGTTCATCCACGCCGCGCCGTGGTCCGAGGGCGTGCAGGGCCGCCGCAACGTCTCGCACGGCTGCGTCAACGTCTCCGAGGCGCTGGGCGAGTGGCTCTTCAACCGGACCCTCATGGGCGACGTGATCACGGTCTCCGGCACCGAGGAGAAGCTGAAGAACGGCAACGGCTGGACCGACTGGAACATGAGCTGGGAAGAGTACAAGAAGGGCAGCTACCTGAACTGACGTCCTCCCCGGCGTGACAACGAGAAGGGCCCGGTCGATCCCGAGACCGGGCCCTTCTCGTTGCACTGCTCCCGTCGCCACCGCGCCGGTCCCGTCCTTACCGTGACGGTCTCGCCGTCACCGCGCCGGGAAGGCTCCCGTCACGGTGACCTGCTTCTTTCCCGCGGTGGCCAGCGCTCCGTAAGTGTCCGACGCCGGATCGCGCTCGCCCTCGGCGTGCAGGTACTGGGCCGCGAAGACGTAGCTGCCCGGCGCGAGGGTGCCCTGCTCGAGGCTGAAGCGGTAGACGAGCAGGTTCTTCTCGTCGGACACCGTCGACGTGATCATCGTCTCGGGCACCGTGCTCCACCTGCCGGCGTCCTTGACGCCCTCGGTTTTCACCACGTTGATCACCACCTCGAGCGCGCTGATCGTCTCCGTGGTGGTGAGCGTGATGTTGCCCTGCGCCCAGGTCCCGACCGAATGTCCGTCGATGACCGCCACCGAACTGAGGAAACCGTTCACCGGCTGCCACCGCGGGGTGACCGCGGTGTTCTCCGGGCCCGGCGCATCCGGCTCCTTCGTCCCGCCGTCGCCCTTGTCGTCAGGCGTTCCGCCGGCCGCCGACGGGGACGGTACGGCGGTGGCCCGAGGCGTGGGTGCCGACGAGCCCTCGGTCGCTGCCGGGCTCCGCTCCGGTTCCGGCCGGTCGCCGGCCAGCCTGATCCCGGCGAACCCGGCGACCAGGGTCGCGACCACCGAGGCGGCCGCCGCCACCGGACGCAGTGTCAGGGCCCAGCGTCCGCGGGCCGGTTCGGTGCGTCGCTGGGCGATCCGGGTCAGCATCGCGTCGCGGTCGGCCACATGCCGCTCGGCCTCGTGGCGCAGCACCGTGCCCAGGTCGGGCTGGGGGTGCTCAGCCATGGTGGCCTCCCGTCATCAGCGGCATCCCGCGCAGATACTCACTCAGCTGGGCCGCGCCCCGCGAGGTGTGACTCTTCACCGCTCCGACCGAGATCCCGAGGATCGAGGCGACCTCGCGCTCGGACACGTCGAACGCGTACCGCAGGATCACGCACTCACGACGCCGTTGCGGAAGTCGCTGCAGGGCCGCACGTACGTCCAGGACCGCGGGGGTGTCGCTCTCACCGCGGTCACGACGCAGCAGGCCGAGGCGCAGCAGCCCGGTCCGTTCCCTGGTCTGTTTCTTGATCCATTGACGCGCCAGGTTCGTCACGATGCCGCGAGCGTACGCGGTCGGACTGTCCGCGGCCTGGACCCGCTCCCAGTGCCGCCACACCTCCACGAACGCGTCGGCCGCCAGGTCGTCGGCGGCCTGCGAGTCGCCGGTCACCAGGTAGGCGAGCCGGGACAGGTCGGTGTGATGGTCGTCGAAGAACCGCCGGAAGGCGTATTCGGTGCCAAGGTCGGACAACTCACTGTTCCTGACCGTCGGGGGATACGGGGAGTGCCGGCCGCCCCGGGCCGTGGGGATGGAACCCGGGGCGGCCGAGATCAGCCGATCTTCACGGCGTACGCGCTGGTGTCGAGCTGCCCCGACCCGGTGAAGATCTCGGTGCCGGCCTGGACGCTGGACAGGTACTTGGTCTTGGCGAGCCAACCGCGTGCCACCAGGTCATCGGTGAAGTCGGTGAGGTCCAGGCCGGCAACCGAGGTGTTGGTGGTACGCACGAACGAGTAGACCTCCCAGCCGATGTTGCCGCGGTAGAGGTCCCAGCTGGTGCCCGCGATCGTCACGGTCGCCTGCTTCGTGCCGACCGGTCCCGCCCCGCCGGACCGGTACAGCCACACCATCACCTCGTCGGTCGGGTTGTTCTGCCAGTCCGGGTTCGCCATGTCGTGCAGCCACAGGTCGTAGGCGACGTTCATCGCGCCGGCCGTCTTCTCGGTGACCTTGAAGTTCCAGCTCGCGTTCACTGCCTTACCGGCGCTGAGCCGGACCGGCAGGCCCGTTCCGGCCGGCACCTTCCAGCCCCAGTGCCAGCCGAGCACGGCGCTGGCGTACGACTTCACCTTGGTGTTGTCCCCGGCCCAGGACCACCGGGTGCCCCAGCTCAGGTTGTCGCCGCTCACGCCGTTCTCCCACACGCACTGGGAGCCGGTGCCGTCAGCCTTGCCCCACACGTTGTTGTTCACCCAGTACTTGCCGCGGACCAGGGCCGCGAAGTCGGCGCAGTTCTCCGCTCCCTTGGTCGTGGTCGCCGAGGGAAGGGCTGCCGGGGAAGAGACCGCCGGGGAAGGGGTTGCCGAGGAAGGTGCCGGCGTGGCTGCCGGAGCCGTCGTGACAGTGCGGACGGGGGACGGCGACGCCGGAGCCGTGGTCGTCGCATCGCAGGTCAGATCGTTGACGGTGAACACGGCGGGCACCGCGTTGCTGCCACTCCAGTTGCCGTTGAAGCCGAGAGTCACCTGACCGCCCGGAGCGATGGTCCCGTTCCAGCCGGCGTCCGTCACGGTGACCCGGGTGCCGTTCTGGGTCCAGGTGCCGTTCCAGCCGCCGGCCATCGTCTGCCCGGACGGGAAGGCGAATCCGAGCTGCCACCCGTCGATGTTCGCGCCGCCGGTGTTCCTGATCCGCACGTCGCCGGTGAAGCCGGAGTTCCACTGGCTCGCGACGGAGTAGGTGACCGAGCAGGCGGCGGCGCCGGCGGTCTCGGCGGCGTCGGCGGCGCCGGCGGTCTCGGCGGCGGCGGCGTTGATGACACCGGCGAAGGCGGCCGCGCTGCCGAGGGTCAGCACCGAGAGCGGCACGACGATGCGCTTGGCGAGCATGTGGGGGACTCCTGGGGACGACGGTTGATCCACTCCCCTGTGGCTCGCCGGCCCCGAAAGGTTGCGCGCTACCGCGATAAATTTTCCGGCTTTCCAGGATATGGGAGCGAGCCCACGAGCAAATCGACAGAGCCGGACCAACGAAAAAGGCCCCGTCCGAAGACGGAGCCTTTTGCATGGGGTGATCGACGGGACTCGAACCCGCGACCCCCGGGACCACAACCCGGTGCTCTACCAGCTGAGCTACGACCACCATGCCATCACGGGTAACCAACCCCCGCGGTGCCGTCCAATCATAACGGCCGCCCCCGAGGCCCCGTCGAGCGGGTTACCTACAGTCCCGCGGCGACGGCCTTGGCGGTCTCCACGTCCGGGCCCGGCTGCGGCACGAAGATGGTCCGGCGGTAGTACTCCAGTTCCCGGATGCTCTCCCGGATGTCCGCGAGCGCGCGGTGCGACAGGCCCTTGGCGGGCTGGCCGAAATACACCCGCGGATACCACCGGCGGCACAGCTCCTTGATCGAGGAGACGTCGATCATCCGGTAGTGCAGGTGCGCGTCGAGCGCCGGCATGTCACGGGCCAGGAAGCCACGGTCGGTCGCGATCGAGTTGCCGCAGAGCGGAGCGGTGCGCGGGTTCGGCACATACTCCTTGATGTAGGCCAGGACGGCCTCCTCAGCCTCGGCCATGGTGATCGCCGACCGGCGGACCTCCTCGGTCAGGCCGGACTTGGCGTGCATGTCGCGCACCACCGGCGGCATGGCGTCCAGCGCCTCGTCGTCGGCGTGGATGACCAGATCGACGCCCTCGCCCAACACGTTCAGCTCCGGATCGGTGACCAGAGCCGCGACTTCGATGAGCTTGTCCTTGCCCAGGTCGAGACCGGTCATCTCACAGTCGATCCACACCAGAAGATCCGCCACGCCGACAGCCTACGCCCGGCAGGACGCCGTTGTTCGCCACGTACGGTGCCGCACCCGCTCAACGGGCCGTTTGTCCGGTTTGGTACCCCGACTTCCCACTTCGCCGATTGGCGGGTAAAGTGTACTTAACGGACGAAGCCCCCCTTCGGTTACTCCGTTCCCCCCGGTAATGGGCCCTCCGTGTCGGCAGCGCGGAGGGCCCGTTCATGTCCAGACGATCTCCGGCTCGCTCCCCGGCGCCACGAACCCGATCAACCGGGCCGCCTCCGACTCCACCGCCGAACGGTCCGCGCGCGCCGGCGGCCGGAACGGCGTGATCACGATCCGCGAGCCCTTCCGCTCCCAGGTCGCCGCCACGAATCCGTCTACCAGGACCGTCGGGCGCACGATCGACCAGCCTGGCATCACCAGCGGCCGATCACCCGGGTGCAGGATCCGCGACCGATCCGCGTGACCCAGCACCGCGTTGTCGAACTCCGGCAGGAACACCACCGGCGCCGGACGGTCCGCGTCCTCGATCGGGGCGTCCGGCAGGTCGTACAACTCGATGCCCGCCTCGTCCCGGAAGACCCGCAGCCGTGGGCGAAGGTCTTTGAACAGCGCCGCCAGGCGCGTCAGTCCCGACCAGACCTGGACGTCCTTGACCGAAGCCGGCCCGAACGCCGCCAGATAACGCAGCACCAGCGCCTCCGCGTCGGCCGGGGCGAGCGGCCGGCCCAGCCAGTCCTCCGCGGGAACACATCCGATTCTCCCGCGATGCCCCCACGTCCCGGCCGGCGGCGGGTGCAGAAGAGCAAACCTGAGGTGTACGACGAGAGCCAGCTCACCGAGGCCGGCCTCCGGGAACCGGGCCGCCAGCCGGCGGGCGATCTCCGGGCGGGTCAGCACCCCGCCGGCCATGATCTCCCGCCCGGCCTTCTCGAACTCCGCCGGATCGCAACCGCCCAGCCGCCCGGCCCGCCCGGCCATCCGCTCCAGGGCCGGCTGCAGCGTCGGCCGCAACCACCGGTAGTCCGCCGCCGAACACAGATGCTGGGTGCCGCGGAGCAACGCGCTGCGCACCACGGTCCGATCGTGCAGCAGCCCGGTGAGGTCCTCGAGCCGGAACTCCGACGACCGCGCCCACAGTCCCAGATAGGGCGAGTCCGATTCCTGCCCCTGCACGGCCACGAGACGCTCGACGATGTCGGCCGCCGGGCGTGGGGTCCGTTCGGCGAGCAGCTGCCGTCGTAGGTAGGTCCGATTCAGCACACGCGTGGAGAGCACCGTCATACCTGCGACGCTATGGGACTTTGCGGCCACATCATGACCGCAAAGAGGCGGGCCGCCCCTCTCGGGACGGCCCGCCGTCGTTACTGCTTCAGTCTCCGGTCGCGTCACTCCACCCTCAGATCCGGCTGGCTCCCACCGTTGTCTCACGGGCGCTGAGACAGCGGTGAAAGCCAGCCGGGCTCAACGCGGGAGCTCGGTTTTCGGCGGCTCGGTCTTGGGCCGCTCGGTCTTGGGCGACTCGGTCTTCGGCGACTCGGTCCTGAGCGACTCGGTCTTGGGCGACTCGGTGTTCGGCCGCTCGGTCTTCGGCCGCTCGGTGTCGGCGCCGGCCGGGCCGGATCCGAGACGGTTCCGGCCCGCTACCGTCCGGCGCCGCCGGCGTTCGCCACTACCGAGCAGCTCGGCCGCCTCCTCGCGGTAGCTGAGCGGCCGGGCCGTCTCATCACCCGCCCGCGCCTGCCCGTCAACGCCTCCGGCCGGTTCTGGATGTCCGGTGGTTCCGGCCTTCTCCGGTACGGCCGGAGCCGTCCCACCGTCCGCCTGACCGGTCCGGGCGGCCATCGACTCGGCAGCCTTGATCCAGGCGGCGGGGACCCGTCGAGCGGCGGGAGCAGGCCGTGGTGTCGTGGCCTTCCCGCTGGCACGCCCTTGAGCCCGGACCAGCGGCTGATCGTCACCGACCTTCCGGCCGGCAGTCCTCGCTCCGGTCGCCTTGGCCCGGGCACCCTTCGCTTTGGCTGCCTTCGTCCCGGCCGTCGCCCCAGCCGCGCGGGTCTGGGTGGTCGCCTCGGTCGCCTTCGTCCCGGCTGCGGTCGCCTCGGTTGCCATCTCCTCGGCTGCGTCGGCCCTGACCACGTCAGCGCGGCTCGTCTCCGTCCCGGCTGCCTGCGCCCCGGCCGTCATCGTTTCGACCGCCTTCGCCGCAGCCGTCGTCACCTCGACCGCCTTCGCCGCAGCCATCGTCACCTCGACCGCCTTCATCCCGGCCGTCGTCGCGTCGACGGCTTTCCCTCCGGCTGTCGTCGCGTCGACTGGCTTCCCTCCGGCTGTCGTCGCGTCGACTGGCTTGCCTCCGGCTGTCATGGCGGCGGCTGCGGTCGTCCTGGCTGTCGTCGCCTCGATCACCTTCGCCACGGCCGTCATCGCCTCGATCGCCTTGGCGCCGGCTGT
The DNA here is from genome assembly GCF_040639655.1 of Actinoplanes sp. NPDC023801. Taxonomy (NCBI): domain Bacteria; kingdom Bacillati; phylum Actinomycetota; class Actinomycetes; order Micromonosporales; family Micromonosporaceae; genus Actinoplanes; species Actinoplanes sp. NPDC023801. The sequence goes on along the minus strand of NZ_JBFAAI010000022.1, from coordinate 66,421 downwards.
CGAGGCGGCGGCTGCGGTCGCTCCGGCTGGCTTTGCCTCGGTTGTTCCGCTCTCGCCACGTGGTCTCGGACGGTCTTCCTCGACCGGCGGCTTCGCCTCGAGCTCCGGCGCGAGCGGCTTCGTCCCGGCGTTCTCCGGATTCGCCGGGCCGGGCCGCGTCTGTGCGGGAGTAGTGGCTCCCTGCGTAGGAACTGGAGCCGGCTTCTTCGGCAGCACTCCCAAGCCGTCGGCCTCAACGGCGTGCACGGATCGGCGATCGCCGCCCGGCCGGGGGCGCACCCGGGCGGGGTCCGGCACGGCGGCCGGCGGGCGGTTCCGAGTGGTCGTGGACGCGCCGCGAGACACGGCTGCCTGCTCCTGGGTCGTGGTTCCCGATTCGTCAGCGGAAACGTTCCGGTCGCCGGGCGCCGGGGCGGCGGTCACCTCCCGCTCACCGGCCGGTCCGGGCTGGTCCGGGGCCGGGTACGCGGCTTCAGCGACGTGCATCGACGCACGCGGCCCGCCGGGCCGCGCGGTGGGCGTGGATCCGGTCGTCACGCTGCTCGCCGGGTGAATCGCCGGGCCGGACGATGCCGGGCCGGACGGGAACGGAACGACGGGCTGCCCAGCCGGCTGCGCCTCGCCCTCGGCCGCCGCGGGTCGGGTGTCGCCGTCGATCAGCGCTGTTCCCGCCGCTTTCTCGACCGGACCGGCGGTCACGGCCGGGTCGGGGGCCTGCGCGACGGCCGGGGTCACGCCGGTCTTATCCGAGGGAACTGCGGACTTCGTGACCGGGGTCCGGCTGTCCGGAACAGTCACGGGCTTGGTGACGCCGCTGGCAGGCGCGGTGACGCCATCTGCGGGCGAACCGATCAAGGGCCATTCCGGCGGCGGGCCGGCGGTGGCCTGGGCCGGAGTTGCGGGCCCGTCGGCGGCCACGGATTTCGGAGACGCGTGCGGACCGGGGCGGGGCACACGATCCGGGCCGATCTCGGTGATTCCGGTGGCGATCCAGTCGGTGGCCGCCGGACCTGTCCGCAACGCGATCCGTGACACGACGGTCCGCTGGGGAACCGACTCGGTCGAGGCGGCGGGGCTCGCATCCGGGACAGCATCCGCGGTCGTGCTGTCGAGAGCGGAGGGCTTGGAAGCGTCCGGGCGTACCGCATCGGGTGTTGTGTCCGGGCGGGCGGTGGCGAGCCCTTCCCGCCGGGCCATCTTCCGCGAGGCCTTCTCTCCCCGCGGGGTCTGCGCCGCGACGGTCTCGTCCGCTGGGTTCACGACCGAGGTCGCGTCGGCGGCGGCCGGGGACACCGTCTTCTCCGCATGGGCGGGGGTACCGGTGAGGCCCGTCGATCCGGCCTGGCCAGCGGTCTCGGCCGCCTCCGCCCGGACACCGGCTTCAGTAGCCTCCGCCGGCTGCGGCTGGTCGGCGGTACCGGCAAGTCCCGGTGCTGCCACAGGCTTCGGCTTGCCGGCGGTTTCGGCCCGGCCGCGCGCCGTCGCCGATTTCGGCTTGTCGGCGGTTTCGGTGAGGCCGAGTGCCGTCGTCTCGGTGGCGGGGACCGGTGTCCCTTCGGCGGTCTGCGGCTGGGCCGGGCTGCCCGGCGCCAGCTGGCCCGTGGCCGGGACCTCGCCGTTGTCCCGGCGAGGCGGGGCAATCGGGATGCGAGCGTTGGACGGCATGTTGCGGTTGCCGGGCTGGGCGGGAGCGAACTTCCCGGCGTTGCGGCGGGCGGCCTCGGCGAGGCGGGCGGCGGCCCGGGCCTCGGTCTGGCGAGCCCGTTCGGGGGCGGTCGCGGCCACCCAGGCGCCGACCGCGGTGGCCTGGAACTGTGGCACGTCGGCGGGGGCGGACCGGCGTTCGCCGCGGCGGGCCGGGACGGTGCCGGGCTGCAGGCCGGAGAGGGCGGGGGTCTCGCCCAGCAGGCTCAGCGGCCGGCCCGGGGCCGGGGTGTGCGCGCCTGCTGTTCCGGTGCCGGCAGCCGTGCCTCCGGTGAGGGCGGAACCCGCGGCGATTCCGGTGACGGGACCGGAGGCGGACACGGAATCGGTAGCCGGCCCGGCAGCCGAACCGTCGGCCGGGGCCGGACGCGTCCCGGCCGCGCCGGCGGTGACCGGCGAGGTGGGACCCGGCGGTGCCGAGTCGGGACGGGCCTGAGCGGGCGCCGAGTCGGGACGGGCCTGAGCGGGTGCCGAGTCGGGACGGGCGGGGGCCGGCCTCGTTTCGGTCAGGGTGCCGGTGGGCGTACCGCTGGGGATGGGTTTGGTGATGGTCGCGGTGTTGAGCGGGACCGCCCGGCCGGAGGGAAGCTCGGGGGTGCCGGGGCCGTTCGGCGGCCAGTCGAACTGCGGCAACGCCGGTGGCCTGGGCCGGGAGTCGGCGAGGGTGCGCGGACGGTGGGCGCCGCCGGAACGTGGGCCGGCGAAGTACGCGACGCCGCCGGGCAATGGGAGCGGCGCTCCGATGGCGTGCATGAGTTCGGGGACCTGGCTGGGTTCGACGACGTAGACGACCTCGCGCCGGCGGCCGGGCCAGACCAGGACGGTGACGCCCAGCATGAGCAGCAGGGTGCCGAGGGTGAGCAGGCCCCAGGTGCTGGAGTTGAGCCAGCCGGGGCGGATCTCGGCGATGGCGGCGATGCGCATGACGGGGTTGCCGCCGGGATTCATCAGGACCAGGCTGTACGGACGGTCGCCCAGCTCACCCGGGGTGAGACTGATCTGACCGGTGCCGCTGGCGGTCCAGAAGCCCTGCTGGGCGGGCGCCCCCGCCGGAGCCTGGCGGCCGCCGGTGCGGGTGGTGGTGACCGGCAGGGCGCCGGTGCCGATGTCGATGGCGTCGATCTGGCTGTGCGGCACGCCGGTCAGGTAGCGGGCGACCTCGTCGGACGGTGCGAGGCCGAGGAAGGCCTGGCCGTCGACGGTGACAGCGGAGAGCCGCAGCCGGGTGTCCCCGATGCGGGCGAACGGCACGTCGTCGCGCAGCAGCCGGTCGATGTCGGGGACGACGACGGCGTAGCCGGGGACGGTGAGCCGTTGCAGTTCACCGCTGAACCCCCCGCCGGGGTCGCGGTGCTGCATGACCGCCCAGAGGCCGCCACCGGCCAGCAACGCGGGCAGTCCGGTGGTCAGTAACAACATGCCGAGGATCGTGCGGAACACCCGCATCTGAGTCTCCCCCTTCCCGGGCGGTACTGCGGAGACCATACAGATGCAAATAACCCCAAAGTGGTCAAATGGGCGCGTGTGCCCCCGATAGATGTGAAAGGCGGTCGTACGTCAGGAGATCTTGGCGGTCATGGTCAGGTTGTTCTGGTCGATCTCACTGGTCCGGGCGGTGAACTTCAACGTCCACTCCCCCGCCTGCGGCAGCGCGATGTCACCGATGGCGTGGAAGTCGGTGATCCGCAGCAGCGGGATCTCGATCGCCTCGATGCCCTTGGCCGGCAGCGACGCGGTCGCCTTCCACTCGACGACCGGCAGCGGCTTGCTGTCGAGCGTGTAGGCGTACAGATGGATCGAATTGTTGCCGACCTTGGCCGGGAAGATGCTCACCTGGAGCGACATGTCCTTGGCGGTCAGCGTCTCGGAGACCGTGCTGGTGGTGGTGTTACCGATCTCGGCGGCCTGTACGGTCCTCGGCGGCGGCTCCTGGACCAGGAACGACGTCACACCGAGGATGACAGCGATGATCGCCAGCTCGGCCAGCACGATCCGGCGCAGCGGGCCCGGCGAGTCCTCGGCCGCCCGCGAGTTGACCAGCTTGCGGGAGAAGACCGCGATGCCGATCACCACGGCCGCGAGACCGGCCTTGGCCAGGATCATCCGCCCGTAGTTGCTGTTGAGCAGGCCGTCGAGTTTCGACACCTCGATCAGCGACTGGACGATTCCCGCAAAGATCAGCGCACCGACCGCGGCCATCGCCCAGCGTGACCAGATCGGCAGGATCGCGCCGAGTTCGCGGCCGTTGGCCCGGGGCAGCAGGAACCCGAGCAGCATCATCAGACCGCCCACCCAGACGGCCGCCGCGCCCAGGTGCAGCGCGTCGATCACCACCGACACACCGGCCACCGGGGAAGCCGCCGGGTGACCGGTCAACGGCCAGGTGGCCAGGGCCGCCACCCCGAGGACGCCGAGCAGCGCCAGGTCGAGCCGGGACTCCCCGCCGCCGGGGCCGACGAGCAGCGGGCGCAACAGGAAGGCGGCCGCCGTGACCACCCCGAGCCGGACCAGCATGACGGCGCCGAAGGTGCTGCCGAGCACCTCGCGGATGTCACTCACCGTGACGTCGAACAGGCCGGCGCCGAGCGTGTACGGCGCCTGCAGCCACAACCCGAGCAGGGTGCTGCCGACGACCAGGCCGATGCCCGTCCAGATCAGCCGGCCGGGTCCGCGGCGATCGAGCCGGTGCGGCCACAGCAGCGCCAGCACCAGCACCGGGCCGACCAGGAGGATGAGTCCGGCGTAACCGAGATATTTCGCGACCGGGATCAGAGCCTTCACCACGGGGTCGACCGCGACGTCGGCATCCTCGTCCGCGGCCGGCGGCGTGGAGGCCGCACCGACCGAGTAGGTGATCGTGCCGGCCACCGGGTGGCTGTCCGCCGAGGTCACCCGGTAACTGATCAGGTACGTCCCCCGTCCGCCGCCCGAACGCAGCGGGATCGTCACCTCGGAGCCGCTCACCGACGGCTCGCCCTGGTCGGCACGGGACCCGTCCGGCGCCAGCACCCGGATCTTGCCGGAGATCAGCTGGACCGACTCGCTGAACGTCAGGGTCACCCGGTTCGGCGCGTCCGGGACGACCGAGCCGTTGGCCGGGTCGCTGGCGGTCAGGGCGGCGTGGGCACTGGCCGGAGCCGCCGCCAGCAGCGGCCCGAAGACTCCGATCAGCAGCCCGACCAGCACAGTTGTCACCCGGCGTCGGTCCACGGTCATGACTGGCATCCCTGCATGGTTCCAGATCCGCGCTGAGGACTGCGGGCCGCGTACCATGACGCCTCGTGACGGCAGGTGACGGAGAGACGGACGAGACCACCGCGCTGGCCCTCGCGGCCCGCGACGGCGACCGGGCGGCACAGGCCGCGTTCGTGCGCGCCACCCAGACGGAGGTCTGGCGGTTCACCGCCGCACTGGTCGACCCGGGCTCGGCCGACGACCTGACCCAGGAGACGTTCCTGCGGGCGTTCCGGGCCCTCGACACCTTCGCCGGCCGGTCCAGCGTGCGGACCTGGCTGCTCGGCATCGCCCGTCGCACCTGCGCCGACCACCTGCGCTCGGTGGTACGCCGGCGAAGGCTCGACACCCGGCTCGCCGCGCAGGCCCTCACCGAGGTGCCGGTGCCCGACCCGGCGCACCGGCTCAGCAGCGCCGACCTGCTCAGCCGGCTCAGCGACGACCGGCGGACCGCGTTCCTGCTGACCCAGGTGCTCGGGTTGTCGTACGCGGAGGCCGCCGAGGTGGAGGACGTTCCGGTCGGCACGATCCGCTCCCGGGTCGCCCGCGCCCGCGACGAGCTCATCACCGCCGTGGCACAAGCCCGGGCAAGTTAGGACTTCCGGCCTTTCTCCCGTCCGGCCCATCCGAGACAAAATGGCCGGGAACCGGAGCGCGACGGACTCCGACTATCAAGGTGTGACCATGGAAACCGCACGGCAGAGCCGGATGGCCGCCGCCTGGCCGTGGATCTCCACGGCGGCCCGGCTGGCCCTGGCCGCGGTCTGGCTGATCGCCGGCGGGCTCAAGGTCGGTGACCTGGCCGCGTCAGCCCGGGCCGTCAACGCCTACCAGCTGATGTCCTACGACGCCGCCAAGGTGGTCGGTGCGATCCAGCCGTTCCTCGAGATCGCCCTCGGGCTGCTCCTGCTGATCGGCCTCGCGACCCGGCTGACCGCCGTCATCTCCGCGGTTCTCATGGTGATCTTCATCGCCGGCATCTCCTGGGCGTGGGCCAAGGGCCTGCGGATCGACTGCGGCTGCTTCAGCGCCGGTGGCGAGCTGGGCGCCGGCGAGAGCACCGCGTACGGCGTCGACATCCTGCGCGACGTGGCGTTCGTTGCACTCTCCGGGCTGCTGATCCGGCGGCCCCGGACCCGGTTCTCACTCGACGGTCTGCTGCTGGGGGAACGATGAGCAAGGGCAAGGACCGCGCCGCCATGGCGCGTCAGGTGGTCGCCGGTCAGAAGGCGGCCGAACGGCGCCGCGCCGTGACTCTCTGGACCTCCGTGGCGGTGGTCCTGGTCCTCTTCGTCGCCGGGCTGATCGGTTACACCGCCCTCAGCGGGCAGGACGAGGGCAAACTCGTCACACCGAGCGCGGCGGTCGACGACGGGACCGCCTTCGCCGTCGGCAGCGGCCCGGTCAACGTCGACGTCTACGAGGACTTCATGTGCCCGGCCTGCGGCACCTTCGAGGAGGCCACCGGGCCCGCCCTCAAGCAGCTCGCCGGCGAGGGCCGGATCACCCTGCGGTTCCACCCGGTGGCGATCTTGGACCGGTTCTCGAAGGGCACCGAGTACTCCACCCGGGCCGCCGCCGCTTCCGCGGCCGCCGGCCAGGCCGGGAAGTTCACCGAGTTCCACGACGCGCTCTACGCGAACCGGCCCGAGGAGAACACCACCGGCCTCACCGACGCCAAGATGATCGAGCTGGCGGCCTCCGTCGGGTTGACCGACGCCACTTTCGTCGACGCGGTCAACGAGGGAACCTACAAGCCATGGGCGGTGCAGGCGACCGAGAAGTTCTCCGCGAAGGGCTACAGCGGCACCCCCACGATCGTGGTGAACGGGGAACAGATCACCAACCCCACCACCGAAGCCGTCATCGAGGCCGTCAAGAAGGTCGCCGGGTGAGACGGTTCCTCAGCGCGATCCTCGCGGTGGCCGGTGCGATCCTCACGCCGGCCACCCCCGCGTTCGCGCACGCCGGCGACACCACCTCGGTCAGCGACTACCGGGTCACCGTCACCGGCCTGAGCAATCCGATGGACGGCGTCACCGTCCGGGTCGTCGAGGGCGGCGCCCGCCTGGAACTCCGCAACGACAGCGGACGGGCCGTCGAGATCCTCGGCTACTCCGGCGAGCCCTACCTCGAAGTGCGGCCCGACGGCACCTACGAGAACACCGCCTCGCCTGCGACGTACCTCAACGAGACCCTGACCGGCGAGACCCCCGTCCCACCCGCCGCCGACCCGACCACCGCGCCCACCTGGCGCAAGGTCTCCGGTGACACCGAGGTCCGCTGGCACGACCAGCGCACCCGATGGACCGAGGCCACCCTGCCGGCCGAGGTCACCGCCGCACCCGACCGGCCGCACCGCCTGCGCGAATGGAGCGTGCCGCTGCGCGACCAGGTGCGCACCTTCGAGATCCAGGGCACCCTCGGCTACGAGCCACCCCCGGTGGCCTGGGCCTGGTGGACCGGCGCGGCGCTGCTGGGCCTCGCCGTGGCCTTCATCGCACACCGGTGGCCCGGATCCGCCGGTCCGCTCGCGCTCTTCGGCGGTCTGACCACCCTGGCGTACGTGGTGACGAGCGCCCTGGACGGCGCCGGCTGGGCCGGGGTGCCGATCCTCGCCGGCCTGCTCGCCTGCGCGGCCGCGTGGCGGCACCCACCGTTCTATCTGACGCTCGCCGGCTTCGTGCTGGCCGCCTTCGCCGGTTTCGGTGGTGCCGACGTCTTCTTCGCCGCCGTGGTCCCGACGGCCGGCCCCGGCTGGTTCCCCCGGGCCGCCGTGGCGGTCGCGGTCGGCGTGGGCGCCGGGCTCGCCGTCACCGGAGTCCTGCGCCTGCGCGCCGCCCTGCCCGAACCCGTCCCGGCGCCCAGGGCGCCTGACCGCGGACCCGAAGCCCCGCTCCCGATCACGCCGGACGCCTGCTCCCGTGACCCCGGCCCGGACCACTGCTCCCGGTGACGGACGCTCAGACGCCCGCGATGTCGTCCACGTTCACGTTGACGGCGAGCACGTTCAGGCCGTACCCCTGCAGGGCCGCGGTGACCGCCTGCTGGACGGCCGCGGTGACCTCGGCAACCACCCGCCCGGCTTCCAGGACCAGCACCACGTTCACCGTCACGTCGCTGCCGTTCACCTTCGCGGACACGCCACGGCTCGCGTCGCCGACCTTGTCGAGGCCCACCTTGTCGAGAACGCTGTTGAAGAACCGGGCCACGTCACCGCCCAGTTCCGCGACACCGGGCACGGCCTTCGCGGCCGCGACGGTGATCTTCTCGACGACCTCGCTGGAGACGGTGGTGGTGCCCGCCGGGGTCGTGGGGTCCGTAACCTCGCTCATCGCGCTGATCTCCACTCTCGAGCCTTGTGCCGCGCAGCGTACTGGCGCCCACCACACCTGTGCCATCCCGTACGGCGTCCGGAGAATCACGCGGAGGCTGGTACTCGGTGCGCAGAACACCCTGCTGAATGGTGCCGTTTCCGTTCCGGGCGGGCGACGCTCGTACCCGAAAGTGGGTTGGGGAATGGCTCCGGAAACGGAATCCACTGCGCTCCAGGATTGGCACGGAAGGAAATAGCCACGGAGCGTCGTCAATTGCTAACGTTCGGTTATGGCAATTGTTCGAGGAGGAGCGATGGACCATTACGGTGACGAACTCACACTCCGGCTGTCCGGGATAGCCGACACCCGGCTCCTCGACGACGACGCCGCCCTCACCCACTTCATGCGTGACCTGGTCACCCGCATCGGCATGACGGTCATCGCCGGCCCCCTCGTCGCCACCGAGAACGGCCCGCTCGAAAAAGCCGGGAAATCCGCCGTCGTCATCCTCGCCGAATCCCACGCCGCCATGCACACATACCCGCACCTGCGCGAGATCTTCGTCAACATCTTCTCCTGCAAACCGTTCCGCGAAGAAGACGTGCTCGCCGAATTCCACCGCCTCGTCGGCGACTACGAGATCACCGAACGCACCTTCACCCGCCGCGGCGAGGAATGGCCCCGCGACCTCACCGCCGCGCGACGCCTGTGGAGCACCCAACGAATTGCCGGATGATCCGCACTAGGGTCGGTTCCATGACAGACAACGTGCGTCTCAGTGCCGGCGACGCCGCGCCCGACTTCACCCTCCCCACCGACACCGGCGACGACCTCACCCTCAAGGACCTGCGCGGGCGCAAGGTCGTGCTGTACGCATACCCGGCCGCCATGACGCCCGGCTGCACCAAACAGGCATGTGACTTCCGCGACTCGCTCGCCTCGCTCCAGGCCGCCGGATACGAGGTCGTCGGCATCTCCCCCGACAAGCCGGCCAAGCTCGCCAAGTTCCGCGAGCACGACGCCATCACGTTCCCCCTGGTCAGCGACGAGGACAAGAGTGTCCTCACCGCCTACGGCGCCTTCGGCGAGAAGCAGCTGTACGGCAAGACCGTCACCGGCGTCATCCGCTCCACCTTCGTCATCGACGAGAACGGCGTCATCGAGCACGCCCTCTACAACGTCAAGGCCACCGGACACGTCGCTAAACTGCGCCGCGACCTCGGCCTGGACTGAACACCGTCCCGCTGACTCAAAAAGTCAGCGGAAAGCCCTAACTCCGGGCAAGCCCGGCCGATGGTGAGGACGATTCGCAAACCCCTCCCGGCCAGCGAAACCCGGAACTCACGGCGGTCGTCATGCGGTACCAACCCGCAAGGCGGCCGCCGTGCACGATTTCCAGCACGGCAAACACCACCGTCCGGCGATCCAGCGTCCGGCGCCCCATCACAGGGCCTGTGATCGTGACATGTTGCTGAGCGACAACTGTCGTGGGTAAACTGTTCGCATGTCAGGTAGAACCAAGTACACGGCCGAGGTTCTCGCCGCGGCGGCGAAGCAGTCCGCCAGTATCGCCGGCGTCCTGCGGCTTCTAGGCGTCCGGCAGAGCGGCGGCTCTCATGCACATGTGAGCCGGCAACTGAAACGCTTCCACATCGACACATCGCACTTCACCGGCAAGGCCCACAACCGGGGTGATCGCGGTGTGTGGAACATGCCTCCACAGGAGCGCCTCACTCAGCTCGCAGAGGGCGCACTCCGGGTGCCGGGGAAGCGGCTGCGGGTCGCCCTGGTTCAGATCGGCCTGCCGGAGCAGTGCGAGAAGTGCGGATGCGGTACGTCCTGGAATGGTCGACCCCTGACGCTTCACGTCGATCACATAAACGGGAACTTCCTCGACAATCGCCCGCGCAACCTGCGTTTCCTCTGCCCTAACTGCCACAGCCAGACGGCGACATACGCCAACAGCAGGCGCACAGGGGGCCAGGACGATGACGAGGTCGTCTACGACGACGAGGCAGTCACTCCGACCGGGCTTCCACTAGGCAGACGGCTCCCGCCTCGACAAGTAGGCCGATAGGATGTGTACATTTATTCCCTGAGGGGCCGTAGCCCAATTTTGGCAGCAGGCACACGGTTTAGGTCCGTGACAGTGCGGGTTCGAGTCCCGTCGGCCCTACGACTAGATGGGCCGGCCACCCGGCTTCACCGGGTGGCCGACCCATCGTCGTTCATGAGGTCAGCAGGCGGGCGCGGCCGGTTCGGCGGCGGCCAGGTCCACTGCGGGCTGGTTGGCTGGGGCGTCGCTGGTGGTGGCCGCGGCGGTGGACTCGGTGAGCGGAGCCGCGGTGGTGGCCGAGGGGGACGGCGCGGTGGAGGCCTTCGCCTTGGCGGCGGCTGAACTGCTCGCCTTGGCGGTGGGGGTCTTGGCCTTCTCGATGGTGGCAGCCGTGGTGGAGCCACCGGTGATGCGGGCGCCGGTCTTCTGGACGGTGCCGGGGGACATCTTCACGCCGGTGACGGTGGCCGTGTTGCCGTACACATCGGTGATTTTGATCTTGTATGGGCCGGGGCCCGCACCGGCGTCGATGAGCCAGTAGTTGTAGTCGGTGCGGCTGGCGGTCCGGAAGCTGCTGCTGCCGCTGGCGACCTTCACCGAGGCGAGCAGGTTCGCGTGGTTGTCGATGCGCGCCGCGAACCAGTACCGGGAGGCGCCTTCCTTGATCCGCACGGTGATGGGTGCGGGGGTGGCGGGATTGGTGACGAGCTTGTACTTGATGGGGATGATGCCGTCGATCTCGTTGCCGATCTTCTTGAACGCGGTGCGGCTCAGGTCGAGGTGGCCGGCGGGGCATTCGGGGCAGGAGTCGAAGACTTTGACGCGGACCTTGCCCTTGGGGCCGGTGACGTCGAGGTAGGCGCCGCAGGAGGCGCCTTTGGAGTACTGCTCGGGTCCGAGGGCGACGTAGAGGTCGTCGGCGGGGACCTCGAGGGAGCAGTTGCCGGAGGTACCGGCGAGGTCGTAGAAGGTGGCCTTGCCGGTTTTCTGGGTGGTGCCCGGTGGGGCGGCGCAGGCCGCTCCGCTGTCGTGCAGGAGCATGGCGACGCCGAGGATGCCGGCGAGGACGGCTGCGCCCCCGGCGGCGAGCCATCGGACACTGAACCGGGGTCGATGAGCAGTCACGACCTGGCATCCTGCTCGCCGGGTGGGGCGGGGGCAAATCTTCTAAGACACTCCTAAGACGTTGTCACTCCTGCTGGTGACGTCAGCCACCGTTCCAGGACGGTGACCGGGTCGCCGGTGCGGATCCGGCCGGTCTGTCCGGCGGGCAGGTCGGGGAGCAGGTTGACGGCGAAGAGGAGCCGGGTGCCGGCGCGGCGGTGACGGCCGAGGACGTGCAGTGGCTGGCGTCCGGTTTCGCCGGTTTCCTGGTCGATGGTGGTGACGCGGCAGCGGCCGCAGGCTCCGGCGACGCGGAAGGTGACGTCGCCGATGCGGAGGCGGTGGCCGATCCAGTCGTCCTCGGCCCAGGCGGGTGCGCCGGTGAGGACGAGGTTGGGCCGGAAGCGGTCGATGGGTACGGGTTCGTCGCCGGTTTCGGCGAGCCAGTCGTTGACGGCGTCGAGGGAGGCGGTGGCGGCGAGTGAGATCGGGTATCCGTCGGCGAGGTTGACGTGGTCGCCGGGCTGGGCGGTGCCGTCGACGGGGCGGGTGCTGGGGTCGGCCTGCCAGACGAGGCGGGCGTCGCGGCCGAGGAGGGCGGAGACCCATCGGGTGTCGGCGACCCGGGCGGGGACGGAGTTCTTGGAGCGGAAGATCCGGACCTGCGTTTCGGGACCGTCGGCCGGCTCGGTCAGATCAGTTTCGGACATGTCCGGTGCGCTGAGCCGGAGGCCGCCGGGTCGTGGGCGGGCGGTCAGCCGGGTGAGGCCGGCGGCTTCGCGCTGGGTGATGCCGACGCCGTCGGAGTCGACGATCATCCAGCGGCGGTCACCGGTGAGGCCCCACGGTTCGACTGTCACCTCGCTGTGGTCGAGGCGGTGGCAACCCTTGACCGGGTAGGTGTGGAGCGAGGTGATCCGCATGCGGCAAGCCTCGCACAGCGGCTTGTCGGGCCGGCGGGAACGGGACTCCGGCCGGCGGGGGCCGGTCGTCTGTTGTGGAGGGACGCCTCGGGGTCGGCCTAGCCTGGACGGATGATCGCGCGGATGTGGCGGGGCTGGGCGGCGACGGAACGGGTCGCCGATTATGTGGCGTACATCGAGAGGACGGGTCTGGCCGGTTACCGGTCGACTCCGGGGAATCTGGGTGCCCAGATGTGGACGAGGGATCTGGGTGACGGCCGGTCCGAGGTGACGACGGTGAGCTGGTGGGAGTCGCTGGAGGCGATCCGTGGGTTTGCGGGTGACGACATCGCGCGTGCGGTGTTCTATCCGGAGGACGACGATTTTCTGATCGATCGGGAGACGACGGTCAGCCATCACCGGGTCATGGCCCACTAAGCTTTCAAATGGGACAATTCCCCCCTGGTGCTATGGCTTTCTGAAAGATTTTATGCATAAGCTGCTGCCGTGAATGACGGAGTGGTCAAGGCGGCCGGCCGCGTGCTGGATCTCTTCCAGGGCGCGCGCCTCACCCCCACCCAGCGGCGCATCGCGCACAGCCTGGTCGAACACGCGGCGAAGGCGGCCTACCTGTCCGCCGCCGAGGTGGCCGACCTGGCCGGGGTGAGCCAGCCGTCGGTCACCCGGTTCGCGATGGCACTCGGCTACTCGGGTTACCCGGCGCTGCGGCGTGAGCTGCGGGCGATGACCGCCGACGCGCCGGCCGAACCGGCCGGGCAGAACCCGATGCAGAGCGCGGTGCACGCCGAGACGGACCACCTGCGGCGACTCGGGGAACAACTTCACGACCTCGATGACGTACGCCGGGCCGCCGCGCTGCTGATCGGCAGCCGTCCGCTGCCGGTCCTCGGGCTGCGGGCCGCGGCACCCCTCGCGGCGTACTTCGGATATTTCGCCGCCAAGGTATTCCCGGAGGTACGGGTCCTCGACGGCGGCGGGACGAGTCTGCTGGACCGGCTCGATCAGGCCCACGCGGACGGCGCCGGTGCGATGCTGGCCATCGTGCTCCCCCGTTATCCGCGCGAGTCGGTGGAGGCCGTCCGCGAGGCGAAGGCGGCCGGCCGGTCGGTGGTCGTGATCACCGACTCGGCGGTCAGCCCGGTGGCCGAGCACGCCGACGTGGTGCTGCCCGCCGCGGTGGGTACGCAACTCGTCTTCGACCTGCACACCGGCCCGATGGCGATGGCCATGGTGCTGCTGCAGGCGATGTGTGACGCGGCCCCGGAACCGGTGCAGCGGCGTCTCGAGGAATTCGAGGCCACCGCCGCCCGCCGGCACATTTTCATGGCCTGAGGGAGGAACGATGTCGGAGATCCGGGCGCCGCGCGGTACGGCGTACACCGCCAAGGGCTGGCCGCAGGAGGCCGCCAAGCGGATGCTGATGAACAACCTGGACCCGGACGTGGCCGAGCGGCCGCAGGATCTGGTGGTCTACGGCGGCACCGGGAAGGCTGCGCGGGACTGGCCGTCGTTCCACGCGATCGTCCGTGAACTGGACGAACTCAAGGACGACGAGACACTGCTCGTGCAGTCCGGCAAACCGGTCGGTGTGCTGCGCACCCACGAGTGGGCGCCGCGGGTGCTCATCGCGAACTCGAACCTGGTCGGCGACTGGGCGACCTGGCCCGAGTTCCGCCGTCTGGAGCAGCTCGGCCTGACCATGTACGGCCAGATGACCGCCGGCTCGTGGATCTACATCGGCACGCAGGGCATCCTGCAGGGCACCTACGAGACGTTCGCCGCGGTGGCCGCCAAGAAGTACGGCGGTGACCTCGCGGGAACGCTGACGCTGACCGGCGGCTGCGGCGGCATGGGTGGTGCCCAGCCGCTCGCGGTGACCATGAACGGTGGCGTCTGCCTGATCGTGGACGTGGACCGGACCCGGCTGCAGCGCCGCGTCGACACCCGCTACCTCGACGTGATCGCCTCCTCGCTCGACGAGGCCGTGTCGATGTCGCTCGCCGCCAAGGCCGAACGGAAGGCGCTGTCCGTCGGTGTTGTCGGCAACGCGGCCGAGGTCTTCCCCACGCTGCTGCGCAACGGCGTCGCGATCGACATCGTCACCGACCAGACCAGCGCGCACGACCCGCTCAGCTACCTGCCGGTCGGCGTCGAACCGGCCGACATGGCCGAGTACGCGCGGACCAAGCCGGAGGAGTTCACCGACCGGTCCCGGACGAGCATGGCCAGGCAGGTCGAGGCCATGGTCGGGTTCCAGGACGCGGGCGCCGAGGTGTTCGACTACGGCAACTCGATCCGCGGTGAGGCGAAACTGGCCGGCTACGAGCGGGCCTTCGACTTCCCCGGGTTCGTCCCGGCGTACATCCGGCCGTTGTTCGCCGAAGGCAGGGGCCCGTTCCGGTGGGCGGCGCTCTCCGGCGACCCGGCCGATATCGCGGCCACCGACCGTGCGGTGCTCGACCTGTTCCCGGACAACGACCCGCTGGCCCGGTGGATCCGGATGGCCGGCGAACGGGTCGCGTTCCAGGGCCTGCCGTCGCGGATCTGCTGGCTGGGCTACGGCGAACGGGACAAGGCCGGTGTCCGGTTCAACGACATGGTGTCGCGCGGCGAGGTGTCGGCACCGATCGTGATCGGGCGTGACCACCTGGATGCCGGTTCGGTGGCGTCACCGTACCGGGAGACCGAGGCGATGCTCGACGGCTCCGACGCGATCGCCGACTGGCCACTGCTGAACGCGCTGGTCAACACCGCGTCCGGGGCGAGCTGGGTGTCGATCCACCACGGTGGCGGGGTGGGTATCGGGCGCAGCATCCACGCCGGTCAGGTGTGTGTCGCCGACGGGACGGCGCTGGCCGGGCAGAAGATCGAGCGGGTGCTGACCAACGACCCGGCGATGGGGGTGCTGCGGCACGTCGACGCGGGTTACGAGTCGCAGTCGGCCGGCGGCGTCCAGATCCCGATGAACCGATGACCGAGTTCGGGAAACTCTGGGCCGAGATCGCGCCGATCGGGCGGGCCGACAGCGGGGGCTACCTGCGGTTCGCCCTGACCGAGCCGGAGCTGACGCTGCGCGACTGGTTCCGGGCGCAGGCCTCGGCGCGGGACATGACCGTGACCGGGGACGGCAACGGGAACCTGTTCGCGTGGCGGGGCGAACCGTGGGCGCCGGGAACCGTGCTGACCGGGTCGCATTTCGACTCCGTGCCGCACGGCGGCGGTTACGACGGGCCGCTCGGCATCGTGAGCGCCTTCCTCGCCGCCGACCGGGTTCCCCGGGACCGCAAGATCGGTATTGCGGCATTCGTCGAGGAGGAGGGCGGTCGTTTCGGCGTACCGTGCCTCGGCTCCCGGCTTCTGACCGGTTTCCTCAAGCCGGACCAGGCCGCATCGCTGAAGGACCGCGACGGTGTCTCGTTCGGTGAGGCGCTCGGCGCTGAGCCCGCCGGAGCACTCCCGCAGGTCGCCGGCCTGAAAGCGGTCGTCGAACTGCACATCGAGCAGGGCCGGGCACTGGCGGCACCGGTCGGGGTGGCCAGTGCCATCTGGCCGCACGGCCGCTGGCGGATGGACTTCACCGGCGTCGGCGACCACGCCGGCACCACCCGGATGGACGACCGCCGCGACCCGATGCTGACGTTCGCGTTCGCGGTGCTGGCCGCCAACAAGGAGGCCCGGCTGACCGGCGCGCACGCCACCGTGGGCCGCGTCCACGTCGAACCGAACGCCACCAACGCCATCCCGTCGCTGGTGCGCGGCTGGCTCGACGCCCGCGCGGCGGACACCGCCACCCTCGACAGGGTCGTCGACGAGATCGTGCGGAAGTCCACCGAACGGGCCGCCCGCGACGGCACCGCCCTGAACGTGACCGCCGAGTCGGTCACCGGCGAGGTCGCCTTCCACGAGGATCTGGCCCGGCGGATCTCCGGCCTGCTCGGCGACGCGCCGATCCTGCCGACCGGGGCCGGGCACGACGCCGGGGTGCTGTCCGCGCACGTGCCGACCGCCATGCTGTTCGTCCGCAACCCGACCGGGGTCTCGCACTCCCCCGCCGAGCACGCCTCCGACACCGACTGCGAGGCCGGCATCGAAGCGCTGGCCCGCGTGCTGGAGGACCTCACATGAGGTCGGTCTTCCACGCGCGGCACGCGTGGCTCGACTCCTCCGCCGGAGTAGCCGGGAACGTGCGGATCGAGATCGAGAACGGGCGGTTCGCGGCCGTCACCCCTGATGCGCCCGCCGACGGCGAGTCGCTGCCCGGGCTGGTGCTGCCCGGACTCGCGAACGCGCACTCGCACGCCTTCCACCGGGTGCTGCGCGGCCGTACGCACAGCGGCCGGGGCAGCTTCTGGACGTGGCGGGACCAGATGTACGCGGTCGCGGCGACCCTCGACCCGGACGGCTGTCTGGCGCTGGCACGGGCCGTCTACGCCGAGATGGCGCTGGCCGGGATCACCTGCGTCGGCGAGTTCCACTACCTGCACCACGCGCCCGGCGGCGTCCGCTACGACGACCCCAATGCGATGGGCCACGCGCTGATCCAGGCCGCCGACGAGGCCGGGATCCGGATCACGCTGCTCGACACCGTCTACCTGACGGCCGGTGTGGACGGCACGCCGCTGCAGGGCGTGCAGGAACGGTTCGGCGACGGCGACGTCTCCGGCTGGGCGTCCCGGGTGGCGTCGCTGCGGGCGGCCCCGCACGCCGTCGTCGGAGCTGCCATCCATTCGGTACGCGCCGTACCCGCCGGCCAGCTCGCGGCGCTGGCCGGCCGGGCGCCGCTGCACGTACACCTCTCCGAGCAGCGGGCCGAGAACGAGCAGTGCCGCGCCGTGCACGGCTGCACCCCGGCCGAACTGCTCGACCGGCACGGCATCCTCGGGCCCGGGACCACCGCCGTGCACGCCACCCACCTCACCGACGGTGACGTGCGACTGCTCGGCGACAGCGGAACGGGGACGTGTTTCTGCCCCACCACCGAACGCGACCTGGCCGACGGCATCGGACCCGCCCGGCGGCTCGCCGACGCGGGCTCCCCGCTCAGCCTCGGCAGCGACAGCAACGCGGTCATCGACCCGTTCGAGGAAATCCGCGGTCTGGAGATGAACGAGCGGCTCGCCAGTGAGACCCGCGGCCACTTCCCGGCCGCCTCGCTCGTCGCGGCGGCGGCCAACCACGCGGCCCTCGGCTGGGACGACGCCGGCGAGATCGCTCCGGGCCGGCGCGCCGACCTGGTCGCGGTCTCGCTCTCCAGCGTGCGGACCATCGGCGTACACCCCGGGCAGGCCGTCTTCGCGGCCACCGGCGCCGACGTCACACATGTCATCTCCGACGGCCGGCGGATCGTCGCCGACGGCCGGCACACCCTGCTCGACGTTCCCCGCGAACTGGCGAAGGTGCTGTCATGAGCCTGCTCGTCACCAACATCGGTGAGCTGTTCACCAACGACCCGGGCCTCGGGATCGTGCACGACGTGGCGCTCGTCGTCGACGACGACCGGATCGCCTGGATCGGGCCCGCCTCGACCGCCCCGGACGCCGACTCGGTGCTCGACGCCGACGGCGCCGCCGTGCTGCCCGGCTTCGTCGACAGTCACGCCCACCTGATCTTCGCGGGTGACCGGGCCGCCGAGTTCGGGGCACGGATGGCTGGTCAGCCCTACACCGGTGGCGGCATCCGGACCACGGTCGCCGCGACGCGGGCCGCGTCCGACGACGAACTGCGCCGCAATGCGCGGCGCCTGGTGGGCGAGGCGCTCCGGCAGGGCACGACCACGATCGAAATCAAGTCCGGGTACGGGCTGAGCGTCGCCGAAGAGGCCCGGTCCCTGCGGCTGGCCGCCGAGATCGTCGAGGAGACCACGTTCCTGGGAGCGCACGTCGTGCCCGGCGAATACGCGGACCGGCCCGACGACTACGTGGACCTCGTCTGCGGCGACATGATGAAGGCAGCCGCCCCGCACGCCAGATGGGTCGACGTGTTCTGCGAACGCGGCGCCTTCGACGGCGACCAGGCCCGCGCCGTCCTCACGGCCGGCGCCCGGCACGGGCTCGGGCTGCGGCTGCACGCCAACCAGCTCGGCCCCGGGCCCGGCGTGCGGCTCGCCGTGGAACTCGGTGCGGCCAGCGCCGACCACTGCACCCACCTCGACGACGGTGACGTGGACGCGCTCGCCTCCTCCGACACCGTCGCCACACTGCTGCCGGGGGCCGAGTTCTCCACCCGGTCGCCCTACCCGGACGCGCGGCGGCTGCTGGACGCGGGCGTCACCGTCGCCCTCGCCACCGACTGCAACCCCGGGTCGTCGTACACGTCGTCCATGCCGTTCTGTATCGCTCTGGCCGTACGAGAGATGGGCCTGACACCGAGCGAAGCGGTCGCCGCAGCGACCGTCGGTGGCGCGACCGCCCTGCGCCGCGCCGACCTCGGCCGGGTGTCCGTCGGCGCCCGCGCCGACCTGATCGTCCTCGACGCGCCGTCCCACCTGCACCTGGCCTACCGGCCGGGCGTTCCTCTGATCCGTTCCGTCCTGCACAACGGGGTGCTGCAATGATCGTCACCGTTCAGTCCACCGGCGTCTCCGCCGCCGACGTAGTCGCCGTCGCCCGCGCCTCCTCCACCAGCACCGCTCCCCACGCCTCACCGGACGACACCGGTGCCCACACCTCGCCGGTCGGCACCGGCAGCCACGCCTCGCCGGACAACACCGGCAGCCACGCCCCGCGGGACGACACCGGTGCCCGCGCCTCACTGGACGACGCTGGCAGCCACGCCTCGCCGGTCGGCACCGGTGTCCATGTCGAGATCTCGCCCGCCGCGCTCGAGGCCATGGCCGTCAGCCGGGCCATCGTCGACGGCATCGAGGCGTCCGGACGGCCCGTCTACGGCGTGTCGACCGGTTTCGGTGCGCTCGCCAACACCTCGATCGCGCCGTCGCGCCGGGCCGAACTTCAGCACGCGCTGATCCGCTCGCACGCCGCCGGCATCGGCGCGCCCATGCCCCGCGAAGTGGTGCGGGCCATGATGCTGTTGCGGGTCCGATCGCTGGCACTGGGCCGCTCCGGGGTGCGGCCGGTCCTCGCCCAAGGCCTCGTCGACCTGCTCAATCACGACATCACGCCGTGGGTTCCGGAACACGGCTCGCTCGGCGCCTCCGGCGACCTGGCCCCGCTCGCGCACTGTGCGCTCGTGCTGCTCGGCGAAGGCTGGGTGATCGGCAAGGACGGTTCCCGGATCGCCGGCGCGGAGGCACTGCGCGGTGCCGGACTGCAGCCGCTCGAACTCGCCGCGAAGGAAGGCCTCGCCCTGATCAACGGCACCGACGGCATGCTGGGCATGCTGCTGCTGGCGATCACCGACGCACGGCACCTGTTCACCATGGCCGACGTGACCGCGGCACTGGCCATCGAGGCGATGCTCGGCTCCGACCGGCCGTTCCGGCCCGAGCTGCACGAGATCCGCCCGCACCCCGGCCAGGCCGCCTCTGCCGCGAACATCCACCGGCTCCTGCAGGGCTCGCAGGTCATGGACTCGCACCGGGACGATCTGGCGCACGCGGTGCAGGATGCCTACTCGATGCGCTGCGCCCCTCAGGTGGCGGGCGCCGCCCGGGACACCCTCGACTTCGTGATCACCGTCTCCGGGCGGGAACTCGTCTCGGTCGTGGACAACCCGGTCGTACTGCCGGACGGCCGCGTCGAGTCCACCGGCAACTTCCACGGCGCACCGCTCGGCTTCGCCGCCGACTTCCTGGCCATCGCCGCCGCCGAGGTGGGAGCGATCGCCGAACGCCGCGTGGACCGTCTCCTGGACGTGACCCGGTCCCGGGAACTTCCGCCGTTCCTGTCCCCCGACGCCGGCGTCAACTCGGGCCTGATGATCGCCCAGTACACGGCCGCCGGAATCGTCGCCGAGAACCGCCGCCTCGCCTCACCGGCCTCGGTCGACTCGCTGCCCACCAGCGGCATGCAGGAGGACCACGTGTCGATGGGCTGGGCCGCCGCCAAGAAGCTGCGTACCGTGCTGGACAACCTGACCAGCCTCCTCGCCGTGGAGCTGCTGTCCGCGGTTCGCGGTCTGCAGCTGCGGGCCCCGCTCATCCCGTCCCCGGCGGGCCAGGCCGCGCTGTTCGCCGTCGAGCCGTTCGCGGGTGTGCCGGGCCCGGACCTGTTCCTGGCCCCGATCCTGGAACAGGCCCGAGCGGTGGTCGCCGGGCCGTCACTGCGCGAAGAGATCGAGAAGGCGGTGGGCACCCTCCATTGACCGCCTCGGCCGGCGCGCGGTGTCCTATCGCCGGGCGCCCCGTTCCGGCCTCGTCACGGCGGTCTCCAGCGCCTCTTCCCGCGTTGAGGCGATCTCCAGCGCGTCGTGCCGTAGCGAGGCGGTCCCCAGCGGGCCTTCCCGCGGCGAGACCGTCCTCAGCGCTTCCTGCCGCGCTGGGACGGTTTCCAGCGCTCCTTGCCGCGGTGAGACCGTCTCCAGCTCGCGCAGTGCTGGAGTCGCTCCCAGCACCGCGGCCACCGCGATCATCGTGAGGAGGCCGCCCACGATGATCGCCGGCCGTGGGCCGATCAGGGCCCCGGCGGTCCCGTGGACGAGATTCGCCAGCTGCGGGCCGCCGAACAGCACCACGGTGACCATCCCCTGGACCCGGCCCCGGACAGCGTCGTCGGTGTGGGCCTGGGTGATCGCGTTGCGATGCGTACTCAGGATGAAGTTGACCCCGCCGCCGAGCACCAGTGCCGTCAGGGCCAGGGCGATGTGTCCGGCGAGACCGAACAGGACGACCGTGCCGCCCCAGGCGATCGCGGCACCGGCCATCATGCGGCCGGGATGGCGAGCGCGGGTGAAGGTTCCGGAAAATAGTCCGGCCAGGAACACGCCGACCGGATAGGCCGCGTAGAGCAGGCCGAGCATCGGACCGCCGCCGGCCGGGTCGCCGTAGGTGTGCCGGGCCAGCTCCGGAAACAGCGCCACCGGCATTCCGAAGACCATCGCCGACAGGTCGACCGCGAGAACAGCCACCAGAAGCGGACTGGCCAACAGGTAGCGAAATCCACCGAACCTGACCGAACCGGCGCCCGCCCGCCGGAACTCCGGCTCCACCGCATCGCTGTCTGCCGGCCGCACCGCATCGCTGTCTGCCGGCCGGGACACCGGTTCCACCGCATCACTGTCTGTAGATGATTGCGACTCCCGCCTCACCGCATCGGGGTCCGCCGACCGGGGTCTCGAGCGCACCGCGTCACTGGGCGCCGGCTGCGGTTCCGGGCGTAGCGATGGCAGGCGGAACACCGCCCACAGCACCGCGAGCAGGGCGACCGCGTCACAGAGGTAGAGCGTCTTTAGCCCGGCCACCGGGATGAGCAGGCCGGCCAAGATCGGGCCGAGGATCGAGCCTCCGTAACGGACCAGCGAGTTGAGACTGTTCGCGGCGGCCAGCAACTCGGTGGGGACGAGGCGGGGCAGGACCGCGCCGGCGACCGTCGAGATCGCGCCGAAGGTCAGGCCCTGGCCGGCGACCAGCGCCAGCAGCACCCCGAGAGGGCCGCCGAACTCGGCATGCGCCCACAGGCCCAGATAGGTGACGGCAAGAACCAGCTGGGCCGCCAGCAGGACGCCGCGCCGGTCATGGCGGTCGGCCAGGGTGCCCGCTCCGAGCGCCCCGGTGAGCAACCCGGCGAACGACACCACGGCCGCGCCACCGATCGCGGCGGAGGAACCGGTGGTCGCATAGAGCTGAGCGGGCACCGCGACCACGCTGAACGAACCGCCCACCGCTGTCACCAGCGACGCCACCCACCAGCGGCGATAGGCGGGAATGCGCAGCGGGCGACGGTCGGCGAGCACCGCCCTCACGCGGGCACCACGTCGGCCACCACCGCGGCGACGTTGTCGTCGGCTCCGGCCGCGTACGCCAAGGCGATCAACTCGTCGAGCGCCTGCCTCGGGTCGCCCGGAGCGGCCAGCACCGCCCACAGGTCGCCGGCTGAAACGGCCGTCGCCAGCCCGTCGGAGCAGAGCAGATAGCGGTCGCCGGCCGCTGCCTCGTGCAGTGACAGGTCGGGTTCGGCCCCGCCGGAGCCGGTCAGTGCCCGGACCAGGAGGGAGCGCTGCGGGTGGGCCGCCGCCTCGTCCTCGGTGAGCTGTCCCTGCTCGACCAGCGACCGCACGTAGGTGTGATCGGCGGTGATCTGGCTCAGCATGCCGTTGCGCAACCGGTAGGCCCGGGTGTCGCCGATGTGCGCGAGCGCCAGCCGGGACCCCGACCAGTACAGCGCCGTCAGGGTGGTGGCCGCCTCGCCGCCGTCGATCTCGCCGACCGCCCGGCCGGCGTCACGGACCGCCTCGGCCAGAGCACCGAGCAGGTCCTCGGCCGGCACCGGAACCGTCTCCAACGGCTTGAGCGCCTCGACCGCGGCCGCGCTCGCCCGGTCACCGGCGCCACCGCGCATCCCGTCGGCCACCGCCATCAGCCGGGGCCCCGCATAGGCGGTGTCCTCGTTGCTGTCGCGCACCGGCCCGGTCTCGGACCGTGCCGCGAACCGGATCCCCAGGGTCCCCATCGCGCTTCCCCTCCCGGAAAGGTAGTCGACGAGGAAGGTCGCCAGCCGGCCCCGCTCCGCGGTCTCCGCGAGCACCCGATCCCAGTAGGCGCCGATCTCGGCCGCCTGCTCGGCCGTGGACATTTCGCAGATCTGCCGGATCTCGGCCAGCGGCATGCCGAGCCGGCGCAGCCAGGCGATCAGCCGCGCCTGCTCGAGTTGCTCCGGCGCGTACAGGCGGTAGCCGGAGTCGCCGTCGACCGCGGCCGGTCTCAGCAGGCCCAGCTCGTCGTAGAGCCGAAGTGCCTTCGGCGACAGCCTGGCCGCCCGGGCGAACGCGCCGATCGTCAGCAGTGGCCGCACGGTGCCTCCTCGCCCCGGGTCTCCTCGTCCCCGGCCACCACGACCGGTAACGACGATGCTGGGGCTTCCCCCAGGGGCAAGGTCAACCCGGCGACGGGATGAGCGGGCGGACCGGGTCGATGCGGGAAGCTCGGTGGATGATCCGTCGCCACTCCGGGCTCTTCTTCGTCGAGCACACTCTGTCCGTACCGCTGAATCATGCTGATCCGCAAGGACCGCACATCGAGATCTTCGCCCGGGAGGTGCGGGAGGCCGATCCGGTGGCCGAAGGCCGGCCGTTCCTGCTCTATCTGCAGGGCGGACCGGGGAACCGTTCGCCGCGTGGTCTGCCGGTGTGGCTGCGCCGGGCGACGCGGGACTATCGCGTGGTCCTGCTCGACCAGCGTGGTACCGGCCTGAGCACCCCGCTCACCCGGCAGACGCTGGCCCGGGTCGCCGATCCGGCCGCGCACCTGGCGCACTTCCGGGCGGACAGCATCGTCGCCGACGCCGAGCTGCTACGCGCGCATCTCGCCGGCGATCGGCCGTGGAGTGTGGAGGCGTTCTTCGAGAACGAGCTGTCCGAGGTGTTCCTGCGGCGGGTGGACCAGGCGATCTCCTTCGCCGAGCAGCCGCTGTTCGCGGTCCTGCACGAGGCGATCTACGGGCAGAGGGCGGCCACCGGGTGGGCGGCGCACCGGGTCCGGGACGAGTTCCCGGCGTTCGACCTGGACAGCGGCGGTCCGGTCCGGTTCACCGGCGAGATGATCTACCCCTGGCTGTTCGAGGAGGATCCGGCTCTGATCCCGCTCGCCGGGGCGGCGGGCCGGTTGGCCACCAAGAGCGATTGGACACCGCTGTACGACCCGGAGCGGCTGGCCACCAACAAGGTGCCGGTGGTGGCCGCGATCTACTTCGACGACATGTACGTGGACCGGGACATGTCGCTGGCCACCGCGGCCGCGATCGGGACTCTGCGACCGTGGGTGACCAGCGAGTACGCCCACAACGGCCTGGGACGCGAGGAGCGCGTCCTGGACCGTCTTCTGACGATGCTGAGGGACTAGCGGGGCAGTTCCTTGGCGATGACCTTCGCCAGTTCACGGAACGCCTTGCCGCGGTGGCTGATGGCGTCCTTCTCGGCGGGGCTGAGCTCGGCGTTCGTACGATCCTGGCCGTCGCCGACGAAGATCGGGTCGTAACCGAATCCGCCCTCCCCGCGCCGGCTGCGCAGCAGCCGGCCGGTCTGGCGTCCCTCGACCAGGTGCTCGCGCCCGTTCGGCAGCACCAGAGCCGCCGCGCAGACGAACGCGCCGCCCCGGTGCTCGTCGGGCACGTCGGAGATCTGCGCCAGCAGCAGGTCGAGGTTGGCGTCGTCCTTGCCGTCGCCGGTCGTGCCGGACCAGCGGGCGCTGAACACGCCGGGCATGCCGTTCAGGGCGTTCACCGCGATGCCGGAGTCGTCCGCGACCGTCGGCAGGCCGGTCCGTTTGGCGCCCTCCCGAGCCTTGATCAGCGCGTTCTCGCCGAATGTGAGGCCGGTCTCGGGCACGTCCGGGTAGCCCGGGAAGTCCCCGAGGCCGGCCAGCTCGATCTGGGCCACTCCGAGGGCCGCGTCGAGGATGCGCTGCAGCTCGACGAGTTTCTTCTTGTTACCGGTGGCGAGGAGGAGACGGGCGCTCACGCGGCGAGGGCCTTCTGCTGCAGACCGGCCAGTTCGGCGCATCCGAGCACGCCCAGGTCGAGCATCGCGTCCAGCTGAGCCCGGCGGAACACGCCGTTCTCGCCGGTGCCCTGCACCTCCACGAAGTCACCGGCGCCGGTGCACACCACGTTCATGTCGACCTCGGCGGTGACGTCCTCGTCGTAGTTCAGATCCAGGCGGGCCTCGCCGCCGATCATGCCGACGCTGATCGCCTGGATCGAGGTGTGCAGCACCTTGTCGACCTTGCCGGCGAGCGACTTGCGGTCGGCGAGCCAGGTGACGGCGTCGTGCAGCGCCACATAGGCCCCGGTGATCGCGGCCGTGCGGGTGCCGCCGTCGGCCTGCAGGACGTCACAGTCCAGGACGATCGAGTTCTCCCCGAGCGCCTTCAGGTCGATGCAGGCGCGCAGGCTGCGGCCGATCAGCCGGGAGATCTCCTGGGTACGGCCACCGACCTTGCCCTTGACGCTCTCCCGGTCGCCGCGGGTGTTCGTGGCGCGCGGAAGCATCGCATACTCCGCGGTGACCCAGCCGAGCCCGGAACCCTTGCGCCAGCGGGGCACCCCTTCGGTGACGCTTGCCGTGCAGAGCACGCGGGTGTTGCCGAATTCCACGAGCACCGATCCCTCGGGGTGGATGCTCCAGTGCCGGGTCAGAGTCACCGGTCGGAGCTGGTCGGCCGATCGGCCGTCGGGTCGCGCCATGCCTCGTACCTTATGCGTAGCGCGCCGCGCCCGCTTCCTCTGCCCCGGACTCGCGTCCCGGCACTCCCACCCGGCGAGGTGAGGGCACCCCGTTGAGGTACGCCCGGGACGGCACCGCCGGCCGGATGAGGCCCGCCGCGGGCACCATGACCGGTTCTGGGATCGCCTCGTGGGCTCGCAGGAAGCCCTCCACCGACCTGCCCCAGCCGTACTGCTCGGCCTGGGCACGGGCGGCCGCGCGACGCTCGATCCGGGGACGCTCCATGAGCCGGCTCACCGCGTCGGCGAACGCCTCGGCGGTGCCGGGGACGGCCACACCCCCGTCGCCGACCACCTCGGGCAGCGCACTCTGCTCGTTCACCACCACGGGCGTGCCGCAGGCCATCGCCTCCAGCGTGGCCAGTCCGAACGTCTCGATCGGGCCCGGCGACAGCACCACGTCGGCGGTGGCCAGCAACGCGGCGACGGCCGGGCGCTCGGAGATGTGCCCGGCGAAACGGACCGGGAGCCGGGCCGCGCGGTACGCGAGTGCGGTTCGCCGGGTGCCGTCACCGGCCATCACCAGCACCGCCGGCACCTTGCCGTTGCGCAGCGACGCCACCGCGTCCACCGCCAGTTCGGGCCGCTTGGCCGCCGAGAGCCGGCTGCAGTAGACAAGCAGCAGCTCGTCGGGGCGCGCATACCGCGACCGGACCGCCATGTCCATCTTGTTCGGGTTGAAGATTTCCAGGTCCACGCCGAGCGGCACTTCGACCAGGTTCGGCGCGCCGATCCGGCGGAACTCCTCGGCCGCGAACGCGGTGGTGCAGACGATCGTGTCGAACGCCTCCGCGGTGCGCCGGTTGAACCGGTCGGCGAGCGCGTCACGTTTCGGCATGCCCCAGACTCCGAGCAGGCCGGCCAGGCTCTCGTGGGACACCATCATCGACCGGACGCCACGCTGCCGGGCCCAGTCGCCGGTCCAGCGCAGGGTGGTGCGGTCGGAGACCTCGATCCGGTCCGGTTCCAGGCTGTCCAGCAGTTTGACCAGCTCGCGCCGTCCGGCGAGGACGCGGTACCCGCCGGTGCGGGGAAGCGGGGCGCTGGGCAGGGTGATGACCCGGCCCTGCTTGGTCATCTTGTCCGAGTGGCGACGGCCCGGGACGACGAGCACGGCCTCGTGACCGGCGGCCTGATAGCCACGACCGATGTGTCGCAGAGCGGTCCGCAGGCCACCGGTGTGAACCGTGACGAAGTTGGCCAGGCGAACGATGCGCATGCAACAACTCCAAGGTCACGACTGCCGGTCTTGGCCCCCCGTACCGACGTGGAGATCGTATCTGGCGCCGGGGCGCACAACTTCCACCGGCCCCGCGTACGCAGCGGTAGCCGCGTCCACAATAGATGCCTCACTGGCCCAGGCAGGCACCAGATGGGTCAGTAGGAGTCTGCCCACATCGGCCTTCGTCGCGGCCTCGCCGGCCTCGCCGCCGGTCAGATGCAGGTCGGGCGGGTTGGCCACGCCGTCCTGGTAACTGGCCTCGCACAGGAACAGGTCGGCGCCGGCGGCCAGCCTGAGCAGCGACTCGCACGGCGCGGTGTCCGACGAGTAGGCGAGGACCCGGCCGTCGTGCTCGATGCGTACGCCGTAGGTCTCGACGGGGTGGTTGACCCGGTCGACCGTGACCTGCAGCGGACCGATCGGGAAGGTGCCCGGCTGAAGGCCGTAGAAGGTGTAGACGTCGTCGACCGGCTCGCCCTCGGTGCTGTAGGCGGCGGCGATGCGCTCAGCCGCACCCAGCGGGGCGTAGACCGGCACGGGCGGCAGCGGACCGGCGGGGTCGTAACGGCGCACCACGACATAGGTGCACGCGTCCAGCATGTGGTCGCAGTGCAGGTGGGTGAGGAGGATGGCGTCGATGCGACGCATGTCCGAGTAACGCTGCAGAGCCGACAGCGACCCGGAACCGAAGTCGATCAGGAGCCGGAACCCTTCGGCTTCCACGAGGTAGGCCGAACACGCCGACTCGGGGCCGGGAAAGCTGCCGGCACAACCGAGAACGGTTAGTCGCATCCGTATCCCTTTGGCTCACACCTGGTCGCGCCACCCGACCGGCCTGTGTCCGACCTCAACCTGGCCGTACCGGACTTCCTGGACCAGTCAATCACGGTGCGAAGCGTACGCCGCGGCCAGCGCTGGACGTTAACAACTGATCGATTTGTCGCTAAATCGACAACGTACATCACAGTGCCCGTGACCTCGCTCATCACCTTTGCACCGTCACGTCCGGTGATCCACCCGCGTTGCTCAGGGTGAACGCTGAAGAAGATCATCTGCTGGAGGCGACGTGACCGCGGTCGACCAGAGTCGCACCACCCGTGTCGTGGTGCCCGCACAGCCGAGATCCGAGGCAGGCGCGGAGGAACCGGCGGTCTTCCGCTTCCCGGCGCCCGACGACCCGCCGCCCACCTCCGGGCGGATGCTCGCGATCGCCGTCTACGGCACCGTACTCGGGCTCTGCGGCGTCGGAGTCGGGCTTTACGCGGTGCTGGCCGTCTTCAGCGGGGCACCCGCGTGGTACCTGCCGGTGCTGGCCCTGCTCACCCTGCTGAGCGTGGCGCCGGTGGTGGCCGCCTTCCTGGCCATCCACCAGCGCACACTGCCTTGGTTCCTGCTGTTCGGCGGCGCACCGCCGATGGCCGTGGCCGTCCTGGTGGCGCTCTCCTACTAGCTAGCTCCTCTAGGCCCAGAGCTGGCCCTCGAGGGCCTCCTCGGCGTCGTTGAGCGTTCCGCCGTACGCACCTGTCGACAGATATTTCCAGCCGCCGTCACAGATCACGAACGCCACGTCGGCCCGCTTACCGGCCTTCACCGCCTCGTGCGCCACGGCCAGCGCCGCGTGCAGAATGGCTCCGCTGGAGAAGCCGGCGAAGAGGCCCTCCACCTCGACCAGCTGACGGGTCCGCAACACGGCGTCCCGCGTGCCGACCGAGAACCGCCGGGTCAGCACCGAGGCGTCGTACAGCTCCGGCACGTAGCCCTCGTCGATGTTGCGCAGGCCGTAGACGAGTTCGCCGTACCGCGGCTCGGCGGCGACGATCTGGATGCCGTCGACCTTCTCCCGCAGGAACCGGCCGGTGCCCATGAGCGTGCCGGTGGTGCCGAGACCCGCCACGAAATGCGTGATCGTGGGCAGGTCGTGCAGCAGCTCCGGGCCGGTCGTCTCGTAGTGGGCGCGGGCGTTCGCCGTGTTGCCGTACTGGAACAGCATCTTCCAGTCGGGGTGCTCGGCGGCGATCTGCTTCGCGGTCGCGACGGCCTGGTTCGAGCCGCCGGCCGCCGGCGAGAAGATGATCTCGGCGCCGTACATCCGGAGCATCTGGGTCCGCTCGGTGGACACGTTCTCCGGCATCACGCAGACCAGCCGGTAACCCCGCAGCTTCGCCACCATGGCCAGGGCGATGCCGGTGTTGCCGCTGGTCGGCTCGAGAATGGTGTCGCCCGGGCGAAGGTGCCCGGACTCCTCGGCCTCACGCACCATGAACAGCGCGGCACGGTCCTTGATGCTGCCGGTCGGGTTGCGGTCCTCCAGCTTGGCCCAGAGCCGCACCGGCGGCGCCCCTTCGGGCACCACCGGGGAGAGGCGGGGCAGGCCGACCAGCGGCGTGCCCCCGCACGCGTCCAGCAGGCTCTCGTAACGAGCCATCGTGCTTACAGACCGCCGAGCAGCGCCGCGGCCGCAGCGAAGCCGAGCGCGCCACCGGCGACGGCCGGAAGAACGGTGATCGAGTCGCCGTCCTTGACCTTGGCGTCGAGCGCACCGAGGAAACGGACGTCCTCGTCGTTGACGTAGATGTTCACGAACCGGTGCAGGCCGCCCTCGGGGGTGATCAGCCGGCCCTTGAGGCCGTTGAACTTGGCGTCCAGGTCGTCGATCAGCTCGGCGAGGGTGTCACCGGCCCCCTCGACGATCTTGGCGCCACCGGTGTAGCTGCGCAGGATGGTGGGAACGCGAACTTCGATAGCCATGGCTGTATTTCTCCTAGAGGAGTCGGACTGGAACGGGCGGACGGGTCGATCGGGTCGCTGTTAGCGGCAGCGACACTCATAGAAGACCGACGCCGGGCTCTGCCCGAACATGAACGACTGCACCGCTGCGGAAATCACGCCTTCACCGTCGCATCCACGATGTTGACCTCTTCCTCGGTCACCACACCGTCCACGATACGGAACGACCGGATCTCCTCGGAGTCCGGCTCGCGGGTCGACACCAGGAGGTAGTGCGCGTTCGGCTCACCCGCGAACGACACGTCTGTCCGGGACGGATAGGCCTCGGTGGCGGTGTGCGAGTGGTAGATCACCACCGGCTCCTCGTCGAGGTCGTCCATCTCGCGCCAGACCCGCAGCTGTTCCATCGAGTCGAACTCGTAGAAGGTCACCGAGCGCGCGGCGTTGTCCATCGGGATGTGCCGGGCCGGCACGTCACTGCCGATCGGTCCGGCGACGACGCCACAGGCCTCGTCGGGATGGTCCCGCCGGGCATGGGCGACGATCGCTTCGACGATCGCACGGTCGATGGTCAGCACACCGTTCACATTACCGTGAGATTTCCCCGAACCCAGCGTGGCGGTTCCCACACCGCCGGCGCTCAGTCGATCTCCGGGAGCGCGTTCAGCAGCGACTCCTGCAGGTAGCCGAGGTACGCGTACACCGACAGCTGGAACACCCGGCTCGACCCGGCGTCCTCCAGCACCGCCTGGTCCAGCTCGTCGCTCAGATCGGTGTCGGCGTGGATCTCCAGCCGGGTACCCATGGCGAGCCGGGCGTCGTTGATCGCCCGCAGCCACGCCTCGGCCGCCTCGCCGTCCAGGCGGACCTCACCCTCGCCCTCGTCCGGCAGGGCCGCCAGGATCGCGCCCGCCTGGTCGATCTTGCTGGTCTTGAGATCGCCCTCGGTGTAGAGGCGGAATTCCTGGGAATCCTCCGGGAGCTCCGGATAGATGTCCGGGAAGAGGCGGGCGACCACCGGATCGGTGTGGTCCATCCCATCGGTCAGCAGGCCGACCACCTCAGCGGCAACCTTGCGCAGGACCCGCACCTCGTCGTGCGCGAACGTGGCAACACAGTGGCCGCCGCTGCGTCGGAACATCCTTCTACCCCACCCGCTTGTCGGGACCGGTCCCTGTCAACCCCGGTCAACCGTGGCCCAGAGACCGTATCCGTGCAGTTGGTTGGCGTCCATCTCCATGCGCTCACGCGCGCCGATCGAGACCACCGCCTTGCCCTTCGTGTGCACGTCCATCATCAGCCTCTCGGCCTTTTCCTTGCTGTAGCCGAAGAGCTTCTGGAAGACCCAGGTCACATACGACATGAGATTGACCGGGTCGTCCCAGACGATGGTCACCCACGGCCGGTCCTCGGCCGGCACATCCTGAATCTCCGGCGTCTCGACGGGAGCAACCTGAGGCAACGCCATGCCCACCATGGTGCCACCGGATCCGGCGAACCGGTGAACCAGGCATCCAACCGCTGGTCAACGGCCGCGTCACGCCCCGCGGAGGACAGGCGGGCCACCGGCGCAATAGGGTGGTCCCGTGGAGACGATCGCGCCGGCCCTGATGACCGATCAGTACGAGCTGACCATGGTCAGTGCCGCGCTGCGCGACGGCACCGCCGACCGGCAGTGCGTCTTCGAGGTGTTCGCGCGCCGGCTGCCCACCGGGCGGCGCTACGGCGTGGTGGCGGGCACCGGCCGTCTGATCGAGCTGATCCGCGAATTCCGGTTCGAGCCGGGCGAGATCGAGTTCCTGCGCTCGGCCGGGATCATCGACGAGGTGGCGGCGGAATGGCTGGCCGGCTACCGGTTCACCGGTGACATCGAGGGCTACTCCGAGGGCGAGTTGTTCTTCCCCGGATCGCCGATCCTGACCGTTTCCGGCAAGTTCGCCGAGTGCGTGGTGCTGGAGACGCTGATCCTCTCGGTGCTCAACCACGACTGCGCGATCGCGGCCGCCGCGGCCCGCATGGTCACCGCGGCCCGCGGGCGCCCGATCATCGAGATGGGCTCGCGGCGCACGCACGAGCACGCCGCGGTGGCCGCCGCGCGCGCCGCCTACCTGGCCGGGTTCGCCTCCACCTCGAACCTCGCCGCCGGGCGCGCATACGGCATCCCCACCACCGGCACCTCCGCGCACGCCTTCACGCTCCTGCACGACGACGAGCCGGCCGCGTTCGCGTCGCAGGTGGCCGCTCTGGGCAAGAACACCACGCTGCTCGTCGACACGTACGACATCAGCCAGGGCATCCGCAACGCGATCGCGGTGGCCGGGCCGGATCTGCGTGCCGTTCGCATCGACTCCGGTGACCTGTCCGTCCTGGCGCAGCAGTCCCGGGAACTGCTCGACTCGCTCGGCGCCACCGAGACGAAAATCATCGTCTCGGGCGACATGGACGAGTACTCGATCGCGACTCTCGCCGCCGAGCCGGTCGACATCTACGGCGCCGGCACGGCCGTGGTCACCGGCTCCGGGGCACCCACCGCCAGCCTGGTCTACAAGCTGGTCGAGGTCGCCGGCCGCCCGGTGGTCAAACGGTCCGAGAACAAGGCGACCGTCGGCGGCCGGAAGACCGCGATCCGCCGGCACAAACCCACCGGCACCGCCACCGAGGAGATCATCTACTCCCAGGGGGTGCCCGACCACCAGCCCAACGACCGGCTGCTGCAGCGCACCTACATCGAGGCCGGCGAGGTGCTCGACACACCCGGCCTGCCGGAGGCACGCGACCATCTCCGGCAGAACCTGATCTCCATCCCGTGGGAGGGCCTCAAGCTCTCCGCGGGCGACCCGGCCATCCCGGTCGTCATCGTTCCCACCGCCTAGGGGGCCACCGTGTCACGCGCTTTGATCATCGTGGACGTGCAGAACGACTTCTGCGAGGGCGGCTCCCTGCCGGTCGGCGGGGGCGCAGCCGTCGCCAAGGGCATCTCGCTGGTGCTCGACAAGGCCGGCGACCGCTGGGACCACGTCGTCGCCACGAAGGACTACCACATCGACCCGGGCTCGCACTTCAGCGAACACCCCGACTACGCCGACACCTGGCCGGTGCACTGCGTCGCCGGTTCCATCGGCTCCGACTTCCATCCCGAACTGGCCACCGGCCGGATCGAGGCGGTCTTCCACAAAGGCGCCCACAAGGCCGCCTACTCCGGCTTCGAAGGCACCACCGAGTCCGGCGAAACCCTCGCCGGGTGGCTGCGGGGCAAGGGGGTCACCGAGGTCGAGGTGGTCGGCATCGCCACCGATCATTGTGTACGCGCAACCGCGCTCGACGCGGTCGCGGAGGGCTTCGCCACCACCGTGCTGCTCGAACTCACCGCCGGAGTGGCCCGGTCCAGCACCGACGCCGCACTCGAACAGTTCCGTGCCGCGTCCGTCGCGATGACCGGGAGCCCCGTCGTTGACGTCTGAGATCCGGCCCGTCTCCGACGCCGACTGGCCGGGCGTGTGGCCCGTCATCCACGACGTGATCAAGGCGGAGGAGACTTTTCCGTACGACCCGTCGATGCCCGAATCGGTGGCACGTGACATGTGGATCGAGCGGCCACCGGGCCTCACGGTCGTCGCCGCCGACGGTGCCGAGATCCTGGGCACCGCCAAGATGGGCACCAACCGTCCCGGTCCCGGCGCTCACGTCTCCACCGCCAGCTTCATGGTCGCACGGCAGGCGCGCGGCCGCGGGGTGGGCACCGCCCTGTGCCGCTACGCCGTCGCCTGGGCACGGCAGCAGGGCTACGCGAGCATGCAGTTCAACGCCGTGGTGGAGACGAACACGGCGGCGGTCTCGCTGTACCGTCGCGAGGGCTTCCAGGTGATCGGCACCGTCCCGCGGTCCTTCCGGCATCCGGCGCACGGCCGGGTCGGCCTGCACGTCATGTACCTGGAGTTCGACCCGCCGTCATGAGTTTCCTGCTGCTGCACGGATGGCAGAACCGGCGGCCACCGGGTCACTGGCACCACTGGCTGGCCGCTGAACTCGCCACTGCCGGACACGACGTCATCTATCCGCAACTACCTGAACCCGACCGGCCCGTCCTCGCCGACTGGCTGGCCGAACTGCGTACCCATGTCGCCGCCATGCCCGGCGACGACCGGACGGTGGTCTGCCACAGTCTCAGTTGCCTGCTCTGGCTGCACGCCGCGGCCGGCGGCGAGGTGCCGCTGCCGGTCGACCGGGTCCTGCTGGTCGCACCACCCGGCCCCGACGTGGTCGCCGGCATCCCGGAGATCGCCGGCTTCCTTCCACCGCCGATGCCCGCCGACCGGCTCGGCGCCGCGGCCCGGCACACACGTCTCGTCTGCTCCGACAACGACCCGTACTGCCCGGCGGGTGCGTCAGCCGACTTCGGGATACCCCTCGGGATTCCGACCACGGTCCTGCCGGGCGCCGCCCACCTGGACATGGACGCGGGCTACGGCCCCTGGCCCTCGATCCGGGACTGGTGTCTGAGCGATTCACCGGACACCCCGTTGACGCACCGGCCCGAGTGACCGCCTTACGTCCCCGGCCCGACGGCAACCGCCGTCCCTGAGGCCGCCGGTCAACCCGCGATCGCCGGAATCGTCTCAGCCCGCAAGGCGCAGGCACGGCCATCCGCACCTGAACCTGACCCCGACCACGCCCGCAAGCCCTCCCAGCGCCTCCTAACCGCCGGCCAAACCCACAAAGCTGGCCCTCACCGCTGCCTCAACCCACCGGAGACCACGGCCAGCGCCAGCCGAACCGAACCGAACCGAACCAGCTGGCCCCACCGCTGCCTCAACGCACCCGAGACCACGGCCCACGCCAGCCGAACCCAACCAGCTGGCCCCCACCGCGGCCTCAACGCACCCGAGACCACGGCCCACGCCAGCCGAACCCAACCAGCTGGCCCCCACCGCGGCCTCAACCCACCGGAAACCAGGGCCAACGCCAGCCACACGGGGCTGGTGTATCCGGGACGGTCTGCCTGCGGACGGGGCGCTGTCAGCGCTCGGAACGGGCCTGGCTCGCAGCGGGCTCGCCGGTCGAGACCGGAGCGTCATCGTCCGAGCGCGAAGCAGCAGCGGCTGGAGCGGTCGACCCCTCAGCAGCTGAGGCGAAAGCCGAAGGCGGGGCGGTCGGATCCGCGGGAACTGCGGCCTGGGCCGGGAGCGGCGCGGCCTGGGCCGGGAGCGGCGCGGCCTGAGCCGAAAGCGCCGCGGTCGGCGCCACAGCATCCGGGGCCGGAGGCGAGGCGACGTCGGAGCTGGTGGCGCTCCGGCGGCGGTGGCGCAGTTCGGTCGGGAGGACCAGCAGTGCCACCAGGACGCCGACCGCGCCGACAGCGACAAAGCCCCACTCCGGGCCCCAACGGTCGATGGCCAGGCCTGCCAGCGGGGCACCGCAGGCGACGCCGACGGTCAGGGCCGAGTTGTGCAGGCCCATGGCCTCGCCGCGGGCTCCGGCCGGGATCATCCGGCTGATGGCGTCGCTGCTTGCGGTGATCGTGGGGGCGCAGAGGGCACCCGCCGGGATCAGGAGCAGGGCCAGCAGCGCCCAGTGGTCGCCGCCGAAACCGACGGGGATGGTCAGGAGGGCCATCGGGGTGAACAGCAGCAGGGCCGGGACGCCGCGCCGCACCAGGCCGTAGGCGAAGCCGCCCATCAGGGAGAAGAGCGCCCACAGCGACAGGACCAGGCCGGCCCACTGGGTCTGGCCGGAGTCGCGCAGGATGGCGACGACTGCCACGTCGGTGCCGGACAGGACCAGGGTGGCGGCCATCGTGACGGCGAGGATGGCGACGAAACGGGGTTTGAGCCAGCTGCGCCTCGGCACCCGTTCACCGGAGACCGGGGCCTCGTGGGCGGCCCGGACCGGCGGGTTGAGCAGCCACAGGCCGATGCCGGCGAGGAGGATGCCGACGGCCAGGGAAAGCATGGCCGCACGGGAGGAGGCGTTGGTGACGATCAGGACGCCGAGGGCGGGGCCGGCCATGAACGACAACTCGGTGGTCATCGAGTCGAGCGCGAAGGCCGGCAGGCGATGCGACTCGGGGGTGAGTGCGGCGATCGCCTGGCGGGCCACCGAGAAGGCGGGCAGGGCCAGGAATCCGCCGAGGGCGGCGACCGGGAGCAGCACCCAGTACGGCAGGGCCTGCGCCACCAGCCAGTAGACGACCTCGGCGACCGTGGTCAGGACGAGAACGGGTCGCAGGCCCCACCGGTCGATGAGCCGCCCCATGATGGGCGCGCCGACCGAGCCGCCGATCGTCGATGCCGCGCCGACCAGTCCGGCCGCGCCGTAGCTGAGGTGAAGTCCGTCGACGACGTGCAGGGTGAGCACCACTGTTGCCGCCGCGATCGGGACTCGGGCGAGGGTGGCCACCACCAGCAGCGAGACGATCTTCGGCAGCGCGAGTGTTTCGCGGTAAGGCGTGAGTGACATGTCGGATCCTGACCTCCACCGGACATCCTGCCGTGGGGGTACGACACAACGCCAACCGGTTGTCGGCCGGAACCGCAGCTCAAGGCCCTGATGTGAGGAGAGACGCACCCGAGACGGCGAACGGCCCGTACTCCGGGGAGCACGGGCCATTCAAAAGCCGGTCAGCGGTCGGTCGACACGTCTTCCTGGTAGGTCGCGCCACCGTCGGACTCCGCGGTGAGCGGGCGGGCGCCGCCCTCGGGCGGTCCGGCGATGGTCTGGCCGGCCGCCAGCTCCGGGAACTTCTGGTCGAACGCGGGACGCTCGGAGCGGATCCGCGGCATCCGGTCGAAGTTACGCAGCGGCGGCGGGCTGCTGGTGGCCCATTCGAGCGAGTTGCCGTGGCCCCACGGGTCGTCGACGTTCACGACGCGGCCGACCTTGTACGACTTCCACACGTTGTACAGGAACGGCAGCGTCGACAGGCCGAGGATGAACGAACCGATCGTGGAGAAGGTGTTCAGGAAGGTGAACCCGTCCTCCGGCAGGTAGTCGATGTACCGCCGCGGCATGCCCTTGGTGCCGAGCCAGTGCTGCACCAGGAACGTGCCGTGGAAGCCGATCATCGTGAGCCAGAAGTGGATCTTCGCGAGGCGTTCGTCGAGCATCCGGCCGAACATCTTCGGGAACCAGAAGTAGATGCCGGCGAACACCGCGAACACGATCGTGCCGAACAGCACGTAGTGGAAGTGCGCGATGACGAAGTACGAGTCGGAGACGTGGAAGTCGATCGGCGGGGACGCCAGCAGCACGCCGGAGAGACCACCGAAGAGGAACGTCACCATGAAGCCGATCGCGAAGAGCATCGGCGACTCGAAGCTGATCTGGCCGCGCCACATGGTGCCGATCCAGACGAAGAACTTCATGCCGGTCGGGACCGCGATCAGGAAGCTCAGGAAGCTGAAGAACGGCAGCAGCACCTGGCCGGTGGCGAACATGTGGTGCGCCCACACCGACATCGACAGCGCGCCGATCAGCAGGGTCGCGGCGACCAGGCCCTTGTAACCGAAGACCGGCTTGCGGCTGAACACCGGGATGACCTCGGTGATGATGCCGAAGAACGGCAGCGCGATGATGTAGACCTCGGGGTGGCCGAAGAACCAGAACAGGTGCTGCCACAGCATCGGCCCGCCGGTCGCCACGTCGAAGACGTGGGCGCCGAGCACCCGGTCGGCGGCGAGGGCGAACAGCGCGGCTGCCAGGAACGGGAACACCATGACCGCGAGCAGCGCGGTGACCAGCATGTTCCAGGTCATGATCGGCATCCGGAACATGGTCATGCCCGGGGCCCGCAGGGTCAGGATCGTGGTGATCAGGTTGACCGAGCCGAGGATCGTGCCGAGGCCGGACAGCGCCAGGCCAACGACCCACATGTTGCCGCCGACGCCCGGCGAGTGCAGGCCGTCACTGAGCGGGGTGTAGGCGAACCAGCCGAAGTCGGCGGCGCCACCCGGCGTGAGGAAACCGCCGATGGTGATCAGGCCGCCGAACAGGTACAGCCAGTACGCGAACGAGTTCAGCCGGGGGAACGCCACGTCGGGCGCCCCGATCTGGATCGGCACCACGTAGTTGCCGAACGCGAACACGATCGGCGTCGCGAAGAACAGCAGCATGATCGTGCCATGCATGGTGAACAACTGGTTGTACTGCTCCGGCGACAGGAGCTGCATGCCCGGCTGGGCCAGCTCGGCGCGCATCAGGAGGGCCATCAGGCCACCCAGCAGGAAGAACACGAAGGCCGTGACCATGTACATGATCCCGATCTGCTTCGCGTCCGTCGTGCGCAGGATCCGAGCAAACGCCGAACCCTTGACCTGCCGCCGCACCGGGTATGGTCGGGTCGCGATCGGCGACGGCGCAACGGTCGTCACGAATTGCCTCCGTTGTCTCGTTCGTCCCTCTCGGGTTTCCCCGATGATCGGGCGTACCTCGGTGGCAGAATAGTCCCCCGCGGTCGTTCGGCCGTCGCGGGGTGACCAAACGTCAGACCGGCGACACCAGGGCCCGATAGTGATCGGTGAACACGCGCGTGCCGCGACGGCGGAGCATGGGATCGCGAAGCGTCGGGGGAACGTCGCGGGCACGGTCTCGTTCCCGGGTCCGCTCGCGGACCTCCGTGCAACGCGGCCGCCGTCGATCCTCGTAAGCACGAAGGGCCGCCGGGATGTCCCCGGCCGCGGCCCGCAGTTCCTGGCCGAGCACCCAGCCGTCCTCGAAGGACATCGCGGCACCCTGCGCCAGGGTCGGCGCGGTGGCGTGGGCGGCGTCGCCGACCAGCACGACCGGGCCTTTCGACCAGGACGGGAGCACGATCTCGTCGGTACGGGCCACCTGGACCTTCTCGATCCTGTCGAGGATCGCCGCGACCGGGCCGCCCCACGACCCGAACAGCTCGCGCAGCCGCTCTTTCGGGTCCTCCGGGTTCGGGGAGTCCGGCGCGGTCTCGTCGGCGTAGCAGTACAGCTTGCGGCCGCCCATCGGCATGACCACGAAGGACGAGCGCCGGCCGAGCACCGCGGTCCAGTCGGTGAGAGGCGGGCCGCCGGAGACCACCGAGCGGTAGACGATCTGACCGGTCGGCACGGCCGGGCCGCCGAGCCCGGACCGGTCACGGATCATCGAGCGGCGGCCGTCGGCGCCGACGACCAGGTCATACTCCGCGATGGCGCCGGTGGCGAACTCGACCTTGGCGGCACCCTCGACGATCTGGAGGTCGCGCACCTCGGTCTCGAAGCGCACCTCGCCGCCCACCCCGGTCAGCAGGACCTGCTGGAGGTCGGCGCGGGACAGGGCACGCGACTCGCCGACTCCGGCCCACAGGGCGGCCACGTCCATCTCGAACAGATCACGTCCCCGGGCGTCGAGAAAGACCTGCCGGAAGATCAGGTCGCCGAGCGGGCGCAGCGGCACGTCGAGGCCGAGCAGCCGCAGGGCTCGCGAGGCGTTGCCCGGCAGATAGATGCCGGCGCCGGGCACGACGGTGGCGGGCAGAGCCTCCACCACCTCCGGCCGGAATCCGGCGACACGCAGCCCTCGGGCCGCAGCCAGGCCGGCAATGCCGGCGCCCACCACGAGGATGCGCAAGCTCATCACACCAACGCTTTCTTTTCGATCTTGTCGATGGATACGCGTGGGAGCCAGAACATTACCGCCCGCAACCGTCGCGGGGAACACCCACGAACAGTGTCAGGTCCTGATGAGGCGCCTCGTCGGGCTGTGCGTCCTCTGCGGACAGAGTGGCGAAGGCACGATCGGCGCGGGCCAGGGCGACGGCACGGCGGCGACGGTAGAAGCGGTGCACGGCACGCGGCGAGCGGTTCATGGCGACACCCAACCAGCGGGGTACGACACTTTCGGTGGACGAGCACCACGGAGCGAGTTACATCGGTGTATTTCCGCCCCGCGCCGGGCAGACAATCGGGTATGACCGACCGCCTCGACGAGTACCGGCGCAAGCGCGACGCCCGTCGCACCCCCGAGCCGGTTCCGGACGCGCGGCGGAGGAACGGAGCCCGGACGGGCGACACCGGGCAGAAGAGGGCGGACGACACCGGGCAGAGGAACGGCGCCCGCCGGACGGAGGCGGGCGGACGGTTCGTCATCCAGCAGCACCACGCCCGCAGCCTGCACTGGGATGTCCGGCTGGAGCGCGACGGCGTGCTGGTCTCGTTCGCCGTGCCGCGCGGGCTTCCCCGCGACCAGGGCCGCAACCACCTGGCGAAACACACCGAGGACCACCCGCTGGAGTACGTGGACTTCGCCGGCGAGATCCCGGCCGGCGAATACGGCGGTGGCCGGATGACGATCTTCGACCGCGGCACCTACGAGGCCGACAAATGGCGCGACGACGAGATCGGCGTCACCTTCCACGGGGAACGCACCAATGGACGCTACGTCTTCTTCCAGACCGGCGGGCCGGAATGGATGGTGCGCCGGATGGACCCGGCCGAGCCCGGGTGGGAGCCGATGCCCGAGGCGGCCGCACCGATGCTGGCGACGCCGTTCGCGGGTCTGCCCTCCGACGACGAGGACTGGGGTTACGAGATGGCGTGGGGCGGGCACCGCGTCCTCGCGTACGTCTCGGGAGGAAGGCTGCGCCTCGCGGACGGTGACGGCACCGATGTGACCCGGTGGTATCCGGAGGTCCGGCCGTTGGGCCCGGCGCTCGCGCCGGTCGAGGCCGTGCTCGACGGTGAGATCGTCGCCTTCGCCGGCTCCCGACCGGACCCGGATCTGCTGGCCCGGCGTGCGGCGCCGAAGGATCCCGCCGCGGCGAGACGTGCCGCGGAACGCGCACCGGTGCACTTTCTGCTGTACGACCTGCTGTGGCTGGAGGGGCACTCCACCGTCGAGCTGGTCCGCTACGCCGAGCGCCGCGAGCTGTTGGACGGGTTGTCGCCGGCCGGCCCGAACTGGCAGACGCCACCGTTCTTCTCCGGAGGCGGCACGTTCGCCCTGGACGCCGCCCGCGCCCAGGACCTGCCCGGTGTCGTCGCGAAACGCCTGGACTCGCCGTATCTTCCGGGCCGCCGGAGCCGGCTCTGGCGGGCCGTCCGGGCGTGACCCCACCCCGGTTGCCGGCGCTCCGGGCGGCGGCGCAAAAATGCGTGCGCCCCCTTTCCTGGAGTCCGGCAGACACCGGCCGATGAGCCCGGGCGGCCCAGCGGAAAGGCGCGTTGTCAGCATGCATCCGGACCCCTCCCCGACCGCGCCCGTCGTCCCGGAGATGAGCGCCGAGCTGTGGCGCTCGGCCGTGCGGGTGCTCGACCTGAACTGGACGGGCGGGCACACCGTGCCCTCGCGGACACTCAACCCGCATCAGTGGAGCTGGGACACCGCGTTCACGGCGATCGGCCTGGCCTATGTGAACCCGGCGCGGGCCTGGCGGGATCTGCGCTCCCTGTTCGAGACGCAGTGGCCGGACGGCCGGGTGCCGCACATCGTCTTCGACCGGGACGTCCCGGAGGACGCCTACTTCCCCGGGCCGGCGTTCTGGAACATGCCGGCCTATGCCGGGCGGCCGGCCCAGGGCAGTACCGCTCTGGTCCAGCCGCCGGTGCACGCGCTCGCCGCGTGGGAGGTGTACCGGCACGCGGCCGCGCACGGGGCCGACGCGGTGCAGCAGGCCCGTACCGAGCTGGAGTGGCTCTATCCGCGTCTGGTGGCGCAGCAGGAGTATCTCGGTGACCGGCGGGACGCCGGCGGTGGCGGGCTGGCCTCGATCGTGCACCCGTGGGAGTCGGGGATGGGCAACAGCCCGGCCTGGGACGACGCGCTGTCCGCGGTGCCGGCCGACACCGCGCTGCTGCCCCGCGACCGCCGGGACCCGAATCTCCCGGACGACGTGTACGCCCGCTATCTGGGCCTGGTCCGTGACTACCGGGACGGCGGCTGGTCGGACACCGACCTCGTCGGGCGGCACCGGTTCGTCGTGGAGTGCCCCGGCTTCAACGCCATCCTCGCCACCGCGGAGCTGGCGCTGGCGCAGATCGCCGGGGTGCTCGGCCGTATCGGCGAGGCGAGCCGCCACCGCAAGCGCGCGCAGGTCATCACTGCCGCCGTCACGCATCGGCTCTGGGATCCGGACACCGGTTTCTTTCATGCCCGGGATGTACGGACCGGACGGCTCAGCCCGGCCCGCAGCATCAGCGGGCTGCTGCCACTGATGCTGCCCGACCTGGCGGCGCCGCAGGTAGCGGCACTGCTCGACGAGCTGGCCTCGCCCCGGTTCGGGCTGCCCGCGCCGAGCTACGAGCGGACCGGGCCGGCCTTCGACACCGGCGGGTACTGGCGCGGCCCGATCTGGATCAACGTGAACTGGCTGCTGCGCCGCGGGCTGCTGGTGCACGGCCGGCGACGTGAGGCGGAGGAGCTGGGCCAGCGGCTGGTCCGTCTCGTGCACCAGAACGGCCACTACGAGAACTTCCAGCCGGAGGACGGCAGTGGCCTCGGCTCACCGGCCTTCAGCTGGACTGCCGCCCTCTGTCTGGATCTGCTGGCGGACCGGTCGGCGCCGGCGTACGCCCGCGGAAGTTAGAAGATCACCACGGAGCGCAGCACGTCGCCGGTGTGCATCTTGGCGAACGCCTGCTCGACCTCGTCCAGCGCGATCTCCTCGGTGACGAACGCGTCCAGGTCGAGCCGGCCCTGCTTGTAGAGCTCGGTGAGCAACGGGAAGTCACGGGACGGCAGGCAGTCGCCGTACCAGCTGGACTTGAGTGCCCCGCCGCGGCCGAAGA
The DNA here is from genome assembly GCF_040639655.1 of Actinoplanes sp. NPDC023801. NCBI lineage: Bacteria > Bacillati > Actinomycetota > Actinomycetes > Micromonosporales > Micromonosporaceae > Actinoplanes > Actinoplanes sp. NPDC023801. The sequence continues at coordinate 24,066 of NZ_JBFAAI010000022.1, read as the reverse complement.
CGTCGAGCAACGGCAGCTCGATGGTCATCTCCGGGGTGGGCACACCGACCAGCACCACGGTGCCGGCCAGGTCGCGGGCGTAGAAGGCCTGCCGGTACGTCTCCGGCCGGCCCACCGCCTCGATCACCACGTCGGCGCCGTTACCGCCGGTCAGCTCGCGGACCGCCTCGATCACGTCGGCCTCGCGGGCGTTGATCGTGTGGGTCGCCCCGAAACCGCGCGCCCACTCCAGTTTCCGCTCGTCGGTGTCGACCGCGATGATCGTGGTGGCTCCGGCCAGGGCCGCGCCGGCCACCGCGCCGTCACCGACGCCGCCGCAGCCGATCACCGCCACCGAGTCGCCGCGGGTCACACCGCCGGTGTTGATGGCCGCGCCGATGCCGGCCATCACGCCGCAGCCGAGCAGGCCGACCGCGGCCGCCCGCGCCGACGGGTCGACCTTGGTGCACTGCCCGGCGTGGACCAGCGTCTTCTCCACGAACGCGCCGACGCCGAGCGCCGGGGACAGTTCGGTCCCGTCCTCGAGAGTCATCTTCCGGGCGGCGTTGTGGGTGGCGAAGCAATACCACGGCTTGCCCCGGTTGCAGGCCCGGCAGTTGCCGCAGACGGCCCGCCAGTTGAGCACCACGAAGTCGCCGGGCGCCACGTCCGTGACACCGTCACCGACCGCCTCGACCACACCGGCCGCCTCGTGCCCGAGCAGGAACGGGAAGTCGTCGTTGATCCCACCCTCGCGGTAGTGCAGGTCGGTGTGGCAGACCCCGCAGGCCTGCACCTTGACCACCGCCTCGCCCGGTCCTGGATCGGGGACCACGATGGTGGCCACCTCGACCGGTTTGCCCTTCTCCCGGGCGATCACGCCCCGCACCCGCTGACTCATCCCGCACGCACCTTCGACGTCGACTGGTCCGATCAGGACAGCCTTCCAGACTTCACCGGGAAACGGGACGGGATCGCACCTCCAGCGGGCTGTCCAGCAACGCCTCGGCAACCTTGGCCAGCTGACGTACCTGGGCCGTGGTCAACCGGTCGAAGATCAGTTGATGGACCGCCTCGGCGTGGCCGGGAGCCGACTCCACGACCTTGTCCCAGCCCTCGTCGGTGAGAACCGCGATCTGGACCCGGCCGTCCCCGGCGTCCCGTTCGCGGCGTACCCAGCCTTTCTCCTCCAGGCGGGCCACCACGTGGGAGAGCCGGGAGAGCGATGCGCTGGCCCGCCGGGCGAGTTTGCTCATGGCCAGCCGGCGGTCCGGGCGCTCGGAGAGGCTCATCAGGACCAGGTATCCCATGTGGGTCAGACCGGCGTCCCGCTGGAGTTGCGCCTCGAGCGCGGCCGGGACCCGGACGAGCACTTCGACCACCTGCCGCCACGCGTGCTGCTGCTCATCGGTCAACCAGCGCGGCTCGTCCATGGTGGCAGGTTAGTGGCGATCGCCGGTTACGGTAGTGCCCGGACAGCCGGGATCCAGCCAAGGCGTTACGGATGGCCCATCGATTCGATCGACTTCCGTGAACGTGGGCAGGTAGGCTGTCCGGGGACTTTAACCCCGACACGGCGCCGGAACCGGCTGGCTGGGGGGCCTCGGCCGGTTCCGGCGTCGTGTACCTAGGGGCTCACTGTGTACCTAAGGGGCTCACTCGGTGGGCGGCTCGTCCTTGCCCGCTTCCTCGAGAGCGTCGGCCTCTTCCTTGGTCTTGTGCACGGCGCCTTCGGCATGCTCCGGCGGGCCGTAAACGGTGTAGAGGACCAGCGGGTTGGGGCCGTCGTTGAGGAAGTTGTGCTTACGGCCGGCCGGCACCACGACCAGGTCACCCTGGGCGACCTTGCGGGTCTGCCCGGAGACGACGGCCTTACCGACACCGCTGACGAAGGTGAGGATCTGGTCCACCTCGTGGACCTCCTCACCGATCTCGCCGCCTGGCGGAACGGTCATGATGACGAGCTGGGTGTGTTTCCCGGTCCAGAGCACACGGCGGAAGTCGGGGCTCTGCTCAGCGACGGTGGCAATCGTGAAGTGCTCCATGGCCTCCGTCGTTACCCAGGTCAGGACTTCCGCAACCGGCCCGGGACCACCGGCGACGGGCGCCCGATCAAGTACCCCTGGACGTAGTCGACGCCCAGCTCGCGCAGCATCCGCAAGGTGGCCTCGTCCTGCACGAACTCGGCGACCGTGTGGATGCCGTACGCCTGACAGACCTGCACCAGCGCTCGCACCAGCACCTGATCCTGTGGGTTGTCGACCAGATCGACCACGTACTCTCCGTCGATCTTGACAAGGTCGATCGGGAAGAGCCGCAGGTAGCGGAAGGACGCGTAACCCGACCCGAAGTCGTCGAGGGCCAGACCGCAGCCCAGGTCGCGGACCCGGTCGGCGAACCGGCGGGCCTCGCTCAGGTTGCCGATCAGCGCGGTCTCGGTGATCTCGAAGGTGAGCTGCGCCGGGTCGACGCGGTAGCGGTCCAGCAGCTTCTCCACCTCGTTGGTGAGGCGGGGGTCACCGACCGAGCGGCCGGAGAGGTTGACCTGCAGGCACAGGCCGGGTTGCTCGGCGGCCAGGCGCATGGCCCGCTCCACCACCCACAGGTCGATGTCGAAGATCGCGTCGAGCCGCTCCGCGGTGTCCAGCACCTGGATCGGTGACTGCGGGCCGTCGGTCTCGTCGAGTACGCGCAGCAGCAGCTCGTGCCGGGTCACCTTGTTGGTCTGCAGCTCGAGGATCGGCTGCGAGTAGAGGGTGAACCGGTCGGTGCCGAGCGCGTCGGCGACCCGGGTGCGGTAGGAGCCCTGCCGATCGCGGACCGGAACCGGGTGCGCGACCAGGGTGAGCGCGCGGTCCGCCTCCCGCGACTGCCGCCAGGCCTGCTCGGCGTCGATCAGCAGGCCGTGGCTACCGGCCTCGGCGTCGCGCTCGAACCGGACCAGGCCGCCCCAGCAGTGGGCCAGCTCGCCCAGCGCCGCGACCAGCTCGCGCGCCTGCTCGCGGGCGGCGCGCCAGGTGGTGCCGGCGAGCAGCACGGCGATCTCGTTGGGCCCGACCCGGCCGACCAGGTGCTCGGGGCGGGCCTTCTCCTCGACCAGCCGGGCGGCGCGGTGCAGCAGGTCGGCGTTGTGGTCGGGGCGAACCGCCTCGACGGTGTCGCCGGTCTGGACCCGGACCACGAGCAGGGCTCCACCGGCGCCGCGCAGCGCACGGTCGATCTCGTCGGCGAACCGGGCACGGATCAGCAGGCCGGTCGCCGGATCGGGCTCGACCAGGGAGGCCTGCACCGTCTCGCCGCGCCGGGTGAGGCGGACCGACTCACGGCGGGCCCGTTCGCGGGCCGAGACGTCGCGCACCGTGCCGCGGATGCCGCGGACCGAGCCGTCCGGGCCGGCCATCGGCTCGATGCTGCAGTCGACGTCGAACCAGCCGCCGTCCGCGCGCATCAGCCGGACCGTGGTGTGCACGGTGTTCAGGCTGGTCCACGCCTCGGTGATGGCACCCAGCGCCTTGGCGTGGTCGTCGCGGTGCACGTGCCGGGCGAGGATCTGCCGGGTCTTGCCCTTCTCGGCGGGAAGCCTGCCGATCATCGCGGAGAACGCGGGCGACCAGACCAGCTGGTCACCGGCGGCGGTGTAGGTGAACCAGGCCGTGCATTCGTCAGCCGGCTGCCGCGGTTCCGGAAGGGCATGCGGCGGCGCGGGATTCAGGCGCTCCCGTTCTTCGGGCACCGTCATATGCCGCCACCTCCCCCCCTGCACATGGCCGATCCCCCTGCCACCAAGACCCCTCACCTATTACGACCTGTCACCGGGCCGTAGTAACAGTGGATGCAAGCGTCAAACTTTTACCGAATCCGCAGGCAAGGCCAGGAGCAGGGAATTATCGCCCATACAGAGGCACGAAACAACCGAATGGACGACCTCGTTCCCTTACATTTCCGTCGAAATACTCTTCGTTACTCCATGACAGACAGTCACTACGAGTGCTTGGTGTGGAACCTTACGCAGTTCCGTACCCCGTTCCCACCGTCCACATGCACTCAACGCATCCGTCGATGCGCTGTGCGTGAGGGCGACCTCTAGACCGGTGCGATCTCCAGCTCTTCGACCCGCTGCCAGACCGGGTGCATCGCCACCTCCGGCTCGCGGGCAAAGACACTCCCGCGGATCCGCACGAACACGCAGTTGCCGACCCGCTCCAGCACCGACTGCCGGCGCATGTCGCTCTCCCACTGCTCCGGACCCTGATAGGTGTCGCCGTCACATTCGATCGCGAGGCGCCGGCCGTCCGGCGCGTTCAGCACGAAGTCGATCCGGTACCCGCCGATCCGGAACTGCGGAACCGGGCGATAACCCCGGCCCACCAGCAACTTCAGAACCTCACGCTCGAAATCACTCTCGCAGTGCGCGGAGGGATCGGGCGTCGCGGCCTCAGCCGGAAGATCGATGGCGTACGAGAGGAGCCGCCCCCTGGCATCGTCGGCGAGCAGGGCCCCCGGCCGGACCGAGTGGAAGATCCAGAGCTGATCGCGGGCCCGGGACGCCGCCACGTTGATCCGCCGGTGGTAGTCGCGCTTGGTGAACGCCGCGATCCGCGGATCGTTCTCGGACACCACCATCGAGACCAGCACCACGTCACGTTCGTCGCCCTGGAACGTGTACGCGTCACCGACCCGGAGCCGCCGGGCCTGGATCTCGTCCTCACCGATCGCCTCACGCAGCTGCTCCAGCAGCCAGCCGGCCTGTCCACTGCTGCTCAGCAGGCTGATCACGCCGAGCGTCCGGCCGTCGTACCGGGGATCCGCCACGATCTTGGTGACCCGCTCGACGAGTGCGGTGGCCTCCTCCAGGTTCACGTCGCCGTACCCGGCCAGCGGCTGCCGCACCCCGTCCGGGCAGTGCACCGTCTGGATCGGGGGCAGCGCCGGACGATCCGCCCGCAACGGCCGGATCTTGCCGTCGTAGTAGTTCCGCGACGAGAACTCGATGATCTGCGGCACGCACCGGAAGTGCTCGGTCAGCAGGATCCGCTCCGGCGAGCGACGGACCGCGTGGTCGTAGAGCGACGACTCCGGGTCGAAGTGCTCGGCGGACGGCACCCCGGTCAGATGCCGCTTGATCAGCCCGTTCACCGAGCCCACGAAGCCCAGCTGCGGACCGATCTGCTGGTCGTCGCCGACCACCACGGCCCGTTCGGCGAGCGAGAGCACCGGCAGCGCGAACAGGTCGGCCTGGGACGCCTCGTCGACGATCACCACGTCGAACCGGGCACCGCCGGCGAACTGCTCGATCGCCCGGTCCACCGACATGACCCAGACCGGCACCGCGGTGACCGCCGACTCCATCGCCCGCTGGGCGTGGGCCTGCCAGGTCGCCGCGTTCCGCCCGGTCCCCTTGCCGATCTTGCGAAGGGCCGTGGTCCAGTCGGCAAGCGCGGCCCGCCGCCGGTCGTCGAGCGCCCGGGACACCTCCAGCCACGCCGACGCCACCACGAGTTCGCTGGTCAGCCGCCGGATCCGGTCGCGTGCACGCTCCACCCGGCGAGCCAGCACGGCCGGGTCGACGTCACCGACCACCCCGTCGAACCAGGTCTCCGCGCGCCGCCACTCCCAGGCCTCCAGACAGGCCTGACCGGAGACCACCGGATGCTCGCCGCCGGCGATCTGCGCGGCCCACTCCGGCGCCACCACGGCGAGCCGCCGGTAGGCCGCGTCGAACCGCATCACGTCCGGCTGCAGCAGTACGAGCCGGCGCACCTCGGCGATCGCATCGTCCCAGTCGTCCAGCGTCCTCCACGCCTCGGCCAGGTGCGGCCACGGGGCCACCCGGTCGGCGACCGCCTTCTCCAGGGCCACCGTCTTCTCCAGGCCGAACACCTCGGCCACCGCCTCCAGCACCTCGGCCACCCCGGCCAGGCGCTCGGCGTCCACCGCCAGCTCCCGCTGCGGCACCAGCTCCGCGAGCCGGCGGGCGAGCGGCGGCCACCGGTTGAGGTCGAAGTCGAGCGACTGGTTGGCGTCGGCGAGCAGGCCACCCGCCCAGATCTCCGGGTCACCCCAGCCTCCGGCCGGTTCCGGTACGGCCAGCCGCTGCACCCATTCGAACCAGGCCTCGCCCAGCCGCTGGCGGGCCTGCGCACGGCGTACCGCCTTCTGTGCCACGTCGACGTCGGCGACCGTGCGCAGCGGCTCGCCGTCCACGCGTACCTCGTCGGCCAGCCGGTACAACCCGGCGTGCAGTATCCGGTTCAGACCGCGGCCCGCCTCGAACCGCTGACGGATCTCGGCCAGGCGGGTGAGCAGGAGCTTCGGCTCGGCCAGAATCGGCTCCGGCACCACGATCCGGTGCCCGGACACGTCCCGTGTCAGAGTCGCCAGCTCGGCGAACAGGGTCTCGGTGACGACCACCTGGTCGTTCCAGAGCGTGCGCCAGTGCGGGTCGTCGAGCAGCCGGCCCAGCCGGTCGGTCCAGGTGCCCTCCCGGCGGCGCAGCCACGACACCGCCTCGCGGAGCTCGGTGAGCAGGCTCGCCATGCCGGAACGGCCCTCCGCCCGTACCGCCGCCATGTCGACGCCCTGATCCGCCAACCGGGACAGGTTCTCCTCGGTCCGGGCCATCCGTTCCCGCCCGGCGGCCGCCGTGGCGGCGTCCGGAAGGTCGGAGATCTCCGGAAGGGGCCGCATCGCTGCGGCCCGGTCGTCCGGTGTCAGCCGGACAGCCAGTTTCAGGAGGGTCGCGAACTCCTCGATGGTCAGCGGCGCCGGACCGGAGATCGGGTCCGGGATGCCCCCGTGCGCGGCGGCACGTTCCCGCAACCACCCCCCGACCTCGGCGGGCAGAAGGGCGACGCCACCGATCTGGTACATCTGAGCCTCGCTCTCGGCGATCAGCCGCAGTCCCGCCGTGGCCGCGGTCAGCTCGCGTTCCGCCTCCTGCAGGTTGCGGGTCAGCCGGTCCACCCGGCGCTCCTCGGCGTCCTGGTCGAGCGTCGCCGCCCGGTCGGACAGCTCACGCGCCGCGAGCTGCAACTGCACCAGCTGGTCGGTGGTCCGGCCGAGCACCGCGAGGCAGAGCGGCTGCACCTCCTCGGGCAGGCCGTCGCGCAGCACCCGGAGCGGCTCCTCCTTCTGTGCGACCACCAGCACCCGTTTACCGTTCGCCATCAGATGGCAGATCAGGTTCCGGATCGTGTGCGTCTTGCCGGTGCCGGGCGGACCCTGAACGGCCACGTTGCGATGATGCGCCAGGCGCCGGGCGATCGACTCCTGCGCCTCGTTGGTCGGCAGCGGCATGAGCAGCCGCTCGCCCACCCGATCCCAGCTCTCCGGCTTGTCGTCGGGCATCAGCAGGCGACTCGGCTCGTGCGCCACGATCGCCGCCAGCGCACCCACACCGCCCGGCTCGCCGCCGGTCAGCCGGTCCCGCATGCTCTCCAGGAACCCGCGGAGCTGGCGCTGCCTCGGCCGGGCGAAGAGCACCGCGGCATCGCGGATGAACGCCTCGGCGGCCGGTTTCTCCCCATCGGCGGCGACCACGGTTCGGTCGAACCCGAGCCGGGTCAGAGCCCGTTCGAACAGCTCGCGGCGATCCACGTCGTTCCACAGATCGACCTCGACCGCGCCGCCCGGACCGGTCAGGGCGGACAGCTGCGCGAGGTGACGCTCGTCCAGACCGGCGAGCGCCTCCGCCTGCAACCGGGACGGCCCGGCCGGCGAGACGGTGATCAGAGCGAGATCCGCGTCGTACTCGATCATCACCGGGGTGGCGACCAGCGGGTACCGGACGCGGGCACCGTCGATCGACGTCTCGAGGATGCCGTGCCCCCAGACCAGCTCGGTCGTGGCGGCGGCCATGTCCAGCTGGTGCATCCGGTCGAAGAGCCGGCGGTGCAGCTCACGGGTCTGCTCGGTGGCGGCCGTCAGCTGCGACCAGGGCCGCCAGACCTCGTCCCGCCAGGTCGCGAAGTCCTCCCCCGGCTCGTCCTGCGGCTGCGGTTCCGCGTCGGCGGTCACCTCGGCGCGCAACCGGCGGCGCAGTGCCGCCGGCACCGGCGCCGGACCGGGCATCTCCGGCCGCCCGACCCGCAGCCAGGACGATCCGTCGGCGCCCGGACCGGCCTGACACCCGGGGTGCGCGGGCAGCGAGTGCAACCAGTGCGCGTCGGCGGGCACGATCCGGGCCGGGCGTTCCATCTGGGCCCGGACGGCGAGCAGATAATCAGCGACCGCCACGGCCCGATCCCGGATCGTCGTGGGCGATTCCCGCTGCTCGGCCATCCTCGGGAGTCTAGGGCCTGTTCCGTCGAGGGGGCAGGAGCGAGGCGAGGTCAGCCCCGCCCCCGGCGGCGTCCCGGCTCGGGGCGGCGCGCCCCTTCGGGATACCGCTAAGGTGTCGCCGCTGATCTTGCATCGATGATCTGGGGCCACACGTGAATCAAGGCTGGGCGGAGCGCGACGGAAATGGGCACTACTGGCCCGCACAGCCGCCGGGATTGCCGCCGTCGTTCTATCCCACTCCGGCCGATCCGCTGGTCAGCCCTAACTTCGAAGGCTGGTGGCGACGCTCGTTCGCGCTTGCCGGCCGTATCTGGAAGCCCGCGCTGACCCTGCAGGCGATCCTCCTGGTGCCGATGGCCGCCCTCGTCGTCCCGGCCGGTGTCGTGATGTCCGAGCAGCAGGAGAAGCTGCAGAAGGCGACCGTCGCACGGCCCGGCGACCTCACCCCGCTGGCCGACTTCATGACGGCCGTCCTCGGGTCCGTCGGGCTGACGTTCGTCGCGGCCCTCATCTCCATGGTCGCCACGTCGATCACCGCCCGGATGGTGGTGCTCGCCGCGACCGGTCAGCCGGTGACGCTCAAGGCCGCCGCCGGGACAGCTCTGCGCCGGGCCCATGCCGTGATCGGCTGGCAGATCGTCGCCACGCTGGTGGCCGGCGTGTCCTTGCTGGCCTGCTTCCTGCCGGTCATCTACGTCGCCGCGGTGATCATGATTCTTCCGGTCGTGGTCACGCTCGAACGCGGTACCGGCCTCGGACGTTGTTTCGCACTGTTCAACGCCGACCTCGGCACGTCGGTGTCCCGGATCGCCACGATCTTCGGCCTCAACGTCGCGGCCTCGGTGGTGCTCGGCGTCATCGGGGCCGTTCTGGAGGTCGCTGTCGGCGGAACCACGGGAGCCGTGGCAGCGGGTGCCCTGAACGCCCTCTACTACCTGCCGGCCGGGGTGGTCCTGCCGCCGCTGCTGGTCACCGCATACGCCGACATGCGGGCGCGGCGGGAGCCGTTCTCCACCGCCTACCTGGCCCCGGTCCCGCAGCCGGCCTGACCCACATCCGCGGCCTCCCGAACGGCACCATGCCCACCCGCGACGCTGCGGGTGGGCATGGTTCGTCGATTTCCGCGGTGCCGGCCCCTGAGGGGAACCGCATGCGCCGCGGGCGGTCGATCTCCGCGGTGCCGGGCCCGTCAGGGGAACTGCATGCGGCGCGGGCGCGGGATCACCGGCGGCGGCAGTGGCAGGTCGTCGAGATGGCTCCAGCTGAGTGTGCCGTTGTCGGTGGACTTGATCTCGCCGAGGCAGGCGCGGAGCAGACCCAGGTTGGGTGCGCCCGCATAGCCGGCGATGATCACCTCGGGTTTCGGCGCGATCCTCGCGACGGCGGCGCAGATCTTGGCGACCTCGCGTTCGTCGACCGCGTCCAGCGGCAGCGGTGCCTCCACCGGGGATCGGCGCCACGGCGGGCCGAACCGGCGCAGCAGCTCGCGAGCGAGACGACCGAAGGATCGGCCGACCTCGGCGTCACGCATGGAGACCCGGGCTGACTGGCCGTAGCACCAGGGCACCACCACATGACCGTTGATCAGTACCAGTTGGTAGACCGAACGCGGAACGCTGATGATCTCCGCACCCGGCAGCGTACCCAGGAAGAGGACGAGTTCCTCATAGGGAAGTGCCCACCGAGGATTCGCCAGAACCCGCTCCATGGTCTGGGTCATGGCCGGATGAGCGTGAACTTCGCGGTCGATCGCCGTGCTCAACGCTTCCGGCACCCGGGTCCACAGTTCGTCGGCGACCTTGTCGCCGAACTGCTCGATAAGCCAATCACTCGGACCGACGAGAACGTCTGGACGCATTCCTCACCACCACCGTCCGTGATGCCGACGTCACTGCTGGCTAGAAGAGTTGCACTTCCAATGATCGACTGGAAGGGGGCGGAACGAGATCACAACAACGACCATGAATGAAATCGAAGATGTCGATCAGCGCCCGGTCACAACGATGGAGCGACGAGGCAGCGAGACGCGAAAGATGCAACTTGCGCGTCCCTGCGCAAGCGCAAGTTGCACGCCCGATTCGCTATTCGCGACTACCTCACATTGAAGCCGGGAGTTATTTCCAGGTGGTGACAGCCATGCGAACAGCGCTTCACAGACCGTGATCAAATACCACGTCACCTGCGGCTCCAGGCCTCACCGGCACGGCCGTCCGGCCGGTCGGGGAAACATGAAGGAGCTGAAATGAATTACAGTACGCGCGTCTCTTTTCACGCCCGCCGACCTGAGCAGCCTCTGCGCGAGGACCTGACCCCTAGGGGACACCAGTCAAGTGTCAGATACCCGTCAGATCATTTCGAGAGATGACGAGGTAGCCAGGGAACGCTCTCCCGGGCCGCTGCCCCACTCGAGCCCTTCCCGACTAATCCGACTAGTGTCACTTGCCCGGGTTTGAGGCATTCACGCTGCGTTCCCCAGGACGAGTAATTTCAACCGGCGCGGTGGGTAGATCTACGGGATGCGGAAGAATCGACGGATTGATTTCGGCCGCACTATTTGGCGCGTCGCCAATTAAGGTTGAAATGGCAACCACATCTCCCGATCCTCGCTGTAGGGCGTGACGTTCTCGGGAAACCACACCAGTCCGTTGCCACCATCGGCGGCACCGAGCAGGAAGTCGTACCCGCGCACCAGCGCGATCGGAACCGGCGACACCCGAGCCAGTTCGGTGAACAGCCCCCGGGCCTCGGCAAGCTGCCGGGCGCGGTCACCGACGGTGATGCCCAGCTCGAGCACCAGCGGGAAGACGTCGAGGTAGGACGGCTCGCCGGGATCGGCCAGCTCGTTGACGCGAAGCTCACCGCCCACCGCACCGCCGTCCGGAAGCGGCCGGGACAGGAACGTCTCGCCGCGTCCACCACGGATGACCGTCATACCGAGAGCCGGTGCGATCGCGGCAGCGAACTCCGCCGGCGTGTGACGCGACTGAAAGTAGACATGTTCCCGACTCGACATCGGACGCTTCTCCTTCGCTGGGGACACAACATCAAACCGCCGGCCGATCTGACCCGGCGCCGGGCGGGCAGCCTCAGTCAGCGCACCCGCGATTCCGGCGCCTGAGACGGGTCGACGCCGGGCCGGACGTCCTGCGGGCGAACCCGCTGCCGGACCAGCGCGGCCAGCCGGTCACTCGTTGCCAGCAGCTCCCGCAGGCTGCCGATCAGCGACTTCAGCCACTGACTGATCCGCCCCGCCCACACCGCACAGAGGGCGGTGACCCGCGCCACCACGGCCGGGGTGCCCACGCCCGCGGTGGCGATCAGCTCGGCGGCGGAGGCGATCAACCGGCCCACCACCGCGTCCACGGCGTCACGGATCATCAGCCGCACAGCACCGGCCAGTCCCCCGCTCTCCTGGCTGATCATGGCCGACATGCCGGCCGCCGCCCCGAGGGTCCGCAGTTCGCCGGTCCGGCGGACGATCCAGCCCCGGTACGCCTCCTCGGCCACCCCGCTCCACCCGGACGCCTCCGCGCCGACCGCCCTGGCCAGCTCCTCCGCCTCGGCCGAGAGCCGGCCGGCCACGTCACGCAGGCTCCGCGCGTGGGCGGCGATCCCGGCCGGGTCGCCGGCCAGCCAGTCGAGCGGTTCCGACAGCGGGCCGACGTGCTCGATGAGCCAGTCGGCGCCGGCCCGGCCCAGGTCACCGAGCGGGTCAGCCAGCAGGGACAGTCCGTCGAGCGTGCCGGCGGCGTCCGCCAGCGTGCCGTCGATCCAGTCGCGGCTCCGCACGGCGTCGGCGATCCCGGAGACGTCACCGGCGATCGCCACCCCGGCCCAGGACTCGGTGGTCATCGCGCGGCCCGGACGACGCGAAAGGCCGCGGCCCGGCGCTCGTCGGCTGCCCGGTAGTCCCGCGCCGTGGCCCGCAGCCGGTCACCGGTGTCGTACAGCCCGTCGGCGGCAGCGGCGACACCGGCGGCCAGCGCGTCCTGGAGGTCACCGAGACCGGGCGGGAACATCGCGCAGAGCCGGCCGTAGGCGCCGGGCCCGGCGCGCACCGACTGAGCCCGCCGGCCCGCGGTCGCCACCCGTCCGGCGATCTCGTCGACCGTCCGGGCATGCGCCCCGAGTGCGGCCGGATCGACCCGGACGAGCTCAGACACAGCCGTCGCCTCCGGGTGTCAGGCGGTCGGTGAACGACTCGACGACCGCCCGGCCGGTGGCCGTGTCCGGGCCCATCGTCTCGGCGGTCACAGCCGTCACCGCGGTGATCAGGGCGCCCCGGGCGGCCCGCAGGGTGGTCAGGATCTCCCGGGCGGTGACCGCGGCGGGCCGCTGCCGGATGCCTTCGGCGAGGTCGAGGGCGGTCAGGTCGCCGGGCACCCCCACCGTGACCGTGACCAGCCCGTCGGGACTGCGGGCGGTTTCGGTGAGACGTGCCAGCCGGGACTCCAGGACCCGTGCACGGGTGGCCCGCTCCTCGATCGTGCCGCGCCACTCGTCGATCAGCCGCTCGGCGTCGCCCAGGCTTCCTCCGTCGAACATGCCCGCCTCCTCCATCCACCGTGATGACTTCGCGGCAGACGGTAGCGAGAACAGCGGGAACCTGGGGAAGGCCTGTGGATAACTACTCTGCGTTCACGTGCACGGTGTCCCAGGAGGAGCGGAAACGGTCCGGCGGAAGGTGCCAATCCCGCAGCACAGCCAGCAGTTCAGCCTCGTCGGCAGCCAGTGCTTGGCGTAGCCGTACCGCTCCCAGATCGTGATCGTGACCCTCGAGGCGGTCGGCTTCGAACTCCCAGTGCGCGACCACGAAGCCGGACTCACCGGGGACGATGTGCACGAACGACCACCGGTCCGGGCGGGAGGCCGGGACGCGTACGCCCAGCCGCCGTCCCACCCGCAGCGCGGTCAGCTCCGCGACCGGCCAGTCCCATTCGCGCTCGCCCATGATTCCGCCGACGTTACCGCCGGCGGTGTCGTGACGGTTTCGGTCAAGGGCGGGCGCTACCGTGCCGGGGTGAGTTCCCACGCGCTCGTCAGCCCGGCCGAGGAGGCCGCGACCGTGATCGCCGCCGTCCTCCGCGATCTCACCCAGGGTGATCATCGCGGGGTGGTGGTGGATTCGCCGCCCGGTGCCGGCAAGTCGACGCTCGTCGTGCGGGCCGCCGGGGAGCTGGCCGCCACCGGTGAGCCACTGATGATCGTGGCGCAGACCAACGAGCAGGTGGACGACCTGATCGAACGTCTGGGTACGCGATCGCCGGAGATCGGTGTGGGCCGGTTGTCGGCCGTCGACTACGAGGCGACGCCGCGGGTCCGAGCACATCCGGCGTGCCGGGTGGCGGCCAAGGTGGCCGACCTCGGATCACCACCCGTCACCATCGGTACGGCGGCCAAGTGGGCCACGGTCACCGAGGGCACCTGGCCGTGGGCGATCGTCGACGAGGCGTACCAGATGAGGTCCGATGCCCTTCTGCGGGTGGCGCCCCGTTTCGCGCGGGCCCTCTTCGTCGGTGATCCGGGCCAGCTGGACCCGTTCTCCACCGTGGAGGTGGACCGCTGGATCGGGCTTTCGTGGGATCCGATGCTGAGCGCGGTGGCCGTGCTGCTGCGGCACAACCCGGAGCTTCCGGTGCACCGTCTGCCGGTGTCCTGGCGGCTGCCGGCGTCGGCGGCTCCGGTGGTGGCCGCGGCGTTCTACCCGTTCACCGGGTTCCGTTCCGGCACCGGGCCGGGCGATCGGACGCTGGCCTTCGAACGGCCGGCACGGGACGCGTTCGACGCCGTGCTGGACACCGCCGCCACCACCGGCTGGGGGCTGCACGAGCTGGCGGAACGGTTCACCGTGCGGACCGACGCGGAGGCCGCGGCGGCCTGCGCGACGCTTGCGGCCCGCGCCCTGACCAGGGAGGGCGCGACCGTCTCGGAGGCCGGGACCGGGCCGCTGACCGCCGACCGGATCGCCATCGGTGCCGCACACCGGGATCAGGTCGCGGTGATCCGTTCGATGCTGCCGCCGGAGGCCGCCGAGGTGACCGTGGACACCGCGAACCGGTTGCAGGGCCGCGAGTACGACCTGACTGTGGTGCTGCATCCGCTCTCCGGCCGGCGCGACGCGACCGCCTTCCACCTGGAGTCGGGCCGGCTCTGCGTGCTGACCTCCCGGCACCGGCACTCCTGTGTGGTGGTGGCCCGGGCCGGCATCGCCGAGTTGCTGGACGCGCATCCGTCGACCGAGCCGGTGCATCTGAACGTGCCGGTGAAGTTCCCGGACGGCTGGGAGGCGAATCAATCGATGCTCGCCCATTTGTACCGACTGTGACGTTACCGTGGAACCATGAAGCGCGACCGGGTCTACCACCCGATCCTGCGGCCCCGGAGGGGCGAGTTCACCGCGCTGGCACACCTGTCGGACGAGGAGTCCGATCGGGTCACGCCGATCGTGGAGCTGGAGGCGGACGGCGTCGTCCTCCCGCTGGTCCGTGAGCTGCGGCCGCGCAGCCGTGCGCTCGCTGTCGACTTCGGAGAGGTCCCCGAGCGGGGGCCGGGCCCGGAACAGCTCGCCGGACAGCTGGCCGCCCTGGGACTGACCATGATCCCGGTGCTACGGGCACACGAGAGCGGCCCGCGCCTGGCCGAGCACGGCCGGGCCGCCCGTCTGCACCAGCGGCGTGCCGTGCTGCGGCTCCGGCCGCACGCGGACGCCGGGAACCCCGCCGAGGCGGATGCGGTCACCGAGCGGGTGCTGCGCGCCGCGGAGCTCGAGCCGGCCGACATCGACCTGCTGATCGACCTCGCCGAGACAGCCTGCCGGGCACACGCCGCCGTGGTGGAGGATCGGGCCCGCCGGGTGCTGCGCTGGGCCCACGGCACGCCGTGGCGGTCGGTGAGCGTGGCGGCCGGCGCGATGCCGCCCAACCTCGACGATCTGCCGACCGATCAGCCAGTGGCGGTGGGCAGGCTCGACGCCCGGATGTGGGAGCGGCTGGGCGAGCCCGGCGTGGGGTACGCCGATTACGGCGTGACGTCCCCGGTCCGGCGCCGCGGCGTCCAGCCCCACCGGCAGCTGCCGACGCTGCGTTACACCACCGAGCGGGAGTGGTGGATCTACCGCTGGGCGCGCCGGGGTGGCCGCGATGACGACCGGTGCCACGACCTCTGCCGGACGCTCGTCAGGTCACCGCAGTGGCCGGCCGCCGGTGCCCGCTTCTCGTGGGGTGACGCCGAGATCGCCAGGCGGGCCCGGACCGCGCGAGGCGCCGGGAGTTCGGCCAGCTGGATCGCGTGGAGCACGTCGCACCACATCTCGCATGTGCTGCGGACATGGCCGGGGGACGACTGATTGTCGTACGCTTGTTCTAATGTCGCTGACGACCGCCCTGGCGTACGCCCGGCACGGCATTCCCGTCCTGCCGGTGCACACGCCTGACCGGAGTGGGGTCTGTTCCTGCGACAGAGGAGCCCGGTGCGACCGTTCCGGCAAGCACCCCCGCCTGCGACACGGCCTGCGCGAGGCCTCGACCGATCCGTATCAGATCCGGCTGTGGTGGACGTTCTGGCCGCGCGCCAACGTGGGCCTGCGCACCGGCGTGGTGATGGACGTGGCCGATGTCGACTCGGCGGAGGGCTGGCACGGTCTGTGCCGTCTGCTCGGCGGGAGCGTCCCGGCCGGGCCGCAGGTGCGGACCGGCTCCGGCGGCCGCCATCTCTGGTTCCGCCCGACCGGTTACGGCAATCGGGTCCGGCTGCTGCCCGGACTCGACTGGCGCGGTTCGGGCGGTTATGTGCTGGCCCCGCCGTCCCGGCACGCGAGCGGTGGCGACTACCGCTGGATCCGCCGGCCGGCCGTCGCGCTGCCGCCCGGCCCGGCGGAGCTGGTGGAGCTGATCGCCGGGCCGCCCGGTACGACAGTGTCCCGCCGCACAGTGACCCACCCGGACCGGTATGCGGAGGCCGCTCTCGACGCCGAGGCCGGCCGGGTGGCCGACGCGCCGCCCGGCACCCGCAACGACACGTTGAACCGGGCGGCCTTCGCGCTGGGCCGGCTGGTCGGCGCGGGCCTGCTCGACGAGTGGGAGGTGCGGCGGGAGCTGACCGCCGCGGCCCGGCGTGCCGGGCTGGGCCGGGCGGAGGTCCGGGGCACCATCCGCTCCGGGCTGACCGCCGGGCGGCGCCAGCCGTTCGAGAAACGGCCGCCACACGCGGCCTGAGGAGAGCCGCGGGCCGAGAAGGAGTGCGGGCAGGTGAAGCGCCGTCCCGCTGCGACTCCGGGGTCATGTCACCCGTTCGGGCGGGCTGAAACGGATGATCGGGTCACCGCGGGAGGGCCCGCTCGCGCTCGCCCCCGGTAACCTGACGAGCGAAACCGCAGGGGGCGACGGTGCTTCAGTGGGACCTGATCGGTGACGCCGAGCTCGGCGTGCTCGCCGATCCACCGCGCCTCCGATCGGTGCGCCGGATCGCCGGTGGCCCCGTCCCGGACGCCGCCTTCGACCGCATCGCCATGCTGGTCCACAAGCTGGTCGACGCACCGATGGTCGCGGTCTGCCTGGTCGACGAGGCGAGCCAGTTCCTGGCCGGTCAGGTCGGTGCTCCGGAGCCGCTGGCGTCGGCCCGGCAGATGCCGCTGACCCACTCGTTCAGCCGGCACGTGGTGGTGGCCGGCGAGATGCTCGTCGTGCCGGACGTGCGGGAGGACCCGCGGATGCGGGACAACCCGGTGGTCTCCGAGATCGGTGCGATCGCCTACGCGGGAGCGCCGATCACCGACCCGGACGGCTTGATCGTCGGCACCCTCTGCGCCATCGACCACGAGCCCCGCGTCTGGACCCCGAGTGAGGTGGCCCTGATCGGCGAGCTGGCCGAGGTCTGCTCGTCGGAGGTGTGCCTGCGCATCGCCCGCTCCGCGGAGGAGGATGCCCGCCGCGCCGCCGAGTCGGCGCACCACCAGCTGGAGCTGCTCGCCGAGCTGACCGAGTCGCTGGTCGGCACGATGGACGTGGAGGAGGCGATGCGCCGGCTCGGCGACATCGTCACGGCGACCCTGGCCGACTGGTGCGTGGTCGCGGTCGCCGACGATCCGGGCGGCCCGGCGCGGGTCTTCGCCGCACACTGCGATCCGGAGCGGTCGGCCGACATGGCCCGGCTCGCCGAGCTGGCCGCCGGGTCGCGGCCCGATCTGCGGGCGATGCTGACGGCCGTCCGTGGCCGGGGCCGGCCGGTACGCACGACGGACGGCGCCACCGATCTGGGAGACCGGATCAGCGACGCGGAGCTGGCCGAGATCACCACGCGGGCCGGGTTCGGCGGGTCCCTGATCGTTCCGGTCGTGTCGTCGGTCCGCCGCCGCACGCTCGGCGCGATCCTGCTGGTCAACCGTCCGGAACGGCCTGCCTTCACCGCCGCCGAGGAGTGGACCGCTGCCGAGGTCGGCCGCCGGGCCGGGCTCGCCGTCGAGAACAGCCGCCTCTACCGGGAGCAGCGGCACGTGGCCGAGGTGCTGCAGCGCAGCCTGCTCACCGAGTTGCCGGACATCCCGGGGGTCGAGCTGCATGCCCGCTACCTGCCGGCGCAGGACGGCGCGGCGGTCGGCGGCGACTGGTACGACGCCTTCGCCCAGCCCGACGGCAGTGTCATGGTGGCGGTCGGTGACGTCTCCGGGCACGACATCGAGGCGGCCGCGACCATGGGGCAGCTCCGTAACCTGGTTCGCGGCGACGCGTACGGGCGGGACGAGGAACCGGGTGTGCTGCTCACGGCTCTCGACCAGACGCTGCACGGCTTGCGGGTCTCGGCCTCGGCGACCGCGGTGCTCGCCCGGGTCCGGAAGTCCTGGTCGGGTTACCAGGTCGGGTTCGCCAACGCCGGGCATCCGCCGCCGCTGCTGCTCCTGCCGGACGGCAACGTCCAGGTGTGGTGGGTGCCGCCGGAGCCGCTGCTCGGTCTGCCACCGCGGGAGCCGCGCACCACGGCACGGCGTTTCGTGCCGGCCGGTTCGACGCTGGTGCTCTACACCGACGGTCTGGTGGAGGACCGGGAGCAGCTGCTCGACGACGGCATCGCCCGGTTGTCGGCGGTCCTACGGGAGAACGCGGCCCGGCCCGGTGACGAGCTCTGCGCCCGGCTGCTGGAGGTCGCCCCGCGCCGCAGCGACGACATCGCCCTGCTCCTGGTCAGGCTCACCTGAGACAGCCGGCCCAACAGAAATGTCAGACGCGCCGGAAGCGTCGGGGCCGACGGGAGCGGGCGGGCCGCCGTGCGTCCACGGCGTCTCGGACGGGTCGGGCAGGCTGCCACCGGGCCGGTATGCCTCACTGAGCGTGGTGAGGACCAGCCGCTCGCCCACGGCGGGAACGCTGCCCGGTTCCGCGACCAGTTTCCGGCCCATTCCGCCGGAGAGCTCCAGCAGGACGTCGTTCCCGTCGCCCGACGGGCTGACGGAGACGATCCGGGCTTTCTGGGCGGGCCGGGC
Source organism: Actinoplanes sp. NPDC023801 (assembly GCF_040639655.1). NCBI lineage: Bacteria > Bacillati > Actinomycetota > Actinomycetes > Micromonosporales > Micromonosporaceae > Actinoplanes > Actinoplanes sp. NPDC023801. The sequence continues at coordinate 5,333 of NZ_JBFAAI010000022.1, read as the reverse complement.
CGGCGAGGTCAGCGAGGTGCCGGGCTCGACCCGGACCGGCTCGGTGGTGTGCACCATGATCCGCGGGCGGAGCACCGGCCGGCGGCCGCTGTCGTCGACCCGGTCCGGGTTGGCGAGGGTGACCACTCCGGCGAACGCGGCGCCGCTGAGGCGGTACTCGGCCAGCACCAGCGGGTCGTCGAAGGCCCGCTGGACGGCGTAGCGGGCGGCCGCGTTCTCCAGCCGCTGCAGGCGGGCCGCCGCGGCGACGGCGCCGTCCCTGCGGGGCTGGGGCGGGCCGCCCTCGTTCAGGTTCTGCACGAAGGCGGTGAAGGCGTCGCGGTCGAGGTCCCAGCGCAGCGAGACCCGCTCGCCCACGGGCATCCGGCGCAGCAGGGCGAGGGTCCGCCACATCCGCTCCCAGGTGGGCAGGAGCAGGTCGTGCAGCACCTGGGGCAGCTCCGGGGCCTGCCGTTCGATGAGCGGCGCCAGCACCCGGTTGTCGAAGTCGGGGTCGGTGGCCGGTCCGGCGACCGGGCCGTTCTCGGCGGCGCGGGCGGCCGCGGCGCCGGATTCGATCCAGGCGAGCTGCACGCCGAACTGGGCGTCCTCGGCGCTGCTCTGGCCGGTCGCCCAATGCATGCCGAGCGACTGCACCGCGTTGACCAGCAGCGACGAGCCGGGCACTTCGGCGCTGTTGGCGAAGAAGGTCAGCCATCGGCCGAGCAGCGGCACGGCGGGCGGGACCGCGTACTCCCCCTCGGTCTTGAGGAACCGGGTGGATCGCCCGAACAGGCGCAGGAAGTCGGCGCCGGCCGGATTGGGTACCCAGATCTGGGGCGCGTCGACGTACCGCTGGCGGACGTCCTTGCCGCGGTCGACGGCGACATCCTCGGTGTCGGTGGCGAACGAACCGGCGTACTCGACGAGGATCTCGGCGAGGTCGGCGGCGAAGGTGAACCGTTCGTCGCGGTTGCGGGGCTGGGTGACGGCCAGCAGCCGGGGACGGGCCGGGTCGGTGCCGATCATCGCGGCCAGAGGCGCGTTGGCCTCGCCGGCCATCACCAGCGGGATCAGCACCAGCGGATGGTCGTGGACGTGCAGGTGCCGCACGGTGGCGATCGGCTGGGCCCGGCCGGCCGCGACGGCCTGCGCCCGCGCCAGGGCGATGAGGGCGCTCAAGAGGCAGCGCCGGCGGTGCCCGGGGACAGCGCCTCGGACCGCAGCCGCAGCGCGGCCCGGAGCATGGCCGCCGCCTCGGCCTGGTCCTCGGCCGGTTCGCGGCGCCCTTCGGCGAGCGCCAGCACCTCATCGACGGATTCGATGCCGCCGAGCGACTCGCGCACCGTCCGGCCCAGCGCGGCCGTGCTCCCGTTCGCCTCGTTGCGGCAGTAGACGGAGAGTTCGCACGCGGAGAGGCACTCCGGGGCGTAGCGGGCCTCGACGTGGGCGAGGGCGGCGACCAGGTCGGCCGGTTCGAGCGCGGGGTCGAAGGTGAGGCCGGCCGGCAGGTCGTCGATCAGGTCGGTGACCGCGGCGAGCCGGGACAGCTGCCGGCGCAGGGTCGAGAGTTGTTTGCGGACGTCGAGGACGACCGCGGCGGGCCGCAGGCTGAAGCCGGCCGGGCAGACGAGCACGACTTCATGGCTGACCAGCGCCGGGTCCTGGCCGAGCCGCTCCATCAGCTCACGCAGCGCGAGCACGTAGACGGCGGCCTGGACGGCGGCGCCGGAGACCTTGGCGCTCTCCGCCTGCCCGTCGATGATCGCGAACGATTTGATCTCCACGACCTGGAGGCGGCCGTGGTGGGCGTACGCGATGAGGTCGGGTTCGAGGTAGACGGTCTGGCCGGCCACGTCGAGGGTGAGCAGCGGGTGGTCGATGAGTGCGGAGCGGGCGTCGGCGAGCACCTTGACGGTCCGCTCGTGCCGGTCACCGAGCGAGTCGGCGCTGAGATCCTGGTAGTCGAGGCCGGCGTCGGCGGTGAGCACCTCGCGCAGCAGGGCGCAGTCGTCAGCCTTCAGCATGGCCTCGAAGGCGTTGCCGCGGGAGAGCGCGAACCGGGACTGGCCGAAGCTGCCCGGGAAGCCGACCCGTTCGGCGAGTTTCTGCTTGTCGATGCCGGCCGCGTCGAGGACGGCCCGCCGGTTGCAGCCGGGGTTACCGGTGAGCGCGGCGATGGTGCGCGCGTTGTGGCGTTTGGCCCGCCCGGAGCCGCGCAGCTGGTCCAACCTGGTGCTCTGTCCCATCGAAACGTCGCGCTCCATCGGAAGCTCCATAAGGAATCCGACTCTAGATCTTCAGCCGGGTCGCGGCAATTCACCCACGAGAGGTGAATAAATCGCACATATCAGACACAAACTCGTCCACGCGCTACGTTCGGGACATGCCGAAGGCCATCTGGAACGACGAAGTGATCGCCGAGAGCGACGACACGGTGGTAGTCGAGGGCAACCACTATTTTCCCCTCACCAGCGTCCGTGAGGACGTTCTCGTCCCCTCCGACACGCACACCGTCTGCCCCTGGAAGGGCAAGGCGTCCTACTACTCGCTCCGGGCGGACGGGAACACCGCGCCGGACGCCGCCTGGTTCTACCCCGACCCGAAACCGGACGCCTCGGCAGTACGCGACCGGGTCGCGTTCCGCCGGGACGTCCTGATCCAGGCCTGAGCAGGCGGAGGCCCGCTCACGTGATCCGCGGGTGGGCCTCCTCGATCTTCGCGACCTCCAGGTAGTCGAGCATGTCCCGCTGCTCCTCCGGGCCGAGCGCGTCGAACGCCGCGTACGCCTCCGCGCGGGAGTGTGCCGTCTCGGCCGCGAGCAACGCGATGATCGCCGACCAGGCCAGCGACACCCGGTCGAAGAGCCGTGCCCGGCGCAGCGAGGTGAGCCGCGACAGCATCGCCACCTTGGTCGCCGCGTCGTCGTCGAGCGCGATCCGGTCACAGAGCTCGAACAGCGCCTTGCCCCGATACGGGTGCTCCGACTCGATCAGCCGGGCCAGCTCGGCATTGTCCATCCGGTCCACCGGCGGGGCCGGGCCGCGCCGAGGCAGCGAGGGGCTTGGTTCACCGTGCACGACTGTCGCGTCCGCTCTCGAATCCGTTGCCCGGTGTCTGGTGCGGCAACGTCGGTGTGTGATGAAAGGTCGGGAACGACGGCGCCGGCATCACCGGCTCGTCGGCATCGACCGGGAAACCGTCCGGCATCGCGTCCTCGCCGGTGCGTGGGCCGCCGTCCTCGGCGACCCGCTCTCCATCCAGCACGTTATAGCCCTCCGTTACCGACTTACCGTGATGAAGTCCCATGAGATCACGCCTGTGCAAACCCGGCGAGCACCCACCTTAGTGACTTCCCCTGGTCACCCGACTCGACGACCGCTGTAACACCCCGGCAACGCATCGATCGGACCTGCGGTTCCTCACCCACCGTGATACCGAGGAACCGCACCCGCAGGACGTTGCCGGAATTCCGACACCTCTGCGGGTACGCGCTCCGCGTACCCGAAGATCTCGGGCCGGGGGTCGATTGGTGGCCGGGATGCCTCAACCGGGCCCGGCCGGGACCGATCTGACTCGCCGGAGGTGGATCGTGGGTCGCAACGCTCTCTGGGACCGGGTTCGGGTCGTCGTCGACGACACGGTGGTGCTCGCGTCGCTGGTACTGCTCGCCTGGCCGGTGGCCGATCCCGGGCAGCCCGGTGGGCTGGCGGGCCGCATCATGCCGCTCCTGGCGGCGCTCTGCCTGGGTCTCGCCGTGCTGCTGCTGGACAGCCGCCGCGGTGTGCTGCGGCACGCCACGGTGGCGGCCGCACTGGCCGTCGCGGCGATCCGGCACCTCACCGGGGACCTGCCACCGGTGGCGACCTGGCTGGTGCTGGTGGTGGCCAGTGCCGGGGCGCTGCGCCAGTTCCTCGGCAACCGGATGGACCCGGACCGGAACCGGCAGCAGACGCTGCTCGCCCAGCAGGCCTTCCGGGACCCGCTGACCGGGCTGGGCAACCGGCGGATGTTCGTCGAGTACGCCGAGGAGGTGCTGGCCGCGCCGTCCCGTACCAAGACCGCGGTGATCGTGGTCGACCTGGACGGCATGAAGGACGTCAACGACGTGCTCGGGCACGCCGCCGGCGACGATCTGCTGCGCGAGGCGGCAGACCGTCTCGCCGTGAACGTCCGTGCCAACGACACGGTCGCCCGCCTGGACGGTGACGAGTTCGTGGTGCTGCTGCCCGGTCTGGAGGACGAGCAGGCGGCGGTCGCGGTGGCCGAGCGTGTCCTGACCGAGCTGCACCGTCCGCTGCAGGCGGGCGGGGTGGCACTGAGCATCCGGGCCAGCGCGGGCGTCGCGATCACCGACGGGCACGACGGCCTGGACGGCGTCCTGCGCCGTGCCGACCAGGCCCTGCTGCGCGCCAAGCAGGACGGCGGCGGGGTGGCCCGCAGGTTCGATCCGGTCCTGTTCGCCAAGGCCGAGCAGCGCCGTCTGGCCGAGCAGGACCTGATGCGCGGTCTCGAGGCCGGTGAGTTCGAGGTGCACTACCAGCCGATCGTGGACCTGGCCAACGGCGGCATCACCGTCGGCGTGGAGGCGCTGGTCCGCTGGCAGCACCCGGAGAAGGGCCTGGTTCCACCGGCGCTCTTCCTGGAACTGGCCGAGCAGCTGGGTCAGGTGCCCCGGCTCGGCGGCTGGGTCCTGGAGGAGGCCTGCCGGCAGGCGATGGACTGGCAGAACCGGTTCCCCGGCTTCGAGATGAACGTCAACCTGTCCGCCTCCCAGCTGACCGATCCCCGCCTCGTGGACGAGGTTCGCCAGGTGCTGGTCCGGACCGGTCTGCCGCCGCAGGACCTGGTGCTGGAGCTCACCGAGTCGGTGGCACTCACCGACCTGGTCGAGTCGGCCCGGGTGCTGAGCGCGCTCAAGGAGCTGGGTGTCCGGATCGCTCTGGACGACTTCGGCACCGGCTTCTCCTCACTCAGCCACCTCAGCACCCTGCCGGTGGACGTGGTCAAGATCGACCGGTCGTTCGTACAGGCGATGCCGGAGACCGGTGGCGCGTCGGTGGCCGAGGCGGTGCTGCACATCGCCCGGACCTTCAACCTGTCACCGGTGGCCGAGGGCGTCGAGGACGAGGGCCAGGCGGAGCGCCTGAAGGAACTGGCCTGCGGGCGGGCCCAGGGCTACCACTTCGCCCGCCCGATGCCGGCGCTCGGAGTGACCGAGCTGCTGGACAAGCAGTCCGCCGAGGTGGTCACCGCCGAGCAGCTCTGACCCCCGGCCGGCTCTCACCGCTGTCTCGGAATGCCTGAGACAGCGGCCGGACCGGACCTGGGCACGTTGTTCAGGCCCTCCACCT
>NZ_JBFAAI010000021.1:0-147087 GCF_040639655.1 Actinoplanes sp. NPDC023801 | reverse complement strand
TCTACACTTTGCCGGTCACACTCTTCCCCCCCCCCACGCACTACCGCTCTGTGGAGCAGGGCCGCAACCGGACCCGCCCGGGGGGCGTCACCCCGGTCCGGGTCACGCCCCACGGGCGTCGCTGCTGTTCCTTACTTACTGCGCCACTGCGCACCGGTGCGACGATGGGCGCGGCGATGGGTGCGGTAAGGCTCATTGCCGGCACCGCGCTCGGGTGCGGCGACCATCACCGCTGACACCGTGCCCGGTCAGGCGACCAGGCGGCGTACCACATAGTTGTTGTTCCAGATCTTGTGCTTGCCGACCCTGGTTCCGGTGCGGGGCGAGTCGTAGATGTAGCCGTTGCCGGCGTAGATCCCGGCGTGGTAGCCGTACGACCCGTTTCGGAAGACGATCAGGTCACCGATCTTCTTGTTGCTCTTGGCGACAGCCTTGCCGTACTTCTGCTGGGAGTTCGCCTTGTGCGGCAGGCTCTTGCCGGCCGCCTTCTTGTAGACGTACTTGGTGAATCCCGAGCAGTCGAACCGGCTCGGCCCGGAGGCGCCGAACTTGTACAGCGCGCCCTTGTGCTTCTTCGCCTCGGCGAGCACCTTGGCACCGCTCGCCTTGACCTTGACGTTGACCTTGCCGGTGACCTTCTGGTTGTAGCCGGTACCGGTGAAGACGGTGCGGAGCCAGACGCTGGACGTCGGCTTGACGGCCAGGGTGACCGCTCCGCTCCGGACGGTCTCGGTGTCCCAGGTACGCCAGGCACCGTTCTGCCAGGCCTGGAGACGGACCGTGCCCTTGGCGACCTTGCCGGTGGACGGGTCGATGACCTTGGCGGTGACCTTGAGGGTGGAGCCCCAGGGGAGGTTCCGGGTACTGGTCGTCGCGGCCAGCTGGGGGGTGATCGCGGGAGCCGCGGCTGCGACGACCGGGGTGGCGACCACGGCCGCGGTGGCCGGGGAGGCCGCCGCCGCGGGTGAGGCGGCGATCAACTGCCCGGCACAGAGGCAGAGACCCAGGGACAGGGCGACGGTACCGGTGCCGACGGACGCGCGGCGGCGCCGGCTCGAGTTGTGCTCGTGCACGGTAGAGAGATCCCTCCGGCACGCCTGCGAGGTTAGCTGTCGGGTTCGGGCGGGAAGGTATGCCCGGCCGCGGGTGGGCGGCTTCACCCCAAGGTCCTCCCGTTGCGCCACTGATGCGGCGCGGGAGAGACCGGATATGGGTCCCCCGTCCCTGCCCCCGACTGCCTTGGTTGGTCTGGCTGACTGCGGTGTCGCACCGTCCGGCCCGGGGCAGGGCTCGGCGTGGATCGGATCGGTGCGGCCGGCGAGCGGGTGCCGCCAGCGAATCTTTGGTACCCGAGTTCGGCCATGATCGTCAGCGCGTCGTCAATCACACTCCGTGATTGGCACAGTTGCCGACGTCCGGTTTGTTATCTCCACGAGACATTTGCCATTACCAAGAGCAGTCGGCCGATAACTATCAGTCGAAGGTTACGGGTGAACCAGAACACATAATTAGTCCAGCCACGACCGTGGGCAAAGTCCGAAAAGCCCGGAGCGGGGAAAACACCGGGCGCATCGCGATCTTGACGGTCTGGCAACGCGACGTAACGTTCGAGTCCGGTACCCTCGGCGGCGTGACGGACGGGAAGATGCCTCTCATCGCCAAGGTCGCGACCTCCGTGTCGAAGACCGCCGCGGCGCTCTCCAGGGCCGCGGGACGCGGCGACGGTTCGGTGATCGGTGGCTGGATCGGCCTCAAGATCGACCCTGATCTCCTGGCCCACCTTTCGTCCGGCCGGGCGGTGGCCCTGGTCTCCGGCACCAACGGCAAGACCACCACGACGCGGCTCACCGCAGCCGCGGTCGGCGTGCTCGGACGGGTCGCCACCAACTCCTTCGGCGCCAACATGCCGACCGGCCACACCTCGGCCCTGGCGAAGGAGGGGCACACCCCCTTCGCCGTCCTCGAGGTCGACGAGCACTACCTGCCCCAGGTGATCGACGCCACCCGTCCCAAGGTGGTCGCACTGCTCAACCTCTCCCGCGACCAGCTCGACCGGGCTAAGGAGGTGGCAATGATGGCGCAGCTGTGGAAGACGACGCTGGCGGGCCACCCCGAGATCAAGGTCGTCGCCAACTCGGACGACCCGATGGTCGTCTGGGCCGCGTCCGGCAGTCCGCAGACCACCTGGTTCAGCGCCGGCCAGCGCTGGCTCGACGACTCGTTCGTCTGCCCGGAGAGCGGCCACCCGATCGAGCGCGCCCAGGGCGACTGGTGGTGCACCGGCTGCCCGCTGCGCCGGCCACGCCCCCACTGGGTGGTCGAGGACGAGGGCGTGATCGATCCCCGCGGTGACTGGCACCTGGTGAAACTCCAGCTGCCGGGCAGGGTCAACATCGGCAACGCGGCCACCGCGCTGGCCGTGGCAGCCGAGTTCGGGGTCCGCCCGATCGAGGCACTGCCACGGCTCAACCGGGTGGCGTCGATCGCCGGCCGCTACGCGCAGGTCGACCGTGACGGTCGCAACATCCGCTTGCTGCTGGCGAAGAACCCGGCAAGCTGGCTGGAGGCGTTCGACATGGCCGACCAGGCGCCGACCCTGCTCTCCATCAACGCGCGGGACCCCGACGGGCTGGACACGTCGTGGCTGTACGACGTCGACTTCTCGCCGCTGCGGGACCGGCCGGTGCTGATCACCGGCGACCGGGCGTACGACCTGGCCGTCCGGCTCCAGGTGAACCAGGTGCCGTTCCGGCACGTACAAAGTTTCGACGAGGCGCTGCGGTCCGTACCACCCGGCCGCCTCGAAGTGATCGCCAACTACACGGCGTTCCAGGACATCCGAGCGGAGTTGGACCGTGTCAACTGAGTCCCTGCGGATCGTGTGGATCTACCCCGATCTGCTCTCGACCTACGGCGACCGCGGCAACCTGCTGATCCTGGCCCGCCGCGCCGCCGACCGCGGCATTCCGGCGGAGACGTACGAGGTTCGTTCCGACCAGGCGATGCCGCACACCGGCGACATCTACCTGATCGGCGGCGGCGAGGACGGCCCGCAGGCTCTGGCGGCGCAGCGCCTGATCACCGACGGAGGCCTGCACCGGGCCGTCAGCCAGGGTGCCGCGGTGCTCTCCATCTGCGCGGGTTACCAGCTGCTCGGTCACTCGTTCTACGCCAAGGGAGCCAAGTGCCCCGGGCTGGGACTGCTCGACATCACCTCGGACCGCGGTGAGACCCGGGCCGTCGGCGAGCTGCGCGGCGACATCGACCCGCGGCTCGGCCTGCCCGCACTGACCGGATTCGAGAACCACGGTGGGCGTACCCATCTGGGCGCGCACGCCGCACCGCTCGCGCGGGTGACCGCCGGGATCGGCAACGACGGCCAGACCGAAGGGGCCTGGGCCGGCAAGATCCTCGGCACCTACTCGCACGGGCCGGCGCTGGCCCGCAACCCGGCGATAGCCGATCTGCTACTGCGTTGGGCAACCGGCGCGGATAGGCTTTCACCGCTCGACGACACCTGGGCCGACCGGCTCCGCAACGAACGGCTCGCCGCCGCGAGCCCCGTGTGACCTGCACGACCTTGTTCTGAACCGACGACAGTTGGGGCGGTAGGCCTGCATGACCGACAACCTGACCGCCCCGCGGGGCGTAGACCCCGCGGACCCTCAGGCAGTTGAGAAAGCCGACCTCCACCGAGCCGTCCCGACTGTCGGCTGGAAGCGTCGCGTCGTCCGCTTCAGCCTCCTCACCGCCGGAGTGGCGGCACTCGCCGGCGTCGCGGCGGTCCTCCCGCTCCGGGAGATCGCCGACACACTTTCGGCGATGGGCCCGAGTGCCGTCTTCGCGGTCGCGGTCCTCGGCGGCATGTTGCTCTCGGTCCTCGTTCCGCGCACCCTCATCACGATGAGCTGCGGCGCTCTGCTGGGCGCCGTGACCGGTGGCGCCGCGGCCCTGGCCGCCGCGGTGATCGCCGCGGTCGCCACCTACTACGCGGGCCGCTGGGCCGGGCGCGGCGCTCTCCAGGCCCGTGCCGGCAGCCGCCTGGCCCGTCTCGACGGCTGGCTCAACCGCCGCGGCCTGGCGGCGGTGCTGCTGGTCCGTTTCCTGCCGCTCGCGCCGTTCGGCCTGGTCGGCTACGCCTACGGCACGACCAGCGTGTGCCGCAAGCGGTACCTGCTCGGCACCACGATCGCCGCCATCCCGTCCACGGTCACCTACGCCGTCATCGGCGCGGCAGTCGTCGCCCCCGGCGACATGAACTTCCTGACCCTGGCCCCCGCGGCGTTCAGCTTCGTCCTCTCCACCGCGATCATCCTGCGCTGGCGTCACACCGCCCGCCGCGACGCGGTCGCCCCGGCAACGGCCTGAGCAGACCCGAAGATCAACCCCACGCTCCGGTACGCCCGAAGCCCACCCACTCCACCCGGCCCGCCGCCCGCCGCCGAATTGTGGTGGCCTGAGCCTGACGCTCAAGCCGCCCAAAGTTGCGGGGTCTGCGGCCCGACGCTCGGTGACACAGCAAGCGGCTGAGTCAGCGGACAAGTCCAGCCGTGCCCGATCCGGCTGCACATCACCGCTGCCTCCGACCAGCCGAGACAACGGTGAAAGCCAGCCGGGCTCGAGCTCGACCGGCTGCGCACCACCGCTGCCTCCAGGCAGCCGAAACAACGGTCAGAGCCAGCCGCACCGCACCCGGCGGTACATCACCGCTGTGTCCGGGCAGCCGAGACAGCGGTGGTGCCCAGCCGGCTGGGGGAAGTGGACGGGCAGGCAGGAGTGCGGGTGGGCGTCAGCGGGTGAGCGTAGCCAGGTCGGTGAAGTAGGCCGGGTAGGTCTTCGCGACGCAGCCCGGGTCGGTGATCTCGATGCCGGGGGCACGCAGGCCGATCAGCGACAGGCTCATCGCCATCCGGTGGTCCTCGTAGGTGGCGAACCGGGTCGGCCGCGGCACCCCGGGGTGGATGGTGAACCCGTCGGCGTCCTCGACCGCGTCGATGCCGGCTCGCCGCAACTCGGTGACGACGGCGCCGATCCGGTCGGTCTCTTTACCGCGGATGAAGCCGATGCCGGTGACCCGGGTCGGCGAGTCGGCGAAGACCGCCACCGCGGCCAGTGTCTGCGCGGTGTCGGAGATGTCGGCCATGTCGATGTCGATGCCGCGGAGGGTGCCGGTGCCCCGGACGGTCAGCGAGCCGGCGGTGCGGTCGACCGTCACGCCCATCCGTTCGAGTGCGTCGGCGAACCGTACGTCTCCTTGAAGGCTTTCGGTTCCCAGGCCGGACACCGTGACCCGGCCTCCGGTGATCGCCGCCGCACCGAGGAAGTAGGACGCCGCGCTGGCATCCGGTTCGATCGCGTACCGAGCGGGCCGGTAACCGCCGGCCGGGACGCGGAGCCCGTCGACGCCGGCTCCGAAGGCGGCCATCACGGCCTTGGTCATCTCCACGTACGGCACCGACACCAGCGGCGACGTCAGCGAGACCGTCAGACCGCGCGGCATCAGCGGCCCGGCCATCAGCAGCCCGGAGAGGAACTGGCTGGAGATGTGCCCGCTGACCTCGACCGGTCCTCCGTGTGCCGGCCCATGCACCGCGGCGGGCAGGAATCCCGGCTGCCCGAGCTCTTCCACCTCGGCGCCGATCTGCCGCAACGCGTCGAGGACGGGGCCGAACGGCCGTGCCCGTAGCTGCTCGGTGCCGTCCACGACGGTCCGCCCGTTGAGCAGCGCGGCAGCGGGCAGCAGGAACCGGGAGGTGGTGCCGGACTGGCGGGCGTCGATGGTGCCGGCGCCGCCGGCGGTGACCGGGTCGATGCCGGTGACCGTGACGGTGTGGTGTTCCTCGTCGAGGGTGACGGCCGCCCCGAGCGCGGCGACGGCGTCCATCATGGCCCGGGTGTCGTCGGCGAAGAGCGCCCCGGTCAGCGTGGAGGTGCCGGGGGCGAGGGCGGCGCAGAGCAGGGCCCGGTTGGTGATGCTCTTGGAACCGGGTGGCCGGACGGTCGCGTCGACGGGTGCGGTCAGTGGTTCGACGAGCAGCACGTCAGACATCAGCCCATCCAATCAGGCGGACGGCCCGCCCCCGGAAGCGCGGGCGGGCCGTTCCAAGAAGTGGTCAGACGACGACGCTGACCAGGCGTCCCTTCACCACGATGACCTTCTTCGGCTCCTTGCCGGCCAGGACTTCGGCGACGGCGGCCAGCGCGGCCGCGCGGACCTCGTCCTCGCCGGTCTCCGGGGAGACCTCGACGCGTCCGCGGACCTTGCCGTTGACCTGCACCGGGTAGGTGACGGCGTCGGCGACCAGCTGGGCCGGGTCGGCGACCGGGAACTCGGTGTACGCCAGCGAGCCCTCGTGGCCCAGCTTGGCCCACAGTTCCTCGGCCATGTGCGGCGCGAACGGCGACATCATCAGCACCAGCGGCTCGACCGCCTCACGCGACGCCGTGCCCAGCGGGGTCAGCGTGTTCGTCAGCTCGATCAGCTTCGCGATGGCGGTGTTGAACCGCAGCTCCTCCAGGTCCTCGCGGACGCCGGCGATGATCCGGTGCAGGACCTTGCGGGTCTTCGGGTCCAGCGGCTCGTCGGAGACGCGGACGGCGCCGGTCTCCTCGTCGACCACCAGACGCCAGGCACGCTGCAGGAAGCGCTGCGAACCGACGACGGCGCGGGTCTCCCACGGGCGGGAGACGTCCAGCGGGCCCATCGCCATCTCGTACACCCGGAACGTGTCGGCGCCGTACTGCTCGCACATCTCGTCGGGGGTGACGACGTTCTTCAGGGATTTGCCCATCTTGCCGTAGCTGCGGGTCACCTCCTGGTCGCCGAAGTAGTACTTGCCGTCGCGCTCGGCGACCTCCTCGGCCGGCACATAGACGCCACGGGCGTCCTGGTACGCGTACGCCTGGATGTAGCCCTGGTTGAACAGCTTCTTGAACGGCTCGAACGACGAGACGTGGCCCAGGTCGAACAGCACCTTGTGCCAGAAGCGGGCGTACAGCAGGTGCAGGACGGCGTGCTCGACGCCGCCGACGTACAGGTCGACACCGCCGGCATCGCCCTCGGAACGCGGGCCCATCCAGTAGGCCTCGTTCTCCGGGTCGACCAGGGACTTCTCGTTCTTCGGGTCCAGGTAGCGCAGCTCGTACCAGCAGGAACCGGCCCACTGAGGCATGGTGTTGGTCTCGCGGGTGTAGGTCTTCGGGCCGTCACCCAGGTCCAGTTCGACCTGCACCCAGTCCTTCTTGCGCGACAGCGGGGTCTCCGGCTCGGAGTGCGCGTCGTCCGGGTCGAAGGTGCGCGGCGAGAAGTCGTCGACGTCCGGCAGGACGACCGGCAGCATCGACTCGGGCAGCGCGATCGGCAGGCCGGTCTCGTCGTAGACGATCGGGAACGGCTCACCCCAGTAGCGCTGGCGGCTGAACAGCCAGTCCCGCAGGCGGTACGTGGTCGCGCCCCGCCCCTTGCCGTTCGTCTCCAGCCACTCGATCATCGCGGCCTTGGCCTCGGCGACTCCCTTGCCGTCCAGCCAGTCGCTGTTGATCGCCGGTCCGTCGCCGGTGAAAGCCCCTTCAAAACCTTCGGGCGCTTCGACCGTACGGATGATCGGCAGTTCGAAGACCTCGGCGAACGCCCAGTCGCGCTCGTCCTGGCCGGGAACCGCCATGATCGCGCCGGTGCCGTAGCCGGCCAGCACGTAGTCGGCGATGAAGACCGGGATCTTCGCACCGTTGACCGGGTTGACCGCGTACGCGCCGGTGAACACGCCGGTCTTGACCTTGCCGTCGGCGGTGCGCTCCTCGTCGGTCTTGGCCGCGGCGTCCCGGCGGTACTTCCCGACCGCCTCGGCGGGCGTGCCGGCACCCCCGGTCCACACCGCGTGCGTGCCCTCCGGCCAGGCCGCCGGCACGATCGACTGGACCAGTTCGTGCTCCGGGGACAGCACCATGTAGGTCGCGCCGAACAGGGTGTCCGGGCGGGTGGTGAAGACCTTGATCACGCCGTCCGAACCGTCGACCGGGAAGTCGACGTGGGCGCCGCGGGACCGGCCGATCCAGTTGCGCTGCATCAGCTTGACCGGCTCCGGCCAGTCCAGTGCGTCCAGGTCCTCGACCAGGCGATCGCCGTACGCCGTGATCCGCATCATCCACTGCTTCAGGCTGCGCTGGAAGACCGGGAAGTTACCGCGCTCGGACCGGCCGTCCGGGGTGACCTCCTCGTTTGCCAGCACGGTGCCCAGGCCGGGGCACCAGTTGACCGGGGCCTCGGACACGTACGCCAGGCGGTGGTCGTCGATCAGCTTCCGGCGCTCGACGGCGGACATCTCGGCCCAGGGCTTGCCGGGCGTCGGGCGGGCGCCGGACTCGTACGCCGAGATCAGCTCGTCGATCGGACGGGCCTTGCCGGCCGACGGGTCGAACCAGGAGTTGAAGACCTGCAGGAAGATCCACTGGGTCCACCGGTAGTACTCCGGGTCGGTCGTCGAGAACGAGCGCCGGTCGTCGTACGCCAGGCCCAGCCTCCGCAGCTGCTGCCGGTACCGCTCGACGTTCGCCGCGGTGGTGACCGCCGGGTGGGTGCCGGTCTGCACCGCGTACTGCTCGGCGGGCAGGCCGAACGCGTCGAAGCCCATCGGGTGCAGCACGTTGTAGCCGGCCTGCCGCTTGTAGCGGGTGTAGCAGTCGGTGCCGATGTAACCCAGCGGGTGCCCGACGTGCAGACCGGCACCGGACGGGTACGGGAACATGTCCTGCACGTGCAGCTTGGGCGCACCGGCGCGGGGATGTCCGGGATCGGCCAGCTCACCGGCCGGGTTGGGCGCGTGGAAGGTTCCGTGGGCGTCCCAGAAGTCCTGCCAGCGCTGCTCGATCTCGCCGGCCAGGGCGGCGGTGTAACGGAAGGGCGGGGTCTCGGTGTCGCTCATCTTCACCATCTCGTCTCGTCTTCAATGATTGGGAGGCTCCGAAGGGCACAAAAAAGCCCCTCGCACAGGAGGGGTTGCCGTGCCTGGTCCGCGATCAGTCAGCGGATCAGCACGGCCGGCTAAGGAGCAGGACGAACCGAGCCATGCGTGGATGATACCCCTCGCCCGTCACGGACGGCGACCGGTATGGCGAGCGCGTGACATACTCCCGGCTGTCCACAGGCGACCGGCTTGGGATGGCGGAAGGTCACATTCGTCCGAATCCCCCTTGATCAGGCCTTTCGGCGTTGCGCGCAGACGGGGCTAACCTGTGGGGACGGGCGGCGAGCGCCGGAGGCCCACGGCCGCTGGGCGCCCGCGACCTTACGGTGCCCCTTGACGGTGGGTGATCTCCGCCCTACGGGGGTAGACACGTTATGGAGGAGGCCCGTGACAACGCCGACCTGGGGCGAGCCGTCAGGCCCGCTGACGAGCGCCGAGTTCCGCGAGGCGTCGCACGCCATCATGGCCAACATCGAACAGGTCATCGAGGGCAAGAGCGCGACGGTGCGGCTGGCTCTCGCGGTCCTGATCGCCGAGGGCCACCTGCTGATCGAGGATGTGCCGGGCGTCGGCAAGACGAAACTCGCCAAGGCGCTCGCCCGCTCGATCGACTGCTCGGTGCGGCGCATCCAGTTCACCCCCGACCTGCTGCCCAGCGATGTGACCGGGGTCAGCGTCTACAACCAGGAGACGCGCGACTTCGAGTTCAAGCCGGGCGCCGTCTTCGCCAACCTGGTGGTCGGCGACGAGATCAACCGCGCTTCGCCGAAGACCCAGTCCGCCCTCCTGGAGTGCATGGAGGAACGGCAGGTCACCGTCGACGGCACCACCTACGAGCTGCAGGCGCCATTCATGGTGGTCGCGACCCAGAACCCGATCGAGATGGAGGGCACCTATCCCCTCCCCGAGGCGCAGCGGGACCGCTTCACCGCGCGTATCGCCATGGGCTACCCCGACCCGCGGGCCGAGCTCGCCATGCTGAGCGGGCACGGTGACCATGACCCGCTCAACGATCTCCGCGCCGTGGCGGACGCGGCCATGGTCCGCCGGCTGATCGAGACCGCACGCGCGGTGCACGCCGCCGACGCCGTCCAGCAGTACGCGATCGCCCTGGTCACCGCGACGCGGGAGGCCCCGGAGATCCGGCTCGGCGCGTCGCCCCGGTGCACGCTGCAGCTGATCCGCACGGCGAAGGCGGTGGCCGCACTGGAGGGCCGCGACTACGTGCTCCCCGACGACCTGCAGGCACTCGCCGTACCGGTCCTCGCGCACCGCATCATCCCGACCGCGGACGCCCAGCTCAACCGGCGTACGACGGACGCCATCGTCTCGGAGATCGTCCACCGGCTGCCGCTGCCGCACGCCCGTAATCCCTACGACACCCGCGACGGCCGCGCCTCCTACGAGTCCCGGGGGCGGTGAACATGCGGGAGGCGCTGCGGGGACTCACCACGCGCGGCCGGTCGTTCCTGGCCGCGGCGGTCGCCGCGGCGGTCTCCGCGCTCATTCTCGGCGAGAGCGACCTGCTGCGGGTGGCGGTGCTGCTGGCCGTGCTGCCGCTGCTGGCCGCCTGGTATGTCGGCCGGAGCCGTTACAAGCTGGCGTGCACCCGCTCGCTGGAGCCGGGCCGGGCACCGGTCGGATCCAGCGCGCGGGTCATCCTGCGCCTGCAGAACCTGTCCCGGCTGCCCACCGGCACCATGCTCCTGGAGGACCGGCTGCCGTACGCACTGGGCAGCCGTCCCCGGGTCGTGCTGGAGCGGCTCGGCGCGCATCAGGCCAGCTCGGTGGCGTACACGGTGCGCGCCGACGTCCGCGGGCGCTACCCGATCGGTCCGCTCATGGTCCGGCTCACCGACCCGTTCGGGCTCTGCGAGCTGACCCGCTCCTTCCCGAGCGTGGACCGTCTCACCGTCATCCCGCAGGTGTTCCCGCTCCCCCGGGTGCGTCTGGCCGGCGAGTACGCGGGCACCGGGGAGAGCCGGGCCCGTTCGGTGGCGGTGCACGGCGAGGACGACGCGGCCACCCGCGAGTACCGGCGCGGCGACGACCTGCGCCGGGTGCACTGGCGCTCGACGGCCCGGACCGGTGAACTGATGGTGCGCCGCGAGGAGCAGCCCTGGGAGAGCCGCGCCACCGTCGTCCTGGACACCCGGTCCTACGCCCACCGCGGCGAGGGCCCGACCGCCAGCTTCGAGTGGGCCGTGTCGGCGGCTGCCAGCATCGCCGTCCACCTGCGCGAGTCCGGTTACAAGGTCCGCATGGTGACCGGCTCGGGCACCGACATCGACGCGTCCGAGGGGGGCGGCGAGGGCCTGATCCTCGACACCCTGGCAGATGTGAAGGCGGACCAGGAGAGTGATGTCTCGGTGCTGATCGAACACGTCCGGCGGCGCAACGACGGTGGCCTCGTGATCGGCCTGTTCGGGGCCCTCACGGTCGCCGAGGCGGAGATGCTCAGCGGTCTGCGCGGCAACGGCGCGACCTGCATCGGCTTCGCCGTCAACACCGGCACCTGGGCACCGTCGTCGTCCGGGGCCGAGGCCGAGCGGGAACACGCGGCAGCGGCCCTCGCCCTGGTCCGGGCCGGTTGGCGGTCGGTGCCGGTGTCGCACGGCGAGACGCTGCCGGCGCTGTGGCCGAACGTGGCACGGGGTTCGCAGGGCTTCGCCTATAGGGCCGCGATGGCCGAGACGGTCGGCGGGGTGATCCGATGACCGGGCGCCGCCGCCTCGGCCTGGTGGCCGCCGCGGCCACCCTCCTGGCCGCCGCCCCGCTGTCGGCGATCTTCGAGTCCTGGACCTGGATCGCGCAGTGCGTGCTCACCGTGGCGCTGATCGAGGGCGCCGCGATGGCTACCCGAACCTTCCGGTTCCCCACCTGGGCGCAGGTGCTGAGCATGATTCTGGCCCTGGCCCTGGCACTGACCTGGCTCTTCCCCAGCGGGAAAGAGATCATCATCCCGACACCGGACACCCTCGCGCACTTCGCGGAGCTGATCCGGCAGGCCGGGGAGGACACCAGGTCGTACGGCGTACCCGTACCCGACCGCGACGGCCTGCTCTTCGTGGCAGTCCTCGGCGTCGGCGCGGTCGTCATCGTGGTCGACCTGCTCACCGCGGTGTTCCGCCGGCCGGCCCTGGCCGGGCTGCCGATGCTGGCGATCTACTCGATCCCGGTCGCGGTCTACCTGGACAGCGTCCCGGCGATCCCGTTCGTGGTCGGCGCCTCCGGCTTCCTGTGGCTGCTCGTCGCCGACAACGTCGACCGGGTGCGCCGTTTCGGGCGCCGGTTCACCGGCGACGGACGCGACGTGGACGTCTGGGAGCCATCCCCGCTGGCCGCGGCCGGCCGGCGGATCGGTGTCGTCGGCGTGCTGGTGGCAGTGGTCGTGCCGCTCGGCGTACCGACCGTGACCGGCGGACTGCTCACCCAGCTCACCCAGACCACCGGCGGGCCGGGCGGCGGTTCGGGCACCGGCAGCGGGCGGATCAACCTGATGGCCTCGCTCAGCGGCCGGCTCACGGAGAACGCCACGGTGCCCCTGCTCAAGGTCACCACTGACGAGCCGGAGCCGTTCTACCTGCGGTTCGGCATCGCCGACGTGCTGACCGAGAACGGCTTCAACCACGAGTCGCCGAAGGGCGGCGCGCTGGCGCTCGGCCTCCCCGACCCTCGGCGGCAGGCCTCCACCCGGTCCGCCCGCTACACCGAGTACCGCGCCGAGGTCGAGGTCACCAAGGACCTCCAGCAGAACATGACGCCGCTGTACACGCACGCCACCGTGGTCGAAGGGCTCAAGGGCTCGTGGGCGTACGACCCGAGCCAGCAGGTGCTCTACTCGGGCCGGTCCACCACCCGCGACCAGAAGTACGGCATCACCTACATGCGGGCCGCGTACTCCCCCCGGCTGCTTCAGCAGGCCGCACCGCTGCCGGCAGACGACCCGCTGCGGGCCTACACCGCGACCCCGGGGGACGCCACCGTCGACGCCACGGTCAAACAGCTGGTCCAAGGCAAGACCAGCGACTACGACAAGGTCCGGGCGATCTACAACTGGTTCTCCAAGGACAACGGGTTCCGGTACAGCCTGTCCGCGACGACCACCGGGAAAGCGTCCGAGATCGCCGAGTTCCTTGACAACAAGGCCGGCTACTGCCAGCAGTACGCGGCGGCAATGGCCTGGATGGTGCGGGCCGCCGGCGTCCCGGCACGGGTGGCGTTCGGTTTCACCCGCGGGACGCAGACCGGGCCGGGCACCTTCACGATCACCAACCGTAACGCCCACGCCTGGACCGAGGTTTACTTCCAGGGCTTCGGCTGGGTGCCGTTCGACGCCACGCCGAGCGCCGGGGTGACCGGCTCCGCCCGCGGCGCCTCGAACTGGGCACCCGACGTCGACCGTCCCGCCCCGACCACCTCGTCCTCGGCGGACTCCGGCGAACCCGGCCCCGACTCGTCCGCCGACCCGGGCGCGGCCAACGGCGAGAACCGTTCCAACGCCGACGGCGGCCCCGACGCCAACACCGGCACGGTCGTCCAGGAAACCGACTGGACCGGCCTGTGGATCGCTGCAGGAGTCGCCCTGCTGCTGGCGTTGCTGCTGGTCCCAGCCCTGCGCCGGGTACTGGTCCGCAAACGCAGGCACGCCGCGACAGCACCTCCCGCGCCGACGGTCCTGGCCGTCGACGGCATCACCGATATCACGGTCACCGGCGTGGCCGGCCAGGCCCGGGAGGACGCGCACGCCGCCTGGGACGAGCTGATCGACTCGATGGTCGACTTCCAGGTGCCGGTGGATCCGACCGAGACGCCACGGATCACCGCCCAGCGGCTGATCCGCGACCTGGCCCTCAACGGCGAACCCGCCGACGCCGCAATCCTGCTGGGCACGGCCGAGGAACGCGCCAGGTACGCACGGCAGCCCCTCCAGGGTGCCGAACTGACCGCGGCGCTGCGCCGGATCCGTTCCGGGATGTCCACGGCGGCCTCCGCACGGACCCGGCTCCGGGCCACGCTGCTGCCCCCGTCGGTGCTGCTCAGCTGGCGGCTCGGCCTCGCCGAATGGTCCACCCGGACCGCGGAACGCCTCACCGGCCTCCGCGACTCCCTGACCCGTTTCAATCCACGCCGGCTGCTGTCCCGCTCACGCTGAGCCGGCCCGGCACGAAAGGCGCTGCCCTCCGGGGCGGCGCCTTTCCGCATTCCATTCCGTCACGTGCCGCCGCCCCGCACCGCATGTGCCGGCTCGCCCGGCTGTGCCGCACCGCTGCCTCACCCGCGCTGAGACAGCAGTGAGCGACAGCCGGTCTTCGGTGGCTGTACCGCACCGCTGCCTCCCCCGCGCTGAAACAGCGGTGGGTGCCAGCCGGTTCTGAAGGGCTGTGCCGTACTGCTGCCTCAGCCACCCTGAAACAGCGGTCTGTGACAGCTGGGGGTTAGCTAGCGGCGGGGCAGGCGACGGTCGTGCTGCGGGACGAACCCGCACGGCGTCGAGCAGAAGCGGCGGTGCGACACCGGGCACAACGTCGGACGCCCCAAGACGGGACGGCGCGAGAGGGCGCCTACGGGAAGCGGAACGACACACGGACGGGACAGCCGCAGCACGGCTCGCGCGCATGCGGGCAAAGCGGCCCACGCAGCAATAGGCGCGGCACGGCAGGCGGCACGGCACGGCAAGGCGGCACGGCAGGCGGCACGGCAAGGCGGCGCGGCACGGCACGGCACGGCACGGCAAGCGGCACGGCACGGCAAACGGCACGGCACGGCACGGCAAACGGCACGGCACGGCACGGCAAACGGCACGGCACGGCAAACGGCACGGCACGGCAAGCGGCACGGCACGGCACGGCAAGCGGCGCGGCGGGCGTTAGGGCAGGTCAGGCGGAAATGCGGGCGGAGCGGGGGGTGGGCTCGCGCGCATGCAGACGCACGACGACGGCGGCCGGTGTCGGCCGCCGTTCGTCGAGAACCGGCTTCGCGGGCCGGCTCGGGTGGGTCAGCGATGGCCCTCCGGGCGCTGACGCCAGCGGTCCTCGAGGCGTTCGAGGAAGCCGCCGCTCTTGCGACCACCTTGGCGGGTGCGTCGCGACGCGGTCCCGCCGACGGATTTCAGGTCGGGCGTCTGGACGCGGCGCCGCGACTGCATCGCGAAGGCTGCTGATCCGAGCATCACGACGAACCCGGCGACGCCGAGCGGCGTGTTCTGGCTGACGGCTCCGTAGACGAGGAGGGCCAAGCCAAGGACGATCACGAACGCGGCGACGAGGAGCCGGCGCCGTGCGTGGAAACGCGGGTCGCTGGCCCGCACAGCCGAGGCGAACTTGGGGTCCTCGGCAAGCGACCGCTCGATCTGATCGAACAGCCGCTGCTCGTGCTCCGAGAGCGGCACGGCATTCCTCCCCGGGCGCATGTCCGGCCCCGTGCTGGGGTCGGGGTGGTGCAGGTGTGATGATGCGGGGCAGCCGTCGGCTGCCTTACCACGCAAGTCTACGAGCGGCTTGGCGGGTCGGAAAGCGGGACGACCGCCGAGTGCGGGTGATTTTCCGAGCCCGGAAGATCGGTTCGTCCCAAAAGACCGATCACTCAGCCGCACAACGCGTCCGTCACCGCAGCATGTGGCCGTGATCACGGCCCGTGAGCTGCCTCAATACATGATCCGAAGAGAAGCCGCCGGGAGGCAGGCAAATCGACTGACGCAAATAGATCTTATCGGACGATCAACATGGGTACGGTCATCTCGGCCGCCGTGCACGATCCGTGGTAGGCGACCAGCTGCCCGGCCCGGTCCGGTTCCCAGCCGGACGCGACCACCACCGCCCGGCCGCGACAGAGTACGACCACCTCGCCGATCCGGGCGGCGTGTGCGCGTGACACCGGCCCGTACCACCCTTCGGCGATCGCCTCGTCCCGGTGCAGCACCCGGGCGTCGTCGCCGAGCACCTCCCGCCAGGTCGTCACCACGTCGTCCAGCGCCCCGTCGGCGACGTGCAGATAACGGACCCGGGGTTCTCCGGTCACCCCGATCAGGCCGTGGGCGAGCGGGCCGGCAGCCAGGTCGTACCGGCCCTCCGCCGGCACGTTGAGCTGCCCATGATCGGCGGTGACCAGCACCGCGGCGCCGGGCGGGAGACCGTGTGCGAGCTGGTCGAGGATCTGGTCGACCCCGCGGGCCGCCGCCTCCCATGCCGGTGACCCGACACCGTCCTCGTGGCCGGCCTTGTCGAGGTCGGGATGGTAGCCGTAGACCAGTCCGGGTCCCGCCCGCAGCGCCGCAAGCATCTCCGCGGCCACCGCCGGGCCGTCGTCGGCCACCTGGTACCGGGCGCCCCGGTGGGCGGCCACGCTGAGGCCGCTTCCCCGGTACAGCGAGCGGCTGACCAGGGTGACGGCCGATCCGGCAGCTGCGGCACGTTCCAGGACGGTCGGTATCGGCTGCCACTGGTACGGGTCGGGGTCGTCGGCCCAGTGGATGTGGTTGAGCACCCGGCCGTCGGGCCGGCGGACGGTGAAGCCGAGAACTCCGTGCTCCCCCGGCGGAACCCCGGTGCCGATGGTGACCAGGCTGACGGGCGTGGTCGAGGGAAACCCGGCGGTCAACGTGGCAAGGCCAGGATAAGCGGCATCACCACCAGGAGAAACGGCACCACCACCAAGAGAAGCGGCAGCGCCATCAGGGGAGACCGCTGCTCCACCGAAGGAAGCGGCAGCCCCGCAAAGCGAAGCCAGAGTCGGGGCGAAGGGTGCGGCGAGCGGCAGCTGATAGGCGCCCAGCCCGTCGATCAGCAGGACACCGATCCGGTCCACCCCGTCGAGCCGCTCGCGGAGCCCGAGAACGTCGGCCATCCCCGGAATCCCCAGCACGGCGCAGACGCTGGGCAGCAGGTCGGCCAGACTTCCGGCACCATAAGCCGGAAAGACCGGGCGAAATGCCTCATCAGGCAACCCATCCGCCGGTACGGACGACGAGCCGCCCTCAGGCGAGACAAGCCCTGACGAACCGGACCCGGAAGAGAGAGGCCGGGACGACGAGCCGCCCTCCGCCGGGACGGGCCCGGAAGAGGAAGATCCGGGTGGAACGGGTCCGGAGGCGGCCGGGCCGGTCACGTCAGCCCCGCGACGACCCCGCTGGAGGAGTCGCGCACGTCCGGCCGGCGGGCGAACAGGTGCAGCTGGGACGCGACGTCCCGGAACGGCGCCCGGCTGCTGAGTTCCAGTTCCAGTTCGAGGACGGCCTGCGGGTCCTCCTCCAGCACGGTCGCCGGCAGGAGATCGGCGATGACACGTACGCCATGGGTCTGTTCGACCTCGAGCCCCGCATCGGTGAGCAGAGCGGTGGCCCCGGCCACGTCGTAGCGGCGAAGCAGCGTGTCGCGCGGCCCGGCCCGGCCCGCCGGGTCGGTGACCAGCGACGCGGCCGCCTTGAGGTGGCCGTTGACAGCCCGGCCGAGAACCGCCGCGGCCCGTCCCGCGACGAGCAGGCTGACCGCGCCGCCCGGACGCAGCGCCGTGGCGATGGCGGCGACCACCTTGACCGGCTCGTCGACGACCTCGAGCACCGAATGGCAGAGGATGAGGTCGGCGGTGCCGGGCTCGACGAGGGAGGCCAGCGCGTCGCCGTCGCCCTGCACGGCCCGGATCCGGTCGGCGACGCGTGCGTCGTCGGCGCGGCGGGTCAGCGCGGCGAGCGCGTCGGGGCTGGCGTCGATCACCGTGACGTTGTGGCCGGCTTCGGCGAGCGGCACCGCGAATCCGCCGGTTCCGCCGCCGACGTCGAGCACGGTCAGCTCGCGGCCGGCCTGACGGTCGAGTTCGCGCCGGAGCACGGTCCAGACCGCGGCGGTGCGGGCCGTGACGTGCGGGCGGCCGGTACGCGCAGAAGTTTCCACGCGAGCAGCCTAGCCCTTGACCCGCAAGGCAGTCGGGAGCCAGGCGCGAACCCACGGGCGGCCACCGGGGCCGCCCTGGAAGCCCGGCCCCGCCTAGAAGTCGAAGAGGACGCCGGTGGCGCGGTTCATCTCGCAGCTGTTGCCGTAGGTCTGCTGCCACTGCACGGTCCGCCCGCGCCAGGTGCCCTTGATCCGGGCGGTGACCGGCTGGTAGAGCAGGATGCAGAGCGCATCGCCGCCTTTCAGCCGGGCCGGGTTGCCACCGATGCCGCGCAGGGTGGCGCAGGCCTGGGTCGCCTTCGGGTGGCCGCCGCCGGTCGGGTCGCAGGTGAGCTTCGCCCGTTTGTCCTGATAGGTGAACGTGAGATTGGCGCCGGTCGCGGCGTGTGCCGGACCGGGCTGGCCGGTGAGGACGACGAGCGCCGCGGCGAGACCGATCATCGTTCGGATCATGATGCACCCCCGGATGACTTCGCAGAGCACCGTACACCGCCAAAGGTGCAAATCACCGGAAATCGCGAGAAGTCGAGGCAACCGGTGGCGAGACCGCGTCGAGCCGGTCCGCGATCAGGTTGAGCACCCCCTCCACCTTCTCCAGGCGGCCCCGGACCAGCAGCGCCGTGCTCGTGCGAGCGACCCGCCGGTAGCGCAGCCACAGACCGGGCGAGCAGGTCACGTTCAGCATCCCGGTCTCGTCCTCGAGGTTCACGAACGTCACCCCGCCCGCCGTCGCCGGCCGCTGCCGGTGCGTGACGATCCCGCCGACCCGCACCCGGGTGCCGCCCTCCACCTCGGCCAGTCTGTCGATCGGCAGCGCACCCGCCCGCTCCAGTTCGGCGCGCAGGAACCGGGCCGGATGCGTCTCCGGCGACAACCCGGTCGCCCACACGTCCGCGACCAGCACGTCCACATCACTCATGCCGGGCAGCGGAGGCGCCTCGACGCCGGTCACCGTCCCCGGCAGGCGATCCGGTTTGTCCTGGGCGGCCGCTCCCGCCGCCCAGAGCGCCTCCCGGCGGGAGAGCCCGAAACCGGCGAAGGCGTCAGCGGTGGCGAGGGCCTCCAGATGGCCGGCGGAGCATCCGGTACGCCGCGCGAGATCCGTCATCGACCGATAAGGACCATGGGTACGCCGTTCCCGCTCGATCTTCCCGGCGAGTTCGGCCCCGATCGTGCGGATGCGGGAAAGGCCCTGCCGGACCGCCGGCCCGCCGATCCCCCACGCGTGCGGAGGCTCCCCCGGCCCGTTCCGGCACCGGTCCGCCGACGTGCTCTCCAGCGTCGCCGCCGCGTCGCTGAGATTGACGTCCGGCCGCCGGACCTCGACACCGTGCCGGCGCGCGTCGTCGACCAGCGTCTGCGGCGAGTAGAAGCCCATCGGCTGCGCGTTGAGCAGGGCCGCGCAGAACGCCGCCGGGTGATAGCGCTTCAGCCAGGCACTCGCGTAGACGAGGTAGGCGAAGCTCATGGAATGGCTCTCCGGGAAGCCGTAACTGGCGAACGCGGACAGCTTCACGAACAGGTCGTCGGCGAGCGCACCGGTGATCCCGTTCGCGGCCATCCCCTCGTACAGCCGCGTCTTGATCCTCTCCATCTTCTCGATGGAGCGTTTCGAGCCCATCGCCCGCCGCAGCTGATCCGCCTCGGCCGGGTCGAAACCGGCGACGTCGATCGCGAGCTGCATCAGCTGCTCCTGGAAGAGCGGCACCCCGAGGGTCTTGGCCAGGGCGTTCGCCATCAGCGGATGCGGCACATCGGGTTTCTCCAGACCGTTCTTCCTCCTGATGTACGGGTGAACCGAGCCGCCCTGAATGGGTCCGGGCCGGATCAGCGCCACCTCGATGACCAGGTCGTAGAACTCACGCGGCTTGAGCCGGGGCAGCGTGGCCATCTGGGCGCGGCTCTCCACCTGGAACACCCCGACCGAGTCGGCCCGGCACAGCATCGCGTAGACCTCGGGGTCGTCGAGCGGCATCGTCCCGATGTCGAGCGTGTCCTCGATCAGGTCGTAGGCGTAGTGCAGCGCCGACAGCATCCCGAGCCCGAGCAGGTCGAACTTGACCAGGTCGACGGCGGCGCAGTCGTCCTTGTCCCATTGCAGGACCGTGCGGCCCGGCATCCGGCCCCACTCCACCGGGCACACCTCGATGATCGGGCGGTCGCAGATGACCATGCCGCCGGAGTGGATGCCCAGGTGGCGGGGGAAGTTCTGCACCTCGTTGGCGGCATCCACCACGTGCTGCGGTATGTCGCTGTCGGCGGAGGCCACGTCGCCCCAGCGGTCGATCTGCTTGCTCCAGGCGTCCTGCTGGCCCGGGGAGAACCCGAACGCCCGCGCCATGTCCCGCACCGCCGACCGGGGACGGTAGGAGATCACGTTCGCGACCTGGGCGGTGTGCTCCCGGCCGTACTTCTGATAGACGTGCTGGATGACCTCCTCACGCCGGTCCGACTCGATGTCGACGTCGATGTCCGGCGGGCCGTCCCGTTCCGGGGTGAGGAACCGTTCGAAGAGCAGTTTGTGCTTCACCGCGTCGACGTTGGTGATCCGGAGCGCGTAACAGACCGCCGAGTTGGCCGCCGAACCACGGCCCTGGCAGTAGATGTCGTTGTCCCGGCAGAACCGGACGATGTCGTAGACGACCAGGAAGTAGCCGGGGAAGCCCAGCTCCTCGATCATGCGGAGCTCGTATTCCAGCTGCTCGTAGGCTTTCGGCTGGTCCCGGTAACGCTCGCCCGCACCCCGCATGGTCAGCTCGCGCAGCCAGCTCATCTCGGTGTGGCCCGGCGGGACCGGGTAGTCCGGCAGCCTCGGCGCGACCAGGTTCAGGTCGAAGGCGAGGTCGCCGCCGTACATCGCGGCGTTCTCCACGGCTCCCGGATAGGCGGCGAACCGGCGGGCCATCTCGTCACCGCCGCGCAGGTGGGCGGCACCGGCCGCGGGCAGCCAGCCGTCCATCTCGTCCAGGCTGCGCCGGGCCCGGACCGCGGACAGGGCGGTCGCCAGACGGCGGCGCGACGGGACCGCGTAGTGCACGTTGTTGGTGGCCACCACCTCCAGCCGGCGCTTGCGGGCCAGGTCGGACAGGGCGTCGTTGCGGTCGTCGTCGTAGGGGTCGCCGTGGTCGGTCAGCTCGACGGCCACGTTCGGGGCGCCGAAATTCGAGACCAGACGATCCAGCTCGTACGCCGCTCGCTCCATCCCACCGGCGGCCAGGGCCAGTGGGACCGTGCCCTTGCGGCAGCCGGTCAGCACCAGGACGTGATCGCGCAGCAGCGCGGCCACCTGCTCCAGGCTGCCGTAGTCGGGCCGGCCCTTCTCGCCGCCGCGCAGCTGCGCCTCGGAGATCACCCGGGCCAGCCGGGCGTACCCCTCGTGGCCGTGCGCCAGCGCCAGCAGGTGCGGACCCTCCGGATCCGGCTCACCACTGCGCGGACGGGTCAGGCCCAGCGACAGCTCGGCACCGAAGATCGTCGGCAGCTTCAGTTCCCGGGCCGCCTGGGAGAACCGGACCACCCCGTAGAGGCCGTCGTGGTCGGTGACCGCCAGCCCGGTCAGGCCCAGCCGCGCCGCCTCCTCGGCCAGCTCGTCCGGATGGCTCGCGCCGTCCAGGAAACTGAAGTTGGTGTGACAGTGCAGCTCGGCGTACCTGGTCCGGCTCTCCGCCCGGACCAGGTTCGGCGCGGCCCGGTACGGCTCCCGCTTCCGCGTCCACGCCGGCGAGTCCCCGCCGTCGCCGTCCACCGCGAGCGGGTCCGCCACCCGGCCGGAGAGTGCCCCCTCCAGCCGTGACCAGGGGACATCCGGATTGTTGAACCCCATCACCGGCCCCCTCGGTCAGTCATAGAACGCCTCCACCAGCCAGTGACCGCCGGTCAGCGAGAGCAGCAGCGCCCGCCCGTCGGCCAGCAGCATCTGGAACCTGGCCCGGCGCCGCGCCTCGCCGGGCGCCCACCAGCGTTCGTCCACCGGCCACGGCCCGGCCCAGCCGGTGATCGCCACCGGTTCGCGACGGTCGATCCGGAGCGTCGCCGGCGCGCCGGTCAGCTCCAGCCGGGCGGTGACCCCCACCGGGTCGCCGGCCTCGTCGAACACCGCCGCCGGAAGCGGATGCGCCGGCACCACGGCCGGGGACGGCTTCGGCAGCCGCCCGGGCCACGGTGGCAGCGGGGCTGGCCGGGCCACCCGCCGCCGTTTCCGGGCCGCACCCACCTCGATCATCGTGAAACCCTCCTGCCGGCCGATCACCATCTGACCGTTCGTCGCCGGCCCGCCGTCGCCGACCAGCGTCAGCCCATTCGTCGCCGGCCCGCCGTCGCCGACCAGCGTCAGCCCGTTCGTCTCCGGTCCGCCGTCGCCGACCAGCGTCAGCCCGGGACTCAGCAGCGGAACCGTCTCGATCCCGGGGATCGGCTCGGCCCGCTCCGCCGACGGCCGTTCCGGCGCCCGTTCGTCCCCCCACGGCACCAGGCGCACCTGGTCGTCCGCCGACCGCCCGCCGCCGAGCACCGGGGTCAGCACCGCCTCCGGTCCGAGCAGGCCCTGCACCCGGCTGAACGCCCGGTGCGCCCGCTCCCGGCCGTCCCCCGCCTCACCCCACAACCCGGGTTGCAGCCCGACATGGGCCAGCACCCCGTCCGGTACCAGGCGCAACCGCACCAGCCCCGCGGTCGGCTGCTCCATCCGCCCGCGCCGCGCCCCGGTCAGCCAGCCGTCCAGCTGCCACCGCACCCGCTCGGCGATCGCCGCGGAGCTCAGCATCCCGTCGTGCCGCCACACCCGGAACAGTTCCTGCCCGTCCGCGGTCACCGCCTCGATCCCGAGCCGGGTGCACGCCAGCCCGTGCGCCGCAAGCCGCTCGTGCAGCCGTTCGGCCAGCACCCGGCCGGCGAACGCCGCCACGTCCACCCGGTCCAGTACCTCGTCGTAGGTCTCCTCCACCGCCAGGTCCGGCGGCGGCTTACGCACCGCGAGCGGCCGGGTGTCCCCACCGGAGGCCAGCCGGTGCGCCAGCGCCCCCTCGAACCCGAACCGGGTCAGCACGTCCCCCGGCGGCAACGCCGCGAAATCCCCGAGGGTCACCACACCGAGCCGCTTCAGCAGATCCGTCAGGACCGGTTCCTCAAGGGCCCCTATCGGTACGGACGACAGGAACTCCCGGCTCTGCCCGGCCTCCACGATCCGCCCGGTCCGGGCCGCGATCCCGGCGGCGAACGCTCCGTCGGCGATCCCGATCTGGCACTCCACCGCACAGGCCAGCGCCACCTGCTCGACGATCCGCTCCGCAGCGATCTCCTCGCCGCCGAAATACCGGGCCGGCCCCCGCACCGCGGCGGCGCACACCCCCGGCCGGAGCACCTCGACCCCGGCCACCACCTCCTCGACCGCCGCCACCACCGGTTCGAAGGCCCGGGCGTCCCGGCCGGGATCGTGCTCGACCACCACCAGCTGCGGGCAGCGTCCCTGCGCCTCCCGCCTCCGCAGTCCTCGCCGCACCCCTTCGCGCCGGGCCGCGTCCGAGCACGCCAGAACCCGGTTGCCGAAGAACACCGCGACCGGCTCCGAGGCGATCACACCCGCCACGATCTCGGCCGCGACGACCGGCCAGTCCGGACACCAGACCAGCAACGTACGAACCGCCGACTCCATCACGCCCCCCGCCCGGTCCGTGGCGGGCAGACTCCCGGAGCCCGCTCCGGCATCGCCGGTGACCCCGTGTGCTCACCGTTCTCCGGCGCGGCATCGGCCCGGTTCCGGAGAGGCTCGTCAGTTCCCGGCAGCGCAGGCTGATCAGCGGCGGCCCGGAGCCGGCCCGGTTCCCCGGCCGGCGACGGCCCGGGCACGGAACGGGCCCGCGGCGAGGCCCCGCCGACACTGCGCAGCGGCGCGGCCTCCCCCAAACGAGGCGACGACGACAGCGACGCGGGCTCCCCGAAACGAGGCGACGACGGCAGCCAAGCGGCCTCCCCGACACGTTGTGGGGCCGCCGGAATGCCGGCGGGACGCACCGAGACACCGGGCATCCACATGGTGATCTGCCGAGGGCGAGCGGCAGCGCCCCGGCCCTGGGCCAGAACGGTGACCTCACGGCGGCGCAACCGTCCCCGCCCGGCGCCGAGCCCCTCCCACCGGCCGCCGCCGATCCGGAGGGTCACATCCGCGCCGGACCAGTCGCCGAACGGCACCAGCAGACTTCCCCGCTGCCGGGCCCGGGCTGCCAGCCGGCTGATGATCGACGACGACACCGGACCGGGTACCGCCGTGACCACGATGTCCACCCCGTCGATCAGGGCGGCGACCACGGTGGGCCAGTCCGGCCCCGGATCCGGGACGAGCGCGAGCCGTTCCAGCACGATGCCGCTCTCGGCGGCCGCGAGCGCGCCCAGCGACGGCATCCCGACAACAGCACACCAGGACCCGTTCCGTGACGCGGCGGCGAGCAACGCCAGCATGAGCGACGTACTCCCACCGGCCGCCGTCACCGGACCTGCCGCCATACCGAAATCAGCGGCCTTGCCCCGACCGGTGGTCGTCCCCGGACCAGCGACTGCCCCGCGGCCGGTGGCCGTCCCCGGGCCGGCGACTGCCCCGTCAGCCCATTGATGCACACCGGCCGGCCGCCGGAAGTCGGCCTGCCGGTAGGACCCGGCCTGCTGGTGAGAGCCGGCCTGATGGTGAGAGCCGGGCGGACGGCCCGGCCCGTTCGCGACGGCGATGGTTCCGCCGCGGCGCAACCCGCGCCCCGGCAACAGCCCGCTCAGCTCGGCCGCCACCGGCAGCATCCGGTCCACGCCGGGCTCGTCGGTGCCGGTGGCCGTCCGGACCAGTCCCGCGAGGGCGGTCGCACCACTGATCATGCGCCCTGCCACGTCATGCCCCGCTCTGTTGCTCCCCGTCAAGCACCACCGAACGGCAACCCCCGTCACGCGGCCGGACTCCTTCAGCACCACCACACGGCGGCCCACCGGTTACAGCCGGCCACCGCGCCGATGCCCGGGGCCGCCCACCGCCGACGCCGTCCGGTCCCCCTGCCGGCCCGGCACTTCCGGACCGACCAGGTCACACGAACCACCCCCTGCCGCGAGCACGGCACCTCCTGCCGCGAGCACGACCTCCTGCCGCGAGCACGACCTCCTGCCGTGAGCCCGGCCGGCAGCGCACGGCTGCCACAACCCCCTGAGGAGCACTCGAGCCCGGACGTCGCCTCAGTGGGCGGCATAGGAGCCGTCCAGCGGGAAGGAGGGAAAGTCCGGCGACCGGGAACGGTCAGCGCTCCTCCGGATCGGAGACATGGCCACCCGAAGCCGGCAGGAGACGCACGGCCCGAGCGCCGGGGTCACCCACCGCGAGAGGGCGGCCGGGTCACCGGGATCCCGGGGCTGGTCATGCGGCGAGTGGCGGCTGGTAGGACAGACCGAGGGAGGACTCCGCCACGGTCACGAACTGTTCGGCGGCCCGGAGCAGGTCGTCGGCCTCACGAGCGGTCACCACGTGCGGGATGCCCGCCTCCGCGGCCGCGCGCTTGCTGGCGCCGAGGGCGAAATAGCCGGCCCAGTCGCTGAACTCGGGCGCCACCAGGACCAGGAGTGACCAGGCACTTGTCGCTTTGGCCCGGCGGCCCGAAGCCGATGGCCGCGCACGGGCGGCGAGGAGAGCCGCGGCCGCGCGCAGAGCGGCGAGGTGGGCTGTCGCGTAGCGCAGGCCGTCGGGCGCGGTGTTCGCCGCCTCGGTCAGGCCTTGCCGCGCGATCGACAGCAGCTGAGAGGGAGTCCGGTGGGGCAGCATGTGCGCCGGGACCGTGGGCGCCTCCGCACGGGACCCACCGGCGGCCTGCGCCGGAACACGAGCGGGGCCCGCGGTCTGTGCCGGGACACGGGTGGAGCCGGCAGCCGGGGCCGGGACACCGGCGGGGCCTCCGGCCTGCGCCGGGACACGGGCAGGACCGACAGCCGGGGCCGGGACACGCGTGGGGCCGGTGGCTGGGGCCGGGCCGGCGTGTGCCGGAGCGGGAGCCGCCGTGAGGCCCGGGGCCGTGGTGCTCGCCATCGTCGTTTCTCCTCGCTTGTTCCGCATCCGACGTTGGTGGGTCGAACCGATCGCTGCGGAGGAAGACGCAGCATGCCGCATCGGCAGGGCCGGAACCGGGGCTCCAACGGGCGGCCGGAGCCCCGGTGGACGACCCGCGGGGGTCGCCCGACGGCAAGCCGGCCTGGTGCGAAGCTTCCCCACACCACACCCGGCCGGCGCCGCCGGCGGGTCCGTCGCCCGCCACCGGGGGTCGGGGGCGGCGAGCGACGGCCTGCCTTGAACGAGGCCCGGACCCGCGAATGCCCGGACCACGCGTGCGGCACTTCGCGGGCGCCGCACCCGGGAGGCATGCCGCGAAACACGCCCCCGGAGCTGAACGGACACCCTTTCGAACATCCGTTCTAACTACTGCAGAGACTAACACCCCCCTCCGACAAAAACGCAACCTTCGACGCCCCTCCCACCACCTTTTTCGAACGGATGATCGACGACTCACGTCACAGGCGGCCGGGTGCCGGCATCCTTCCCACAGATACCCCCGGGGGGTATGGTGGAGTCAGGAAGTATCGAAGGAGGCACCCCATGATTCACAGCACCGGCCACACCGGACACGGGTCAGCGGCATCGTGGCGGACGGCCGTTCAGGCAACACTGCACTGCCTCACCGGCTGCGCCATCGGCGAGGTGCTCGGCATGGTGATCGGCACCGCACTGGGCTGGTCCGCCGGCCCCACCGTGGTGCTCGCGGTCGCGCTGGCGTTCCTTTTCGGTTACGCGCTGACGATGCGCCCGCTGCGGCGGTCGGGCATCGACTTCCGTACCGCGCTGAAACTCGCCCTCGCCGCCGACACCGTGTCGATCGCCGTCATGGAGATCATCGACAACGCGGTCATGCTCACCGTGCCGGGCGCCATGGAAGCCGGCCTGGCCAGCCCGGTGTTCTGGGCCTCGCTCGCCTTCGCGCTGGCGGTGGCGTTCGTACTGACGGTGCCGGTGAACCGCTGGCTGATCAGCCGGGGCAAGGGACACGCGGTGACACATCAGCACCACGCTCACTGAGAAGCGCACGGGCGGCCGGGTGATGCCCGGCCGCCCGTGTCCGTCCGGAGCGGAAGGGTTACCGCATCGCCTGCATCTCGGCGATCTCCGACTGCTGATCGGCGACGATCTTCGAGGCGAGGGCCTTGGCTGCGGGGTTGGCGCCGCCGTCGATCTCACCACGAGCCATCGTGATCGCACCCGTGTGGTGGTCGATCATCATGGTGAGGAACAGTTCGTCGAACGCCGGCCCCGTCGACGCGGCCAGCTTCGCCATGTCGGCGCCGGACATCATGCCCGGCATCGTCGCGTGCTCCCCGCCGTGCCCGGCCCCCTCCGCCGGGGCAGGCTGCCCCCACGCGGCGAGGAAGCCGGTCATGGTGGCGATCTCCGGCCCCTGCGCGGCCGAGATCGAGGCCGCGAGCTCCTTGACCTCGGTACCGCCGCGTTCCGGGGCCAGCGCGGACATCTCGATCGCCTGCCGGTGGTGCACCACCATGTGCTGGGCGAACGCCACATCCGTCTCGTTGAAGACGGCGCCGGAGACCGCGGGCGAGACGGACGTGGCACCGGAACCCGCGGAGTGCCCGGAGGTGTGTCCACCGCCGCATCCCGCGACGGCGAAGGTGAGAACCAGGGCGGCACCCATGACTGCACAGCGCGGCATCATTCGTTTCATCAACATCAAAGTCCTTTTGTCAGCGTACGGATGAACGGGGCGAAAGCCTCCCGCTATATGCGCGACACCGACACCGAGGCCAGCCGTAACCCGACACCGGCAGTTCGAGGCGAAGCACGTGTCGTCCGGCCACCGGTGTTCGCTGCACGGCGACCCGCCCGGCCACCGTTCCGCCCGCGCAGCAGAAGCAGCAGAAGCCACCCCGGCAGGAGAAGCACGGTCAGACCGGCGAGCACCGCCAGGCAGACGTTCCACACAGCCCCGCCATGCCCGCCGCCCCCGCCATGCCCGCCATGCCGCCCACCGTCCCCGGAACACCCAGCCCGCTCGCACGAAGCCCCGTCCCGCCCCGGACGGCCGTCGAAGAGATCGACGTGAGGCGCAGCCCTCACCTCATCCACCGGACCAGCCGCAACCAAGCCGCCGAGCGCATCCCCCGCCGTACTCGGCAACCCCGCACTCGGCAACCCCGCCGACGGCCCGCCGGCCGGCATATACCCCGCCGCATCCCGCAACTCGACGGACGACCGAACGGCATGCGCATTCCCGGCCCCAGAGGCGACAGGAACCGAGGACTGCGCGGTGTGCAGAACGGACGAGAGTGGCCCGTGCCCGAGAGTGTGGATCGAGGTGAGGCCGATCACCGTACAGGTGAGCAGCAGCCACCAGGCCGCCCGGCGCGACACCGCACCGCTCACCTTGATCCACACACCGATCACCGTACCCACACCGATCCGGTCGCCCTCAAGACACGGCCGCCACCCAAAATGCGTAAAAGCCGCGAAGACCCACCACCACCACTCGCAGCCAGACGATGTTGTGAGGTTGCACCCCGGCCGCAGCCGCACCCTCACAACATCGCGGAGAAGGCGGCGGCGAGTGGAAAAGGTGAGTGGAACGGGCCGGCGAGGGCCGCACGGGGACGATCGTGAATACGATGGGTGACATGGCGACGGTCGTGGTTACCGGGGGCAGTTCGGGTGTGGGTCTGGCGGCTGCTGAGCAGTTCGCCGCTCGCGGTGACGAGGTGGTTCTGGTCGGGCGGGATCCGGGCCGGCTGGCCGCGGCGGCGGCTGCGGTGCGGACGGCGGGCGGCGGGCGTGAGCCGATGGTTCTCCGGGCCGACTTCGAGCGGCTCGACGACGTCCGGGCGCTGGCCGGGGAACTGCTGGCCGCCTGCCCGAGGATCGACGTGCTGGCGAACAACGCCGGTGGCATGGTCGACGGGTTCCGGCGGACCGGGGACGGCTTCGAGGCGACGATGCAGAGCAATCATCTGGCCCCGTTCCTGCTCACGAACCTTCTGCGGGAGCGGTTGACCGGTTCCCGGGTGGTGAACACCGCATCCCGCGCGCATCATCGCGGCCGCCCGGACCCGGAGGCGCTGGCCGGTGATCCGGAGCGTTTCAATTCCTGGCAGGCGTACGGCGCGGGCAAGTCGGCGAACATCCTGTTCACCGCGGAGGCGGCCCGCCGGTGGCCCGATGTGTTCAGCGTGTCCTTTCATCCGGGTGTGGTGCGGACGAACTTCGGTGCCGATCGGGTGACCCGGTTCTTCTACCGGTTCGCGCCGTTCCTGGTGACTCCGGAGAAAGCCGGTGAGCTGCTGGTGTGGCTGGCCACCGCCCCGGAGGCGGAGCTGGTGAACGGCGGCTACTACGCCGGTCACCGGCTGTCCGGCACGGCCGCGCACGCCGGGGACCCGGAGCTGGCCGCCCGGCTGTGGGAGGCCAGCGTCGCCGCCACGCGACCGTAGGCACGATGTCCCGGTGCGGGGGCCGGGACGCAGAATGTTCGGATGCACAACCATCCGAATGTGATCGCGGTGCGGGACGCGTTGACGTCGGCCGGCTCGGACGCCGCCGAGATCGTCATCCTCGACGCGGCCGTGCACACCGCAGCCGCGGCGGCGGCCGCTCTGGGCATCGAGGTCGGGCAGATCGCCAATTCGCTGATCTTCGACGCGGACGGTGAGCCGCTGCTGGTGCTGACGTCGGGCGCGCACCGGGTCGACACGGCCAAGGTGGCCGCCGCGCTGGGGGTGTCGAAGCTACGCCGGGCGACGCCGGAGTTCGTGCGCCGGCACACCGGCCAGGCGATCGGCGGGGTCGCCCCGCTGGGGCATCCGAAGCCGGTGCGGACGCTGGTCGACGTGGATCTGGAGCAGTACCCGGTGGTGTGGGCGGCCGCGGGCGTACCCCAATCGATCTTCCCGATCACGTATGCCGAACTGGTCCGCGTCACCTCCGGAACCCCGGCGGAGGTCGCGTAGGAACGACGCCGAACCGGTCCGCGTCACGGCCGGGACC
This sequence comes from Actinoplanes sp. NPDC023801, assembly GCF_040639655.1. Lineage (NCBI taxonomy): Bacteria > Bacillati > Actinomycetota > Actinomycetes > Micromonosporales > Micromonosporaceae > Actinoplanes > Actinoplanes sp. NPDC023801. Next base: position 117,181 of record NZ_JBFAAI010000021.1, on the reverse strand, counting down.
CCGGCGGAGGTCGCGTAAGAATGACCCCGGACCGGTCCGCGTCACAGCGAAACCCCGGCGGAGGTCGCGGCGGTCCGCCGGGCGGGTAACGTGGCGCGATGTCCGACGATCAGGTCAGCCTGCATGTCTGGCGGGTTCCGCGCCGCGCTGTCGGTTCCGCCATGCTTCGCATGGCGTTCGCCCGCCGGCATCTGTCAGCGGTCCGGTTCGGCAAGTTCCTGGGTACGGGTACCGGCTCCACCTTCGGTCCCGGTGACACGGATCTGACCCGCTGGGCCGCGATCACGGTGAGCGACGCGCCGGTACGGTTCCCGGTGTGGGACGCGATCGCCGAGCGGCAGGCCCGGATCGATCTGGAGCCGCTGGTGAGCCGGGGTTCGTGGTCGGGCCGGAGCCCGTTCCGGCCGACCGGGCGCAAAACGGACGGCCCGGTGGTGGCGCTGACCCGGGCCCGGTTGCGTCCGGCGCGGGCGCTGCGCTTCTGGCGGGCGATCGGGCCGGTGGCGCGGGAGTTGACGGCGGCGCCGGGTCTGCTGGCCCGGTTCGGGGTGGGTGAGGCGCCGGTCGGCTGGCAGGGGACGGTCAGCGTGTGGCGGAGCACGGCGGATCTGACGGCGTTCGCGTACCGTCAGCCGGAGCATCGCGCGGTGATCGCCCGTACACCCGCCGACAACTGGTACGCGGAGGAGCTGTTCGCCCGTTTCGCGGTGCGTGAGCTCGCCGGGGACCGCACGGTGCTGGGCTGGATGAACGAGAACCTCACCGACGAGGTTCCGGCCGACGAGGAGCAGACGGAGCGATGAGGCTCGTAGCGTGGCAACCGGACGATCTGCTGCGCCGGCTCGACGACGTGGTGACCGTCTACGGCGAGGCGATGGGCTATCGCAAGGAGTTGCTGCAGACGCGTCGCGGCTACATCGGCTCGCACGTGCGGCGGCCGGGTTTCCGGGCGGTGGCGACGTTGACCGCGGAGGGCCGGCTGGCCGGTTTCGGGTACGGCTACACGTCGGCGGCCGGTCAGTGGTGGCACGACCAGGTGCGGTCGGCGCTGGACGAGCCGTCCCGCGGCTATTGGCTGACCAGCTGTTTCGAGGTCGTCGAACTTCACGTACGCCCGGTGGCCCAGGGTCACGGGGTGGGGGCGCGGCAGCTGCGGGCGCTGCTGGCGATGGCGGACGGCAAGCGGGTGCTGCTGTCCACTCCGGAGGCTGACGAGCTCCAGTCGCGGGCGTGGCGGCTGTATCGGCGTTTCGGTTTCACCGATGTGCTGCGGAATTTCATGTTCCCAGGGGACGAGCGGGCATTCGCGATTCTGGGCCGGGAGCTTCCGCTTGCGGAACGGCCGGCCGAGGGTGCTCCGGGAATGGTCGGCGGCTGACTCCGTTGCGCACGGTTCCCTGGTTTCTGCTGGGCGCGCTGGTTCTGGCCCAGATCTGTTATCCGCTGACCGAGGGCGGGGTACGGGCCGGCCTGACCATGGCGACGGTCCTGATCGGCGTGGTGCTGTCGGTGTCGCACGCGCTGCTGTGCCGGGGTCCGCGGGCCGCGGCCGCGCTGGTGGGTACGGCGATGCTCGGCGGGTTCGCGGTGGAGGCGGTCGGGGTGGCGACCGGGTTCCCGTTCGGGAGTTACGACTATTCGGGTCAGCTGGGGCCGAAGCTGCTGGGTGTGCCGCTGATCATCCCGCTGGCGTGGACCTGGATGGCGTGGCCGGCCTGGCTGGCGGCGCTACGGGTGGCGCGGGGACGGGTGGCGCGGATCGGGGTGGCTGCCGCCGGTCTGGCCGCGTGGGATCTGTTCCTCGATCCGCAGATGGTCGCGGAGGGGTATTGGCGCTGGCACGATCCGCTGCCGGCGCTGCCCGGGGTGCCGGGTGTCCCGGTCGGCAACTATCTGGGCTGGCTGGGTTTCGCGGTGCTGCTGATGACGGCGTTGTCGGCGGTGGCGGCGCGTACCGCGTCGGCGCCGGCGGACTCCGACGCTCCGATGCTGGCGCTCTGGCTGTGGACGTACTTCTCGTCGGTGCTGGCCCATGCCGTCTTCCTGGACCTGCCGGGTTCGGCGGTGTGGGGCGGGCTGCTGATGGGCGCGGCGGTGCTGCCGCTGCTGCTGCTCCGCGCCCGGCAGCACCGGGCGGCAGCCTCCGCGCCCGGAGAGAGCAGGCTGTGACCGCCTGGCTCGTCCTGCTGCCGTTGCTGCTGCTCACGGCGCACACCGTGGTCAACGCGCTGCTGTTGCGCCGCCCCCGCCGGGACGCCGCCACGACCGAGCGAGTGGCGGTGCTGCTGCCGCTGCGTGACGAAGCCGGCCGGGTCACGCCGTGCCTGGAGTCGCTGCTGGCCCAGCGTGGTGTCCCGGATCTGCGTATCCATGTCCTCGACGACGGGTCCACCGACGGCACCGCTGCCGTGGTGGGGGCGGTGACGGCCGGCGACCCGCGGGTGCGGCTGCTCACCGGCGGGTCGCTGCCCGACGGCTGGCTGGGTAAGCCGAACGCCTGCCGTCAGCTCGCCGACGACGCGGGGGACGCCGACGTGCTGGTCTTCGTCGACGCGGACGTGGTGCTGGCGCCGGACGCGGTGGCCGGTGCGGTGACTCTTCTCCGGTCGAGCGGGGTGACGCTGCTCTCCCCGTACCCGAGAATCGTCGGCGCCGGGCGTCTGGTGCAACCGCTGCTGCAGTGGTCGTGGCTGACGTTTCTGCCGATGCGTGGCATGGAACGCTCCCCGCGCCCGTCGCTTGCTGCCGCCGGGGGCCAGTGGCTGGTGGTGGACCGGGCCGGCTACCGGCGGGCCGGTGGGCACGCCGCGGTCCGCGACGACGTCCTGGAGGACATCGGCCTGGCCCGCGCGGTGAAACGGTCCGGCGGGCGGATCGCTCTGGCCGACGGTTCCCGGCTGGCCACCTGTCACATGTATTCGTCCTGGCGAGAGCTGGCGGACGGGTACGGCAAATCTCTCTGGGCGTCGTTCGGGTCGGCGCCCGGCGCGGCCGCCGTCGTGGTCCTGCTTCTTCTGCTGTACGCCGCACCCGTGCCGTTCCTGGTCGGTGCCTGGCCGGCCGTGGCCGCGGTGGCGTACCTGCTCGGGGTCACCGGTCGCCTGGTCAGTGCCGCGGCCACCGGCGGCCGGATGTTCCCGGACGCGTTCGCGCACCCGGTCTCGGTCGTCCTGTTCGCCTGGCTGGTGGCCCGTTCGTTCCACCTGAAACGCCAGGGTCGCCTGTCGTGGCGCGGCCGTGCCCTCTGACCCCGCGGCTGGCCCACACCGCTGTCTCAACGGTTCTGAGACAGCGGTGCGATACAGCTGGGTGGGAACGGTGGTTGCCGCCCGTACCGGAGGAAAGGTTTTGATCTTGTCGTGAGTGACATCGTGGTGATAGGGGCGGGTGTGGGCGGGCTGGCCGCCGCCGTCCGGCTGGCCGCGGCCGGGCATCGGGTGACGGTGCACGAGCGCGCCGCGGAGGTCGGCGGGAAGCTGGCGGTGTACGAGCGGGACGGCTACCGCTTCGACACCGGCCCGAGCCTGCTCACCCTGCCGCAGGTCTTCGACGAGCTGGAGCTGGGGCTGCGGCCGGAGCCGCTGGATCCGGTGGTGCGGCATGTCTTCCCGGACGGTGTGGTGCTCGACTCGTCGCCGGATCACGCGGTGTTCCTCGACCGGATCGCTGCCGCGCTCGGCCCGGACGCGGCGGCGGACTGGGACCGGTTCTGGCGGCGGGCCGCGCGCATCTGGCACGCGTCCTGGGAATCGGTGCTGCAGCGGCCGGTGTCGGCGGCGTCGCTGGCCCGGCTGTCCTGGCGGGTCGGTGATCTCGCGGCGATCGCGCCGGGCCGGTCGCTGCGCGGGCTGGGCCGCCGCTATCTGCGGGATCCGCGGTTGCGGATGCTGCTGGACCGCTACGCGACCTACACCGGCACCGATCCGCGACGGGCTCCGGCCGCGCTCGCGGCGATCCCCTACGCCGAGCTGGCCCACGGTGGCTGGTACCTGCCGGGCGGGCTGGGCACCCTCGCCGCGGCGCTTCGCGCGCGGTGCGATCTTCTGGGCGTACGGGTGGAGCTGCGCTCCGAGGTCACGGCGATCGAGGCGGACACCGGCGTGCGCGGGGTCCGGCTGGCATCGGGCCGGTTCGTGCCGGCGGACGTGGTGGTGGCCAATGTGGACGCCGTCACCCTGTACCGGGATCTGCTGCCGAGCCCGGCCCGGCTGACCGGGCTCGCCGACCGCAGCCTGGGCGGGTTCGTGCTGCTGCTCGGTGTCCGCGGCGAGACGCCGGAACTGGCGCATCACACGGTCTTCTTCCCGCGCCACTACGACGCCGAGTTCGACGCGATCTTCCCGCGGCCGGGCCGCCGGGTCAGGCCGGTCGACGACCCGGCGGTGTTCGTCACCCGGGCCGCCGATCCGGCGGTGCGGCCGGACGGGCGCGAGGCGTGGTTCGTGCTGGTCAACGCGGCACGCCATGGCACCGCGGTGTCCGCTGTGGACTGGCGGCGGCCAGGGCTGGCCGACGCGTACGCCCGGCATGTCCTGGACGTATTGGCCCGGCGTGGTCTTGATGTCCGGGACCGGCTGGAGTTCGCCGAGACGCGTACGCCTGCCGACCTGGCCGAGGCGACCGGAGCACCGGGCGGGTCGATCTACGGCACCGCGGGTGGCCTGCTGCGGCCCGGCAACCGCGGCCCGGTCGACGGTTTGTTCCTGGTCGGCGGGTCGGTGCATCCGGGCGGCGGACTGCCGATGGTGACCCTGTCCGCCCGGATCGTGGCCGACGCGATCGGGCCGGCCTGATCCGTTGTCAGGGTCCGGCCGCGAGGATGACCAGGTGATTCGGGCCGCCAGGAAACTAGGTGGTTCGGGCCGCCAGGAAGGCCTTGGCCATCGCGGAGGCCAGGTCGGCCGGATTGCGGGCGGCGATCGCCTGGCCGCCGGTGGCCTTGGCCATGTCCTGCAGCGCCTTCATGTTGGCGTCCGGGCCGTAACCGACGGCGATGACCGGCACCGGCCGGCCCGGGTCCCGCCCCGCGTTGAGCCGTTGCAGGAACTGCTGGTTGGTCATCGAGAACTTGGTGCCACCGTCGGTGCCGTCGGTGAGCACCACGACCACCGACGGGCGGCCGGGCTGGACCCGTTCGCGCATGTCCGCGATGCCGTCGAGCACGGTCTGGTAGAGCGGGGTGCCGGCGTTCGCCTGTGGACGGTAGGCGGTGATCGCCTCGCCGAGCGCATCGCGCCGGGCCTTGCCGTCGACGGCCGCCGTGATCGGCCCGAACGGGACCGCCTCGGTGTGCGCGGTGTTGCTAGTGGCGCTGGCCCCGAAATACCACATACCGATCGTGGTCTCCGGGTTGAACAGTTCGGCGGCGCTGGCACCGGACTCCCGCAGCAGCGACGCCTTGGTGCCCGCACCGGTGCCGGCCTTCTCGTTCATCGAGCCGGAACTGTCGATCAGCAGCAGCACCTGGAAGGCCACGGTCTGGAACCCGGCCCACTGCCGGGCGGTGGCGAGGAGTGCCTTCCCCGAGTCGGGCAGGCGGACGCCACCGGCGGCCGGTTCGGTACGGAACCCTGCCGCCGCCAGGGCCTGCTTGCTGATCGCGGCGCGCAGCTGTTCGGCCAGCCGGGTCTTGACGCCTTTGCGGACCGCGAACGGGTAGTCGGCCGAGACCTGCCCGTCGATCGGCACCGAGGCGGTCAGCGGGATCCGGTACCCGCCCTTCTGGTAGGCGGTGACCTGCTGCTCGATCAGGGGGAAGACGCCGACCGAGAAGGAGGCGTCGGCGGCGTCGGTCTGCCGGGACATCTCGGTGAACAGGGCGGCCGGGTCGGCGTCCGCGTCGGTGAGCCGGCTGCGCAGGGTGAGCGCGCGCAGCTGGGCGATTCCCGGGTCCTTCGTGGTCAGTGCCGTCGCCGCGTGCACGCCGTGGACGCTGAGCAGGCCCGTCGTGGTGAGCAGCGGGTCGGTCATGGTGACGACCGGGACGCGCTCCTCGGTCACCGCCTTGATCAGGCCGGTCCAGGAGGTCTTGCCGTCCGTCGCGAACTGGGCGGTGAGCGCCTGCGGCGCCCCCAGCACGATCGGCGACCAGGCGAGGGTGGCGCCGGAGGTCTGGTACACGTTCTTCTTGTCGGCCGCGATCCGCAGCCAGACGCTCGACGACGGCACCCAGACGTCCGGCTGGTCCTTGGCGCCGGCGGTGACACCGGGTTCTTCGGCCCGCACCACGATCGGGGAGCATCGCTGGCCGGCCGGCTTGAGTGTGGCGGCCGCCTCGCTGATCACCGGCTCGATCTCGGGGGCCACGGCCACCGTCAGCTCGGCCTTGGGGCAGGGGGTGACGCTGGGCCGGCTCAACGACGGCACGGGCGCCGCACTGGGCTGGGCGGCCGGGTCGCCGGTCCCGTTGCTCATCAGCCGCCAGGCGACGCCACCGGCGACCAGGAGAACCGTGATGACCAGGGCCGCGGCGAGCAGGACACGGCCACGCGACTGAGGCTGGTCGTTCCATTCGCCGTGGTCCGGCGCGGGCAACTGCCTTGGCCACTCGTTGTCGGACATGCCACCTAGCCCCGTCGTTGAGGTCGGTACCGATGCCAGCCGGATAGTAGTCCGGCATTCATGTCCTGCAATGGTTCAGTAAGTAAAGCGGCACATCATGCAAGCATCCGTGGTTCGGCGGCCGCGATCACTATCAGTTCGCCGTCCTCACTGAGGCCGGCGGGTTCCCGGCTCCACCCGCCGTAGAGTTCCTCCACCCGGAAACCCGCAGTTCGCAGGGAGTCACGGAGGGCTTCCTCGTCCCGGAACCGGTGCACGGCCGTACTGGTCAGCTCGGCGCCGTCCGGGAACAGATAGTGATGGACGACGGAGACGGTCTGCTCGCCCGCCGGTGCGCTCTCGGTCCACGCCAGCACCGCGGACCCGTCGGCGAGCACGATGGACCGCTCGGTGGCCGGCCGGTTCCAGTCCTGCCACGGGCGGGCCACCGGGTCGCGGCTGTCCAGGATCAACCGGCCGTCGGTGACCAGCGCGTCGCGCAGCGCCCGCAGCGCGGCGGACCACTCCTCGTCGGTGACCAGCAGCTCGGCGACGTGCCCCACCAGGAAGGCGACGTCGAACGCCCGGGGTGGCAGAGTCTCGACGGACCCCTCGACCCAGCGGACCCGGTCCGCTCCGGGCTTGCGGCGGGCCGCGTCCAGGCAGGGCGTGGCCAGGTCGACGGCGGTCACCTCGTGGCCGGCCCCGGCCATGGCGATCGCCAGGCGGCCGGTGCCGCAACCCAGGTCCAGGACACGTGAGGTCGTACGGTCAGCGAGGACCCGCATGAAGAAGTCGTCCTCCCAGCCCCACGGGTGTTCAGCGTCGTAGACCTCGACCAGCCGGGGCTCCCGGTACTCGCCATGCCACACATCCGGAGCCTAGACGCGCGCCCATCCGCTTGACTAGCCGATGTGGACAGTTGCCGCACAGTGTTCGATCACGACTTCACGCAGCGCCGTCGCGGCGTGTGACATGACCGCTCCCCGGCGGTGGGCCAGGGCGATGGTGCGCCGCATACCGGGCGGCGCGAGCGGTGTGGCCCGCAGCAGCGGCCGGTTGGTCAGCACCATGCTCGGCACCAGCGCCACCCCGAGGCCGGCCTCGACGAAGGCGAGCACGGCGTCCATCTCGCCACCCTCGACGGCGAACTTCGGGGTGAATCCGGCCCGCTCACAAGCCTGCAGGGTGACGTCCCGGATGTCGTAGCCGTCGCGGAACATCACCATCGGGGTGTGCCGCAGCTCCACCAGGTCGAGCTGGCGGGCCACGGTCGGCGACGGGCCGGTCGCGACCGAGGCCACGACGAGACTCTCCCGCAGCAGTTCGGTGGTCTCCAGCGCGGGGTCGACGCCGTGCTCGGGCTGCACGATGAGGGCAATGTCGAGCGAGTGCGCGAGGAGGTCGGCGATCATGTCCTGCGAGCTGCCCTCGGTGACGTGCAGGGAGATGCCGGGATGTTCGGCGCGGTACGCCCGGAGCACTCCCGGCACCAGCGAGGAGCAGAGACTGGGGGTGGCGCCGAGGCGTACGTCCCCTCGCCGGAGGCCGATGATGTCAGCGACCGCGTCCCGGGCCGCGTCGGCGTCCGCGATCATGCGTTGCGCCAGCGGGAGCAGGGTCTCCCCGGCTACCGTGAGGGTCACGCCGCCTCGGATCCGCTCGAACAGCGGCGCGCCGAGCGAAGTCTCGAGGGTGTGAATCTGCTTACTCAGCGTTGGCTGCGAGACGCCCAATTCGTCCGCTGCTTGGGTGAAATGTCGGGTCTCTGCCACCGCTACGAAGTACCGGAGTTGTTGCAGCTGCACCTTAATAGCTTATAGCTATGGAGGCGGGCACCAGCATGCATTAGACGAATGGCCAGAGACTTTCTACCTTTCAGCTTGTGGCGGTAGACACTCCTATTCCGAAGACGACCAACGCGGCGGGTGCGACGGCACGCCCCACGCCGCGGAAGTCGGTCCGGCCCTCGTCGGTCATCCTCAAAGTGATCATGGCGGTCAGCGGCGCGCTGCTGGTCCTGTTCCTCTTCGCGCACGCGGCGGGCAACCTCAAGCTCTTCGTGGGCACGACGGACTTCGACCACTACGCGGAATGGCTGCGAGGGCTCGGCACGCCCCTGCTGCCGCACGCGTGGTTCCTCTGGATCCAGCGGGTCGGCCTGCTGGTCGCGATCGGCCTGCACATCTGGGCGGCGACCGTCCTGACCGTCCGCGCCCGCAAGGCGCGCCCGGTCAAGTACGCGCACCGGCCGAAGATCCAGGGCAGTTACGCCGCGCGCACCATGCGCTGGGGTGGTGTGATCATCCTGCTGTTCGTGGTCTACCACATCCTCGACCTGACCACGGGCCACCTGAACCCGGAGGGCGGCGACTCGGACCCGTCCGCCCGGGTGATCGCCGACTTCGCTCCCGAGCGCTGGTACGTGACGCTCTTCTACGTCGTCTCCGTAGTGGCCGTCGGCTTCCACCTGCGGCACGGCATCTGGAGCGCGTTCCGCACGCTCGGCCAGCAGACGACCAAGGGCGAGCGCCGGGCCCAGGCCATCGCGCTGACCCTCTCGGTGATCCTCGTCGCGATGTACCTGTCGGTGCCCGTCGCGGTCCTGACCGGATTGGTGGGTTGATCATGACTGCTAACGACTTCTGGACCGAGGGCGAACCCGTCTTCGACAAGGCCGCCCCGGACGGACCGGTCGAGACCCGCTGGGAGCGGCGCAAGTTCTCCGCCAAGCTGGTCAACCCGGCCAACCGCCGCAAGCTGACCGTGATCGTGGTGGGCACCGGTCTGGCCGGCGGCTCGGCCGCGGCGACCCTGGCCGAGGCCGGGTACCGGGTCAAGTCGTACTGCTACCAGGACAGCCCGCGCCGTGCGCACTCGATCGCCGCGCAGGGTGGCATCAACGCCGCGAAGAACTACCGCAACGACGGCGACTCCGTGTACCGGCTCTTCTACGACACGGTCAAGGGCGGCGACTTCCGCGCCCGCGAGTCGAACGTCTACCGGCTCGCCCAGGTCAGCGTGAACATCATCGACCAGTGCGTGGCGCAGGGCGTCCCGTTCGCCCGTGAGTACGGCGGCCTGCTCGACAACCGCTCGTTCGGTGGCACCCAGGTGTCCCGGACGTTCTACGCCCGGGGCCAGACGGGACAGCAGCTGCTGCTCGGCGCGTACCAGGCTCTGGAGCGGCAGATCGGCCTCGGCAACGTCGAGATGAACGCCCGGCACGAGATGCTCGAGGTGATCGTCCTGGACGGCAAGGCCCGCGGCATCGTCGTGCGGGACATGGTCACCGGTGAGATCACGACCGAGTTCGCCGACGCCGTGGTACTCGCCTCCGGCGGGTACGGCAACGTCTTCTTCCTGTCGACGAACGCCAAGGGTTGCAACGTCACCGCGGCTTGGCGGGCGCACCGCAAGGGCGCGCTGTTCGCGAACCCCTGCTACACGCAGATCCACCCGACCTGCATCCCGGAGTCCGGCTCGCACCAGTCGAAGCTGACCCTGATGTCCGAGTCGCTGCGCAACGACGGCCGGGTCTGGGTGCCCAAGAACGCCGCGGACTGCCAGAAGCCGGCCGGCGAGATCCCCGAGGAGGACCGCGACTACTACCTGGAGCGGATCTACCCGTCGTTCGGCAACCTGGTGCCCCGTGACATCGCCTCCCGGGCCGCCAAGAACGTCTGCGACGAGGGCCGCGGTGTCGGCCCCGGTGGTCTCGGCGTCTACCTCGACTTCGCGGACGCGATCGGGCGGCTCGGCCGCAAGGCCGTCGAGGCCAAGTACGGCAACCTCTTCGAGATGTACGAGCGGATCACCGGCGAGGACCCGTACGAGACGCCGATGCGTATCTACCCCGCCGTGCACTACACGATGGGCGGCCTGTGGGTCGACTACGACCTGCAGTCGACGATCCCCGGCCTGTTCGTGATCGGTGAGGCCAACTTCTCCGACCACGGCGCCAACCGGCTCGGCGCGTCGGCGCTGATGCAGGGTCTGGCCGACGGCTACTTCGTGCTCCCGAACACGATCAGCAACTACCTCGCGGCCGGACCGTTTCCCAAGGTCACCGAGTCGGACGCCCCGGTTGTGGAGGCCCGCAAGCAGGTCGAGGACCGGATCGCCAGGTTCCTCTCCATCGACGGCGACCGCACCGTGGACTCGTTCCACCGCGAGCTCGGCCAGATCATGTGGGAGTACTGCGGCATGGAGCGGACCGAGGAGGGCCTGACGAAGGCCATCGGCCTGATCCGGGCGCTCAAGGAGGAGTTCTGGAGCCGGGTGAAGGTGCCGGGCAAGGGCGAGGAGCTCAACCAGAACCTGGAGAAGGCCGGCCGGGTCGCCGACTTCATCGAACTGGGCGAGCTCATGTGCATCGACGCGCTGCACCGGCGGGAGTCGTGCGGCGGTCACTTCCGGGCCGAGTCGCAGACTCCGGACGGTGAGGCGATGCGCCACGACGACGAGTTCAGCTACGCCGCGGCGTGGGAGTACTTCGGCGCCGACGGCAAGCCGGTCCTGCACAAGGAGGACCTCAACTTCGAGTACGTCCACCCGAGCACGCGGAGCTACAAGTAATGGACATCAAGGTCAGGGTGTGGCGTCAGGCCGGCCCCTCGGCTGCCGGGAAGATGGTCACCTACGACGTCAAGGGCATCTCCCCCGACGCGTCGTTCCTCGAGATGATCGACGTACTCAACGAGACGCTGATTCTCAACGGCGACGACCCGATCGCGTTCGACCACGACTGCCGCGAGGGCATCTGCGGCATGTGCAGCATGGTGGTCAACGGCGTGGCACACGGCCCGGAGAAGGCCACCACGGTGTGCCAGCTGCACATGCGCAAGTTCAAGGACGGCGACACGATCGACGTCGAGCCGTGGCGCGCCTCGGCCTTCCCGGTCATCAAGGACCTCGTCGTCGACCGCAGCGCGTTCGACAAGATCATCCAGGCGGGTGGCTACATCACCGCCCCCACCGGCACCGCCCCGGACGCCCACGCCACGCCGGTGCCGAAGAAGGACGCGGACGCCGCGTTCGAGGCGGCCACCTGCATCGGCTGCGGCGCCTGTGTGGCGGCCTGCCCCAACGGCTCGTCGATGCTGTACACCGCCGCGAAGATCGCGCACCTCGGTCTGCTGCCGCAGGGCCAGCCCGAACGTGACAGCCGCGTCATCGACATGCTCCAGGCGCAGGACGACGCCGGTTTCGGTGGCTGCACCAACGCCGGCGAGTGCACCACGGTCTGCCCCAAGGGCATTCCGCTGAGCCTCATCGGCCGCCTCAACAGCGACTACCGCAAGGCGATCACCAAGCACTGATCGCTTCCGCGACTCCAGGTACCGGGCACAACGGCGTGCCCGGTACCCGGCTCTCTCCGGATGCCCGGCACGACGACGTGCCGGGCATCCGCATCTTCCACCCATTCCACCCACCCCCAGCCGGACACCACCGCTGCCTCAACCCCCTGAGACAGCGGCCCCGCACAGCCACCAAAACCGGCTGGACACCAGCGTTGTCTTAAGGGCGCTGAGACAGCGGCCTTGCGCAGCTGGCTGGGGCCGGGTGCTGGGACAGCGGTCTCGCAACGGAGGGCTCTGTGTCAGCGGGCGCCCAGGCCCTGGTGCAGGAACGTCGTCAGGCTCTCGATGATCTCCCGCTCGCCGGCGGCCGGGCCCGTGCCGGCGAACCAGCCGGCGGCCACGGACGAGAGTGTCGCGGTGAAGAACGACGCCGCGACCAGCGGGTCCCCCGGCAGGTCGAGACCGGCTAGATGGCCGGCGATGTGGTGCAGGTCCGGTTCGAGCATCTCCCGGCTGCGCCGCGCGAACTCCTCGTCGACGATCGCGGCCTGCTGCAGCGCCGACATCACCGCCCGGTGCCGGCCGTAGAAGTCCCAGAAGACCGCGACGTGCCAGCGGACCGCCTCCCGGTCCCGGAAGTCGTCCAGGTGGCTGGGGAGCTCCGCGTTCGCGTCCCCCTCGGCGAGCAGGTCGGCCAGCAGCGACTCGAGCAGTTTCTCCTTGCTCGCGAAGTGCTTGTAGAACGATCCGGTCGCGCGCCCGGCCTCGGCCGTGATGTCGGTGATCTTGGTGTTCAGGTAGCCCACCCGCTCGAACACCCGGATCGCGGCCGCCTTCAGTTCCGCCTCGGTCTGTGCCGCCTGCTGCTTTCGCGTGCCCATCACCACTTGACGGAGATTATCAGCCGGCCGTACGGTGAATTTATGTTCACTGAATTAATATTCACCGAGACGGGGCTGACCGTGATCGTGGGCGCCGGCCCGACCGGCCTCACGCTCGCCCGCCAGCTCGGCCGGTACGGCCTGCCCTACCGGATCGTGGACAGGTCACCAAAGCTGTTCGACGGTTCCCGCGCCAAAGGGCTCCAGCCGCGCACCCTGGAGATCCTCGACGACCTCGGCCTGATCTCCCGGTTCCTGGCCGCCGGCGGTGCCTACCCGCCGCTGCGGGCCCATCTGCCCGGTGGCGGCACCCACGAGTTCCGCCTCGACGAGTTGCACGACCCGGTGCCGTCCGTGCCGTATCCGAACCTGTTGATGATCCCGCAGTGGCGGACCTCGGAACTGCTCGCCGACGGCATCGCGGTCGAACTCGGCACCGGCCTGACCGGCCTCACCCGGATCGACGGCGGCATGCGGGTCACCCTGGACACCGGGGAGACGGTCGACGCGCGGTACGTGGTGGGCGCCGACGGGGGCGGCAGCACCGTCCGCAAGCTGCTCGGCATCGGCTTCGAGGGCGAGACCCACGAGGAGGAGCGGATGCTCGTTGCCGACGTCCGCCTGACCGGCCTGGACCGCGACCACTGGCACGTGTGGCCGGGCCCGGAGCGCACCTTCCGCCTCGGGTTGTGCCCACTGCCGGGCACCGACTGGTTCCAGCTCACCGCACCGGCGTCGCCGCTCTCCCCTGCCGGGCTCGTGGCCGCCGTCGACCCGTCGATCACCGTGACGGAGGTGGGGTGGACGTCCGAGTACCGCGCCAACGTCCGGATGGCGTCCCGCTTCCGCGACGGCGACGTCTTCCTCGCCGGCGACGCCGCCCACGTGCACTCACCGGCCGGTGGGCAAGGACTGAACACCGGCATCCAGGACGCTTACAACCTCGGCTGGAAGCTCGCCACCGGCAGTTCCACGATCCTCGACACCTACGAGGAGGAACGCCTGCCGGTCGCTGCGGCCGTCCTCGGCATCAGCACCCGGCTGCACCGGCGCCACGCCGACGGTGAGGAGGACGCCATGCGCCGGGACGACCCCGTACTGCGGCAGCTGTCCCTGAACTACCGGGGCACGACCCTGGCGGCGGAACATCGGCCACAACCCGGTGCGGTACGGGCCGGCGACCGTGCCCCGGACGCGCCGCTCACGAACAGCCGCGTCTTCGACCTGCTGCGGGGCCGCACGCCACCCTGCTGGCTGTCGGCTGGACCGGAGAGCTGCCGGAGCTTCCGGTTCCGGTCCGTCATGTGACCGAGGCGGCCGCGATGTACGACACGGCCACACCGACGCTCTTCCTGGTCCGGCCGGACAACTACATCGGCTGTGCCACCCATGACCCGGCCGACGTCCTCACCTACCTCAGGGGCCTCGGCAGCGCTCAGCGATGATGCCCGCTGGGCATAGTTGAGGGCAATCGACTCAAGTATAGCTCGCAGCGGCCCCGCGCAGGCGGTTGACCGCCGCACGCAGCGGACCGGGAAGGACGGGCACGTCCGGAGCTGCCAGATCGGCCAGGACCACGGTGACCAGATCGTGGAGAGCACCGGCGGGGGCGTCGGGGGCGGCCGCGAGCGTCTCCCGGACCAGGGCCGCCCGACGGAAGCGGTCGTCCCAGCGCCGGTCCGCGCCGATCCTCCGGTGCAGCTCCACAGCACATTTCCGAAGATCAACGGCACTTCGCCCGTACGCCTGATCGAGCTCCCAACGACGCGGCAGCGAGTCGCGCTCCGCCGCCCGGGCCAGTCGGAGGCGGCGTTGCTCCGCCGCCTGGCGGCTGCCGAGACCGAGCGCCGCCGCGATCTCCGGCCAGGTCCCGCCGGAACGCCGGGCCCGGTCGATCAACTCCAGTTCCTCGGCGTCGAGAGCGGCTCGCCGGGCCCGGATGCCGCGCAGCCCCTCCAGTTCTGCCAAGGCAACCCCCACAAGTTGTCAAACTTACGTTGACACTAACAGCTCCCGCTTCAGTTACCGGCGACAGAAAAATGCCGGCGACGAAGAGAGCGGCCGGCGGGCATCCGTGCAAGCCCGCCGACTACGAAGAGGGCGGCCGGCGGGCCATGCGTGCAATCCGGCGGCGACGAAGGGGGCGGCCGGCGGGTCCCCGTGTAAACCCGCCGGCCGCCGATGGAGGAAAGTAGAGGGGAATACGCCGCCGAGGCAAGGTCCGCAATGGACCGGCTCGGCGGACCGGATCAGAGAAACGCCGTCCAGACCGGGGCGAACGGCGTCGTCCGCAGCGGCATGCGCGCTTCGGCGGGGGTACGGTCGCCCTTGCGGTTGTTGCAGCGTTCGCAGGCCGCCACGGTGTTCAGCCACTCGTTACGGCCGCCACGGGACCGCGGCAGCACGTGGTCGATGGTCGAGGCGGCAGCACCGCAGTAGGCGCACCTCCGCCCGTCCCGCACCAGCACACCGGCCCGCGACCAGCCCGGACCCCGCCCGCGCCGCCACCGCGTCACCACATAGGAGACCAGCCGCACCACGGTCGGCACCGGGTAGACCCCGATCCGCGTGTCCGGCTGGGCCTCGTGAACCACGGCGACCTGACGGAACAGCATCCGGATCGCGTGCCGGAGGCTGACCCGGTGCAGCGGCCCGCAGTCGGCGTTCAGAACCAGAACCGCACTCATTTCGTCACCCCCCGGAAAATCGTTTGCGCAATAGCGAAATCACAGCTCAGAGGCGTTCCACCCCGGCCGGATCCGCTGAGGAAAAAATAGGCGCGACATCGATCACCGACAACTGAATAAAACGCGGGTGCCTCAGCGCAGGGCGGTGTGGACCGCGGTGGTCAGCTGGACCAGGCCGACGATTTGGAGCAGCAGCCAGATCCCGGCGGCCGCGGTGAGGACCACGACGGTCCAGGCGGGTGCGAGCAGCGCGGCGATCGGCGCGAGGATCAGGGCGGTGACGGCAACCGAGACGCGGGCCGGGCGTTCACCCACCGTGACGGCTCCGATCTCGGTCATCCCGGCGGTGGTGGCGCGGGCCCTCAGGTACTCGTGCAGCCAGCTCGCCGCGCCGGTCCCGACGGCGAGCCAGGCAGGCACTCCGGCCAGCCAGAACGCGGTGAGCCAGGCCGCTTCGCCGAGCCGGTCGGCGACCGAGTCGTACACATGTCCGATCCTGGTCACCCGCCCGGTGACGACCGCGACCGCTCCGTCGAGCCCGTCCGCCATCGCGGCCAGCAGCACCAGGACCGCACCCGCCACCATTCCGGCCGGGCCACCGAGTCCGATCACCACCGGCACGGCGAGGCAGAGCAGCAGCCCGGCGACGGTCACCGTGAGCGGTGCGACCCGGTTACGGCCGAGCAGAACCCCGATCCGGTACGCCCAGAGCACCCACCCGCGAACCACAGCGGAGGCGGTCCGCGGGTCGAAGCCGCCGTGGAGCCCCGACCAGACCTCGACGTACTCGTCCCACCCCAGAACGGCTCCCGTGCCGGGCGGCGAGGCGGAACCCGCAGCCGGAGACGGAGCAGCAGGGGAAGCGGACCCCGCGGCCGGAGGCAGAGCAGCCGGCGAAGCGGACGCAGCCGGAGGCACAGCAGCCGGCGAAGCGGAAGCGGCCGGAGGCACAGCAGCCGATGCAGGCCGGCCGGACGAGGACGCCGACGCCGGCCGAGGCGGTGGCGGCTCGGAGGGTGACGACGGGCCGGTCGGGGTCATGGTCAGGCGGCGGCGGCGATCTCGGCGGGGGCCAGGTGCTGCCAGACCTCGCGGGTCGCGGTGGAGCGGTTGAGGGTGATGAAGTGGATGCCGGGGACGCCCTCGGCGAGCAGCCGGGCACACATTTCGGCGCAGGTCTCGATGCCGAGTGCACGGACCGCAGCCTCGTCGCCGGCGACCCGTTCGAAGCGGGACAGCAGGGCCGGCGGGAACGGTGCGCCGGAGAGCTGCGTCGACCGTTCGATGGTGGCCATCCGGGTGACCGGCATGACGCCGGGCAGGATCGGGGTGTCGCAGCCGGCCGCGGCGACCCGGTCGCGCAGGCGCAGGTAGTCGTCGGCGTCGAAGAACATCTGGGTGATGGCGAAGTCCGCGCCGGCCCGGCATTTGCGGACGAAGGCGCGGGTGTCGCTCTCCACGTCGGCCGAGCGCGGGTGCTTGTACGGGAACGCGGCCACCCCCACGCTGAAGTCGCCGGACTCGCGGATCAGCCGGACCAGGTCCTCGGCGTACAGGACGCCCTCGGGGTGCCGCACCCACTCGCCGGTCGGGTCGCCGGGCGGGTCGCCGCGGACGGCGAGGATGTTGCTGATGCCGGCGCCGGCCAGCCGGCCGATGACGTTGCGCAGCTCGGCGACCGAGTGGTCGACCGCGGTGAGGTGCGCCATCGGCAGCAGGGTGGTCTCGGTGGCGACGCGTTCGGTCACCGCGACGGTGGTGTCCCGGGTGGTGCCGCCGGCTCCGTACGTGATCGAGACGAAGCTCGGGCGCAGCGACTCCAGTTCGCGGATCGCCTGCCAGAGCAACTGCTCACCGGCCGGCGTCTTCGGCGGGAAGAACTCGAAGGAGAACGCCGGCGCCGGGTCGCGGATCAGATCGCCGACGGACGGCGTACCGGGTAGCCGGGAGGGTAGACCGAGAGACACCCCGTCACCCTACCGAGCCGGCCGGCCGGACCGCGGGGTGGAAGCGAGTGATCTGGTCGATCGCGTCCCGGCGGTACGAGATAGCGTCTCGAAGGGTGACGACTTCTCCGCTCGAGTCGGCCGGTCTGCGGCCGCGTGTCGACAAGGCCCTCTCCGCGTTCCTCGGTGGCCAGCGGGCCCACCTGCTGGAGATCGACCGGGCGCTGGCCGAGGTGGCGGACGCGGTGTCGGCGTTCGTGCTCGGTGGTGGCAAGCGGCTGCGGCCGGCGTTCGCCTACTGGGGGTTCCGGGGTGCCGGCGGCGTCGACTCGGACGAGGTGGTGGCCGCGGTCTCGGCGCTGGAGCTGGTGCAGGCGAGCGCCCTGATCCACGACGACCTGATGGACCGGTCGGACACCCGGCGCGGGGAGCCGTCGGTGCACCGGCGGTTCGAGCTGCTGCACCGGGCGGAGGGATGGCGCGGTACCGCGACCGGCTTCGGTGACTCGGCGGCGGTGCTTCTCGGCGACCTCGCCATGGTGTGGTCGGATCAGCTGCTGCACACCTCCGGGATGGGGCTGGCCGACCTGGCCCGGGCCCGGCCGGTCTTCGACCGGATGCGCACCGAGGTGACCGTCGGGCAGTACCTGGACGTGCACACGCAGGCGACCGGGAACACGTCGCCGGAGCGGGCCGGCAAGGTGGCCCGGTTCAAGTCCGCGAAGTACACGGTGGAACGCCCGCTGCTGCTGGGCGCGGCACTCGCCGGGGGCGGCCCGGAGATCCTCACCTCGTACACGGCGTTCGGGCTGCCGCTCGGCGAGGCGTTCCAGATGCGCGACGACGTGCTCGGCGTGTTCGGGGATCCGGCGCAGACCGGCAAGCCGGCCGGGGACGATCTGCGCGAGGGCAAGCGGACCTATCTGGTGGCGTGCGCGTTCGGTGCGCTCGACGAGGCGGGCCGCGACGAGCTGGACCGCTCGCTGGGCGACCCGCTGCTCGACGACGCGGGCGTGGAACGGCTGCGGGCGATGATCCGGGACTGCGGGGCGCTGGCCGCGACCGAGAGCCGCATCGACACGCTGAACGGCGAGGCGCTGGCCGCCCTGGAACGGGCGCCGATCGACGGCGAGGCACGTACGGTGCTCCGCGCGCTGGCCGACGCGGCGGTCCGCCGGTCCGTCTGAGGACGGCCGCGCCCACCTCGTACCCGCAGAAGGTTTTCCGCCCGGTCAGAAGCCGAGGGCCTGCGCGCGCCGCTTGGCCTCTCGTGCCCGGTCGCCGCCGAGGGCGATCGCCGCGTTGCCGCCGAGCGTCTCGTCGGGCTCGTAGAGCCACCGGAGGGCTTCTTCGTCGTTGTACCCGGCGTCATGGAGCAGGGTCAGCACACCGGGCAGGTGCTTGAGCACGGTCTCGTTCGCCACCAGTTCGGCGGGCACCACCCGGATGCCGTCACGGCGGACCGCGAGGAGCGAGCGCTCGCGGATCAGCTGGTGCACCTTGCTGATCGACAAACCGAGCTTTTCGGACACATCTGGCAGGGTGATCCAGCCGGTGGGGCCGGTAGTCACGGGTTCGGTCACCGGTACAGCGTGCCAGACCAGATCGGAGAACAGTTGATGAGCCTGTGGCGAAGCATCCGTGGCGAGATGGCCGGAGCATGGCGGTCGATCCGTTACGACCTGGGACATCGCCCGTGCCCGGGTTCCGGGGCCGGCCCGGACGTCACCTCGACCGGGATGAACACGTTCCCCGGATCGCTGGTGGACCTGCCCGCCCAGCCGCCGGAGACCGACGCGCGGCCGCCGCGGCGACTGGTCGCGATCAGCGCGTTCTGTGCACTCGCCGCGTGCGGGGCGGCCGGGTCGTATCTCGTCGCGACCACCGCCTTCGCCGGCCGGATGACCGACACCCCCGCTCCGGCGGTCGCGGCCGCGCTGCCGCCGGCGGCCGGGACGGAGGCCGGGACCGGGACGGGCACGGGCGGCAACGCCGGGATGGGCGGCGTTCCGGCGGCTCCGCGCAAACCCCGCGGGACGACACCACCGGCGGCGGTACGGGCGCCGGCACCGGCAACCGCCGTCACCACGCTCCCGGCAGCAACCGCGGCCGGCCCCGTCACGGGCCGGACCAGCAGGCCGGCGACGGTGCCGGTCACCCGCTCGCCGGAGTGCGACTGCGAGACACCGCCGGTACCGACGCCGACCGCGCCGCCCCCCTCGGTGCCCGTGTCCGCCTCCCCCTCCACGGAGGTCTCGCCGAGTTCGGCCGAGCCGAGCCCATCCCTGCCAGCCAGTGACGGTCATCACCATCGGAACCGGCACTGACAAAACCGGTATTTCGCCTTATGTGAAAGGGTTCCACGTCAATCGGTGCAGGTCAGACGCGTTTGGGTACCCGTTTGGACTCAGCTGTGACATCCTGGGTCACCCCCACTGGAAAGACACATACACTTCACGCCGATGGACACCACAGTCGCCGATACGTTGATCGGCACAACGATTGACGGGCGCTACCGGATCACCGGTCGCGTCGCCCGTGGTGGCATGGCGACCGTCTACCGGGCCACCGACGAGCGGCTTGAGCGCACCGTAGCGCTGAAGATAATCCACCCGTCGCAGGCCACGAACGTCCACTTCGTCGATCGTTTCACCGACGAGGCCAAGACGATCGCCCGCCTGACCCACCCGAACGTCGTGGCCGTCTACGACCAGGGCCGCCATCAGGGCCTGCCCTACCTCGTGATGGAGTTCGTGCAGGGCCGCACCCTGCGGGACCTGCTGAGCCAGCGCACCAGGCTGAGCCCGGTCGAGGCCCTGGCGATCCTGGAGCAGATGCTCGCCGCGATCGCCGCCGCACACCGCGCCGGCCTGGTCCACCGCGACGTGAAGCCGGAGAACGTGCTGGTCGCCGAGGCGCCCAGCGGCGGCACGGCCGATCTGGTCGACGCGGTGGTCAAGGTGGCCGACTTCGGTCTGGCCCGGGCCATCGAGGCGAGCACCGTCGACGACACCGGCCAGCTCATGGCCACGGTCGCCTATGTGGCGCCGGAGCTCGTGCAGAACGGGCACGCCGACGCCCGCACCGACGTCTACTCGGCCGGCGTCGTGCTCTTCGAGATGCTCACCGGTCGTGTGCCGTACGACGGCGCCGAGCCGGTCGAGGTGGCCTGGCAGCACGTCGACAACGACGTCCCGGCGCCCTCGTCGATCGTCCCCGGCCTGCCCACGGTCCTGGACCGCCTCGTCGCCCGGGCCACCCGGCGCGACCCCGGCTCCCGGCCGACCGACGCCGGCGCCTTCCTGACCGAGGTCCAGACCACCCGCGAGGGACTCGGCGTCACGCACGCCGACACCGCGCTGCTGCGTCAGGTCCCGGGCGCTCCCGGCACCACCGACGCGACCCGGATCGTCCCGGCCATTCCGTCGGCCGACGCGACCGCTCTGGTGCCACCGGTTCCGGCCGGCACCAGTTATCAGGCGTCGCACCGGCCGACCTGGGCCCGGCTGCCGGAACAGGGCGGCCGCACCGTGCCGCACCGCCGGGCCGCGGTACCCGCCGGCGGGCTGGCCGGCTTCTTCTCCGACCGGCGCCGGGTCGTGCTGACCTCGTTGATCGCGGTGATGGCACTGGTCGTCCTGGGCAGCACCTGGTGGGTGACGCTCGGCCGCTACACCGAGGCCCCGCAGCTGCTCACGATGAGCCAGGAGCAGGCCGTGGCGTACGCGAAGCAGCAGGGTTTCCAGGTCATCGTCGGTGACGGCCAGTTCGACCCGAACCTGCCGAAGGGCTCGGTCAAGATCCAGGACCCCGGCCCGGGCGACAAGATCGTCAAGGGCGACAACATCACGATCATCCTGTCGCTCGGCCCCGAGGTGCACCCGGTTCCGGAGCTGGAGGGCCAGGAGCTGGCCTTCGCCAAGGCCCAGCTGGAAGCGATCAAGCTGAAGGTGAAACAGGGCAAGGGCCAGTACAGCGACACGGCGGCCGAGGGCGTGGTGCTGTCCACCGAGCCGAAGGCCGGCACCGAGCTCAAGCCGGGCGACACCGTCACCCTGATCCTGAGCAAGGGCAAGGCCCCGATCGTCATCCCCGACCTGGTCGGCGAGAACATCAACAACGCCCGGACGATCCTCGCTCAGCGCGGCCTGCAGGTGGCCGAACAGTTCGAGGACAGCGACAAGCCGGCCGACGAGGTGATCGGCCAGACACCCAAGGCGGGCACCGGCGTGGAGAAGAACGCCCAGGTCACCCTCCGGATCAGCCGGGGTCCCGCGCAGGTGGTCCTGCAGGACGTGACCAACCGCCCGTGCCAGGAGGCGGCCGCCGCGCTCCAGGCTCTGGGACTTCAGGCACAGCTGAACGGCGACCCCAACGCCACCGCCCGGCAGATGAACCCCGGGCCGGGCACACCCGTGCCGCCGGGCAGCGTCGTACAACTGGTCTGCTTCCTGTGAGCCAGCGGATCGGGTCGCACACCAAGACGTCGGGAGGGCTGGCCAAAGCGGCCCTCCCCTACGTCGACGCCGCGGGGTCCGAGACCCTCCAGGTGTACGTCTCCAACTCCCGCGGCTGGGCCCTGCCTCCGGGCGACCCGAAACAGGACGTGTTGTTCCGCGACGGCATCGGTGAGCGCGGTCTGCCCGCGTACATCCACGCCTCCCTGCTGGTCAACCTGGGCTCGCCGACCGAGCTGACGGTGGAGCGATCGGTCGCCACGCTGGCGCACGCCCTGGACCGGGGCAAGGCGATCGGCGCCACCGCGGTCGTCTATCACGCCGGCAGCTCGGTCGACGAGGAGCACGGCGAGAAGGCGCTGCACCAGCTGCACGAGTGCCTGCTGCCGCTGCTCGACCGGGCGGCCGCCGAGGGCCTGCCGAAACTGCTCGTGGAACCGAGCGCCGGCGGTGGACGCAGCCTCGCGTCGAAGGTGCAGGACCTGGAGCCCTATCTGGCGGCGGTGGAGAACCACCCCTGGATGGGCGTCTGCTTCGACACCTGCCACGCGTGGGCGGCCGGGCACGACCTGGTCACCCCGGGTGGCATGACGGCGACCCTGGACGCGCTCGTCGCGGCGGCCGGGCCGGGCCGGCTGCAGCTGATCCACGCCAACGACTCGAAGGACGAGTGCGGCTCGACGCGGGACCGGCACGAGACGATCGGCAAGGGCCGGATCGGCACGGCGCCGTTCGCCGAGCTCTTCGCCCATCCGGCGACCGAGGGCATCCCGGTCATCGTGGAGACGCCGACGGTCGAGCACGAAGGCCACGCCGCCGACATCGCCCTGCTCAAGGGCCTGCGAGAAGCTCGCTGAGCCGGGTCGCCGGGTCACCGGCGCCCGGCGTGGCCAGCAGCTCGACCCGGTGGACCAGACGGGGCAGCACGACCCCGGTCCCCACGCTCGAGGGCAGGATCGAGAGGCCGTGTCCCGCCTCGATCAGGCCCAGCAGCACCGCCACGTCCGCTCCCTCGTAACGCAACCCGGTGTGCAGGCCGTCGACCGGCAGGCCCGCCAGCGGTGACACCACGGGAGCGTCGATCCAGTACGCCTCGGCGAGGTCGGCGAGTTCCAGAGTCCGGCGCCCGGTCAGCGGATGATCGCGGGGAAGCGCCACCACGGCCCCGTCCTCGGCCACCCCGACCGCCCCGGCCACCGGGAGCGGCAGGGGGTCGTTCGGCGCGGTGAATCCGTCGATCAGGGCGATGTCGATCTCACCGGTGGCGGACGCGGCGACGATCCGGTCCCGGTCGGCGACCAGCACCCGGCTCTCCAGGCGGGCCGACTCGGCACGGATCCGGGTCAGCGCGCGCGACACCCGTGACGACCAGGCCAGCGGGGTTAGCCCGACGACGAGGCGGCCGGGCGGCGCGACCGCGCGGGTCACGTCGGCGCGGGCCGCGGCCAGCCGGACCAGGATGAGTGCGGCATGCCGGTGCAGCCGCTCACCGGCCGGGGTGAGAGCGACAGGGCGGCGGGTCAGCAGCGGGGTGCCTAGATCGGCCTCCAGGGCAGCGATCTGCTGGGAGACCGCCGACTGGGTGTAGCTGAGTCGTTGAGCGGCGGCGGAGAACGAGCCGGTCTCGGCGACGGCCACGAAGGTACGGAGCAGGTGCGGTTCCACATCAGCGATGCTAATGCTGACTGCAGCAGCCATCGTTGGACCTGATGTGGCGCAGGCGCGAGAGTGGACCCATGTTGAGAATCGCCCTGGTCGGCGACCGGTCACCGGCCGTCCGCGCCCACACCCGCATCCCGGTTCTGCTCGACACGCTCCGCGACGACCAGGATCTCGACGTCTACTGGATCCCGACCCGGGACGCCGAGGATCCGGCTGCGCTGCGGAGGTTCGACGGGGTCTGGCTGGTCCCGGGCAGCCCGTATTGCAGCGTCGAGGGCGCGCTGACCGCGGTACGCACCGCCCGCACCGAGGGCATCCCGTTCCTGGGCACATGCGCGGGCTTCCAGCACGCCATGATCGAGTTCGCCCGCGACGTCTGCGGCTTCCGCTCCGCCCAGCACGCCGAGTACGGCCCGGCCGGCCACGACGAGCTGATCGTCGCGCTGTCCTGCTCCCTGGCCGGACATCAGGCCGCCGTCACCCTGGCGCCCGGTTCGCTCATCGAACGGCTGCTCGGCGCCGGCCGGACCGTCGAGCGCTATCACTGCGATTACGGCCTCGACGTCGCCCACCTGGATCTGCTGGCGTCGCACGGGATGCGCTTCACCGGCCACGACGAGGCCGGGGAGGTACGGGTGGCCGAGTTGCCCGGCCACCCGTTCTTCCTGGCCACGCTGTTCCAGCCGGAGCTGAGCGGGGACGGGACCGACCCGCACCCGATCATCCGCGGCTTCGTCGGGGCCCTTCAGTTGACGGTGTAACTGAACGTGGCGGCCGCGGTGAACCGGCTCTCCCGGTTCTCCCCGTCGAGGAAACTCACCGTGACCGGGCCGGGTGCGCCGGCCGGCGGGACGGTGCAGAGGAAGGTCACGGCCGTACCGATGCCCTTCTTCTCGCAGGTGGCCGGGTTGTCGCCGAACTTGAACCCGGTGGCGTCAGCGATCTTGAGACCGGCCACCTTGACGGTCACCTTCTTGCCACCGGCCAGCGCATCGCTCGGGGCCGAGAGGCCGGTCACGACCGGGACCATGGTGACGGTGGCCGCTTCGCCGGCGATGCCGTCGTGCATGACCTTCACCGGCACCGTGGCGGTCGTGGCGGCCGGCATGGTGACCTTCACCCGGGTGGAGTCGACATAGGAGGCCGTCACGCTACGGGTACCCACCAGCACGGTGACGCGTTCGGCGGCGAAGGCCTTGGCGTTGGCCCCGAGCCCGGCACCGGTGATCGTGAGGATCGTCGGACCGCCGTTGAACTTGGCGACCGGGTCGCCGGAGACGCCGAGCGCAGCTCGATAGCTGACCTTGCTGCCGAGGACAATCGGGCTCTCCCCGCCGGTCGACGAGACCCGTACGGTGGCCGGGCCGTTCAGGCCGGCCGGCACCACCGCCGTGATCCTCGATGCCGAGACCACGGTGAAGGACGTCGCGTTCGTGCCGCCGAAGGTGACCGCCGAGGCGTCCCCGGCGTCGACGCCGAGGAAGCCGGCCCCGGTCACCGTCACGGTGGCACCACCGGCGGCGTTCACCACGGACGGCGCCACGCTGTTCACGATCGGGAGGTAACCAACCCGGTCGCTCGACTCGGGGCCGGCCACGCCGTTCTTGAACAGGCGCATCGTCGTGGCGGCCGCCTTGACGGTGGCCGGGGCGGTGACCTTGAGGTGGCTGCCGTCCACCCACGCGACGGGGGCGGTCACACCACCGATCTTCGCGGTGATCCGCAGAGCGCTGAACGCCTGCGCCGTGTCGCCGACGGAGCCGCCCGTCACGGTCACCGGGATGACGGTGCCGCCGGACGCCTTGGCCGCGATCCCGTCCTCGAAGTCGGCGGCGAGGGTGACCGCGTCGGCGAGAATGCCGGTCCGCTGGTCCGCGAACGCCGCGACCTCGGAGGAGAGGGCGGTCGCCGCGACGACGGCCACCGCCGCGAGGCCGGCTGCCCGGCGGGACTTCTTCGATGTCGCCATGGGTGCAATCTCCCGGGAGTGGTGTCTCAGTCGAGGTCGGAGTAGCGGAACGTCGCGGTCGCGGTGAAGCGGCTCGTCACGTCGCCCGAGGTGAACCGCACCCAGACCGGGCCGGCCTCGGCAGCGGGCGGGACGACGCAGACGTACACGCTGTTGCCGCCCTCACAGGTGGCCCCGGCCGCGCCGAACCGGAAGTCGGTCGCCGTGGTCGCACCGGCGATCTTGACGGTGACCTTCCGTCCGCCGGCGACCGTGTCGGTGGTCGCGGAAAGACTGGTGATCACCGGAACCACCGGGAGGGTGACGTCGGCGCTGACGGTGCCGTTCAGCAGGGTCAGGGTCACCGACTTGCCGGTCTGGGGCGGCAGGGTGACGCTCAGGTGCGTGGGGTCTGCCCAGGACGCGATCAGCTTCGTCTTCCCCAGCCGCAGGCTGATGCCCGAGGCGGCGAAGGCCTTCGCGTCGGCTCCGAGGGTGGCGCCGCTGACAGCCAGCAGGTGCTTGCCGCCGCCGGGCCGGACGAAGACGTCACCGGTCAGGTCCAGGCCGAGTTGCCCCAGGTAGGACACCCGGGCCGCCGCCGACTCGGGATTGCTGCCGCTCGCGGTGACGACCCGGACCGCTGCCGGTCCGGCCTCCCCCGGCGGCGTGAGCGCCTCGATCACGGTGTCCGAGACGACCGTGAACGACGCCGCCGGCACCCCGCCGACGGTGACCGCGGACGGATCCTCCGGGTCCACCGTGCCGAAGCCGGCTCCGACGATCTTCACGGCGTCGCCGCCCACCGTACCGACCCGGGACGGGGTGACCGAGGTGATGCCCGGCAGGTACGTCACGGTGGCGTCGGACCGCGGCCCGGCAAAACCGTCCTGCACCAGCCGCACCGGGAAGGAACCCAGCTTGCCGGTGGCCGGAACGGTGACCTTCACCCGTTCGGCGCTCACCCACGTCACCTTGGCGGTGACGTCACCGACCAGCGCGGTGATCTTCAGGGTGGTGAACTCCGCCGACGTCGCACCGGCACCACCGCCGGGCACGTCGACGAGGATCTGCACACCTCCGACCGCGGTCGTCGTGATGCCCTCGAACACCGCGGTCAGCGCTCTCCGGTACCCGAACGACGCGGTCCGGCTCGCGTTCGGACCGGTCCCGACGGTGATCAGCACATCGCCGCCGGCTTGCGCGGGGGCCACCGCGATCAGTTTGGTGTCGCTCACCACCACGATGCGGGTCGCCGGGAGGTCACCGAACCGCACCGCGGCCGGATCCGACCGGTCCAGGGTCGTGAAGCCGGATCCGGCAATGGTGACGGCCGTACCCCCGTCGACCGAGCCCACCGCGGGGGTGACGCTCTGCACGACCGGGACGGCCGAGACCACCCGGACCGGCCCGGAGGGCGATCCGAGCGGAGAGCCCGCCGCGAGGGCAGCGGACGGCGGAACGACGGTGGCCGCGACAGCGACAGCGGCGGCAAATGCTTTTGCCCTGCGGGCTGGGGATGTGTGCGCCATAACGTGGAGACGTATCGGTCGCGCACACCCCCGCCCGCAGGTTTTTCCGCGGACGAAAAGGTCAGGCCAGCAGATCGCTCAGGACATCGATGGCCTGGTCGACGGCCGCCTCGTCGAGGTCCAGGTGGGTGACGAGCCGCGCCAGGCCGGGCAGCATCGCGGCGATCAGCACGCCCCGTTCGGCGGCGCGTGCGGCAAGCGTCGGCGCGTCCAGGTCGTGCTTCGACAGATTCAGCGGTACGAGGTTCGTCCGCACCTTCTCCGGGTCCACCACCCCGAACGGGGCCAGTGCCTCGGCGATCTGCCGGGCCCGCTCGTGGTCCTCGGTGAGCCGCCGGAGGTGGTTGTCGAGCGCGTACCGTCCGGCCGCGGCCAGGATGCCGGCCTGCCGCATGCCGCCGCCCATCCGTTTACGAATGGTCCGGGCCTTGGCGATGCGTTCCCGGCTGCCGACGACGAGCGAGCCGACCGGTGCGCCGAGCCCCTTGGAGAGGCAGACCGAGAGGGTGTCGAACAGGCCGCCGTACTCGTCGAGCGGCACCCCGTCGGCGATGTGCGCGTGCCAGATCCGGGCGCCGTCGCAGTGCAGAGCGATCCCGTGCCTGTCGGCGGCGACCCGCAGGTCCTGCAACGTGGACAACGGGATCACCGCGCCGCCGCCGAGGTTGTGGGTCTGCTCGACGGCGATCGCCGCGGTCGGCACCGACGGGTAGCCGGCCGGACGGATCATCTCGGAGATCCGCTCGGCGTCCAGGGCGGCGCCGTCGGAACCCCAGGTCCGGCTGGAGATGCCGCCGTACACCGCGGCGGCCCCCAGTTCGTACGTCACCACGTGCGCGTCCGCCCCCGCCAGCAACTCACCACCGGGTGGGACGACCAGCTGCAGCGCGATCTGGTTGGCCATCGTGCCGGACGGGGCGAACAGCGCCGCCTCGTGCCCGAACAGCGCCGCCACGTGAGCCTCGAGCGCGTTGACGGTCGGGTCGTCGCCGAACACGTCGTCGCCGACCGCGGCTCGCGCCATCGCGGCCCGCATCCCCTTGGTGGGCCGGGTGACGGTGTCCGATCGCAGGTCAGCCACGGAGCATCTCGGCGACAAGGAACGCCAGCTCCAGGCTCTGCTGCGTGTTCAGCCGCGGGTCACAGGCCGTCTCGTAGCGGCCCGGCAGGTCGAGGTCCTCGATGCCCTGCGCGCCGCCCAGGCACTCGGTGACGTCCTCGCCGGTCAGCTCGACGTGGATGCCGCCCGGGTGGGTGCCGAGGCCGCGGTGCACCTCGAAGTAGCCGAGCACCTCGTCGACGACCCGGTCGAAGTGGCGGGTCTTGTAGCCGTTGCTCGACTCGTGGGTGTTGCCGTGCATCGGGTCGCACTGCCAGACGACCTTGGCGCCGGAGGCGTGCACCTTCTCCACGATCGGGGGCAGGGTGTCGCGGACCTTGCCGTTGCCCATCCGGCTGATCAGGGTGAGCCGGCCCGGGATGTTCTCCGGGTTCAGCTTCTCGCACAGCTCGATCGCGGTCTCCGGCGACGTCCCGGGGCCGATCTTGACGCCGATCGGGTTCGCGATCCGGCTGATGAAGTCGATGTGCGCGTGGTCGAGCTGGCGGGTGCGCTCGCCGATCCACAGGAAGTGGCCGCTCAACCCGTACGCCCGGCCGTCGGAGACCCGGGTCAGGGCCCGGTCGTACTCCAGGGCCAGGGCCTCGTGCGAGCAGTACAGGCTGACCGTGCGCAGCGCCTCGCTGTCGGTCATGCCGCAGGCGCGGATGAAGTCGAGAGCGCGGTCGATCTCGCGGGCAATGGCCTCGTAACGCTCGCCGGCCGGGGAGGCCCGGACGAAGTCCTTGTTCCAGTCGTGCAGACCGTGCAGGTCGGCGAGACCGCCGGAGAGGTAGGCGCGGAGCATGTTCATGGCGGCGGCCGAGTTCGCGTACGCCCGGATCATGCGCTGCGGGTCCGCGACGCGGGCCGCCTCGTTCGCGTCCAGCGAGTTGATCAGATCGCCGCGGTACGCCGGGAGGCCCAGCGCGTCGGTCGGCGCGGACCGGGGCTTGGTGTACTGCCCGGCGACCCGCGCCACCTTGACGACCGGCATCGAGGCGCCGTACGTCAGCACCACGGCCATCTGCAGCAGGGTGCGCGCGTTGGCGAGCAGGTGGCTCTCGGTGTTGTCGGCGAACGTCTCGGCACAGTCGCCGCCCTGGAGCAGGAACGCGCGGCCCTCGCACACCTCGGCGAGGCGGTGCCGCAGCTGGTCGACCTCGTAAGGCGCGACGATTGACGGCACGTTGTCGAGGACCTTGCAGACCTCGGCGACCTCGCCCATGTCCGGCCAGGGTGGCATCTGCACGCGCGGCAGGCTGCGCCAGTGGTCGAGGCCGAGAGCCTCGTCCTCGGCGGAGTTCGTCGACGGGCGGGAGGTCTGCAGAGCCGGGTTACCGACCCCGGGATGACTGAGCTGATGCCACTCACGGCGCATACCGCAAAGCGTACGGAAGAGGGGCACCGACCTTGCGGCCGGTGCCCCTCTTCTCACGTACCGATCAGGTGTTACAGGTTGCCCTTGATCGCGGTGATCAGTTCGCCGTTGGCGGTGTCACCGGAGAGCTCCCAGAAGAACGCGCCGCCGAGACCCTGGTTCTTCGCGTACGTCATCTTGCCGGCGATGGTCGACGGGGTGTCGTAGCTCCACCAGTTGTTGCCGCAGAAGGCGTAGGCGGTGCCGGCGACCGTACCGGTGGCCGGGCACTTGGTCTTGAGGACCTTGTAGTCCTCGATACCGGTCTCGTAGGTGCCCGCAGCGCCGCCGGTCGCCGAACCGCCCGGGGCGGCCTGGGTGACGCCGGTCCAGCCACGGCCGTAGAAGCCGATGCCGAGCAGGATCTTGCTGGCCGGAACGCCCTTCGACTTCAGCTTCTGCACCGCGGCGTCCGAGTTGAAGCCCGCCTGCGGAATGCCGTTGTACGAGGTCAGCGGCGAGTGCGGGGCGGTCGGACCCTGCGCGGCGAAGGCGCCGAAGTAGTCGTACGTCATCGGGAAGATCTTGTCCATCTTCGTCGCCGCGGTGGCGTAGTCGGTGGCGTCGATCTTGCCGCCGTTGCTGCCGTCGGCGGTGATGGCGGCGGTGATCAGGGCGCTGGAGCCGAACTTGCTGCGCAGCGCGGTGATCACGTTGTTGAACGCGTTCGGGCCGCTGGTGTCACAGGTCAGGCCACAGGCGTTCGGGTACTCCCAGTCGATGTCGATGCCGTCGAACACGTCGGCCCAACGCGGGTCCTCGACCAGGTTGTAGCAGCTCTCGGCGAACGCGGCCGGGTTCTTGGCCGCCTCGGTGAAGCCGCCGGACCAGGTCCAGCCACCGACCGAGTAGATCACCTTGAGGTGCGGGTACTTCTTCTTCAGCTTGCGGAGCTGGTTGAACGAGCCACGCAGCGGCTGGTCCCAGGTGTCCGCGACGCCGTCGACGCTCTCGCCGGCGGTGTACGCCTTCTCGTAGTCGGCGTACGAGTCACCGATGGTGCACTTGCCGCCGGTGGTGTTGGCGAACGCGTACAGGATGTGGGTCAGCTTGGAGGCCGAGCCGGACGTGTCGATGTTCTTCACGTGGTAGCCGCGGCCGTAGACGCCCCACTCGGCGAAGTAGCCGACGACCCACTTGCTACCGGTCGGCGGGTTCGTCGTGGGCGGGGTGGTCGGCGGAGTCGTGGGGGGTGTGGTGGGCGGCGTCGTCGGCGGGGTCGACGGCGGCGTGGTGGGCGTGGTCGGGCCACCACTGCAGGCGCCGTTGTCGATCCACACAGCCCACTGGCTGCTGTTCGTGGCCGGGGACTCGTTCTGCGTCCACCACTTGGCGGTGTAGTTCTTGCCGTTCTGCGAGGCGACGTTGTCCTTCACATAGACGGCGGAAGCGCTCCATGCGGGGGCACAGGCGGCGGCCGCCGACGCCGACATGGTGGGAACGGCGATGCCGCTCGCGACCATGACTGCGCCGACGAAGATCGCCCGACGGGCGGATTTCTGCACGGGGGTGTCTCCTCAACAGTTAGGAAACTTTCCAAAGAGAGGGTTGAGGAGACGGTAGTCACATCGATTAACAACAGTCAAGCCAGGTGAACAGCTTTAAGGTCTCTTTAACATCAACAAGCGGGCCGCCACCGGGTGCAATCAAGCAGACACAACCAGTAGTCTTCCGTCATGACCATCTACGACGTCAGCATCGGGGCCCCCACCGGTGGCACGACCGATATGGACCGCCACCGCGGCCGGGTCGCTGGCTGATGGGCATCCACGTCATCGGCGTCGACGCGTACGCGCTCGGCTGGGTCGGCGTGGAGCTGCGCGACGGCGCGTTCGGCCGGGCCGTCCTGGCCGCCACCCTCTACGAGATCGTCGCCGGAAGCTCCGGCGCCGCGGTGATCGGTGTGGACATCCCTCTCGGCATGCTGCCGGACCGCTGGCGGGCCGCCGACACCCTCGCCGCCGACCAGCTCGGGCCACGCCGCAGCAGCGTCTTCCGGGTCCCGCCGCGCGCGGTCTGGCAGGAGTCCGATTTCGCCTCCGCCAACCGGGTGTGCCGTGAACTGACCGGCGCCGGGCTGAGCCGCCAGTCCTGGGCGCTACGACCGAAACTGCTCGAGGCCAACGCCATCTGGGAACGCCACCCCGGCCTGCTCTTCGAGGCCCACCCCGAAGTGTCCTTCCGGACCATGGCCGGCGAGCCGCTCGCGCACGCCAAGAAAACCTGGAGCGGACAGACCCGCCGCCGGGAGCTGCTCGCCCGCAACGGCATCGTGCTGCCGGACAAGCTCGGCCCGGCCGGCCAGGCGCCGCCGGACGACATCCTCGACGCGGCCGCCGTCGCCTGGACCGCCCACCGCGTGGCCACCGGCACGGCCCTCAGTCACCCGAGCCCGCCCGAGGAACAGAACGGCAGCAAGATCGCGATCTATTACTGATCCGGTACGCCCACCGGCGCGCGCCAGTCGCATCACGCCGCAGCGCGCGTGGTCACCTACGCCCGTATGCACGCCACAGGTCACCACGCGGGCCGGTGCGGTCAGCGGGCCTGGGCCGCCAGCTCGCGGGCCCGGTCGCGGGCCGCCGAGAGGGCGTCCATCAGGGCGGCGCGGACTCCGTGGTTCTCGAGTTCGCGGAGGGCAGCGGCCGTGGTCCCGGCCGGGGACGTGACCGACTCACGGAGCTTCACCGGGTGCTCGCCGGAGTCGCGGAGCATCGTCGCCGACCCGAGCGCCGTCTGCACGGCGAGCTCGTGGGCGGTCTGACGCGGCAGCCCGAGCAGGACGCCGGCGTCGATCATGGCCTCGACCATCAGGTAGAAGTAGGCCGGGCCGGAGCCGGAGAGCGCCGTGACGGCGTCCTGCTGGTACTCGGGGACACGGACGGTCGTGCCCAGCGGCTTGAACATCGCATCGGCCACGGCCAGATGATCGTCGGTGGCGTGCGGGCCGGCTGAGATCGCCGTCATCGCCTGGCCGACCAGGGCCGGCGTGTTCGTCATGACGCGGATCACCGGCGTGCCCTCGGACAGCCGGGCGGCGAAGAAGCCGGTGGGCAGCCCGGCACAGAGCGACACGACGAGTGTGCCGGCGGAGATCCGGCCGCTGACCTCGTCGAGCAGCGTCCCGGCATCCTGCGGCTTGACCGCGACGGCCAGTACGTCAGCCTCGCCGGCGGCGGTGACATTGTCGACGACGCGCACGCCGTGGCGCTCGGCCAGCTCGGCGCGGCGGTCCGGGCGGCGCGCCGTGGCGAGCAGACGGTCGGCGGGCCAGCCCGACCGGAGCAGGCCGGAGAGGACGAGTTCACCCATCTTGCCGGCCCCCAGGACCGCGACGGTGTGCTGGGACAACGCAGACTCCTCGACGATGCGGTCCGGAACGCCTCCGGCCGGCTCCGACCGCTGCCTCACACCCACCAAGACAACGGCCACCGCCAGCCACAAAACCCGGCTGGCCACCACGGCTGTCTCGGACTCGCTGAGACAGCGCGGAGCGCCAGCCGGTGAAGAACGGAATGCCGGGGAGCGCGCTCCCCGGCATCACGACGGCAGATCAGCTGCCGAAGAAGACCTCGGCCTCTTCGTAACGCTCGAGCGGAACGGTCTTCAGCTCGCCGGTGCCCTCGATGAGCGGGATCCGGACCACGTCGGTGCCGCGCAGCGCCACCATCTTGCCGAAGTCGCCCTCGTTGACGGCGTCGATCGCCTGCAGGCCGAAACGGGTGGACAGGACCCGGTCGAACGCGGTCGGGGTGCCACCGCGCTGGATGTGACCGAGGACGACCGTACGGGCCTCCTTGCCGGTCTTCTCCTCGAGCTGCTCGGCGAGCCACTGGCCGATGCCGCCGAGGCGGACGTGGCCGAAGCTGTCGAGCTCCTGGTTGTGCAGGACCATCTGGCCGTCGAGCGGCTGGGCGCCCTCGGCGACGACGACGATCGGCGCGTACTCGACCTGGAACCGCTTGGTCACGTAGGTGGCGACCTGGTCCACGTCGAACTGGCGCTCCGGCAGCAGGATGACGTTGGCGCCACCGGCGAGGCCGGCGTGCAGCGCGATCCAGCCGGCGTGGCGGCCCATGACCTCGACGACCAGGGTGCGGTGGTGCGACTCGGCGGTGGTGTGCAGCCGGTCGATGGCCTCCATCGCGATGTTGACCGCGGTGTCGAAGCCGAAGGTGTAGTCGGTGCCGTTCAGGTCGTTGTCGATGGTCTTCGGCACGCCGACCACGTTGACGCCCAGCTCGGACAGCTTGGTGGCGACGCCGAGGGTGTCCTCGCCGCCGATCGCGACGAGCGCGTCGACGCCCATCTCGGCCAGGTTCGCCTTGATCCGCTCGACGCCGTTCTCGATCTTGAACGGGTTCGTACGGGAGGAGCCCAGGATGGTGCCGCCGCGGGGCAGGATGCCACGCACCTCAGCGATGCCGAGCGGCTTCGTCAGACCCTCGAGCGGGCCCTTCCAGCCGTCGCGGAAGCCGACGAACTCGTGACCGTAAGCGGACACGCCCTTACGGACGACGGCACGGATGACCGCGTTGAGACCGGGGCAGTCGCCGCCACCGGTGAGCACGCCGATACGCATGTTTCTTCCCCCTGGATCGGGTAGCGAGATGCGGATAGCCCGTCGAGGCCCCAGGGACGATGTCGTCGGCAGCGTTGCCGGTCCGGGGCGGGCCGCAACCGCGACTCTAGCCGCCACCCTGATCCAGGTGGAACGCGGCCCACTAAAGCCTGACGGTTTCGTTCTCGCCCGCGTCCGGCGTCTTTCCGGTAACCGCGGCCTTGGCGTACCCGAGAAGCGTGACGACCTTCGAACTGTGCGCCGCCTCCCAGTACTCCGCGGTGTCCGCGTGCACCTTGACCAGCGTCAGGTTCGGCGTCTCCAGCCCGTCCGGGAACCACGCCTTGAGGAACGGGTTCCACAGCCGCTCCGCCTGCGCCCGGTCGTCGACCCGTACGGCCGCACCCGAGATGGAGATCCAGTTGTTGTGCTTCTGGTCGCTGAACGCGACATTCACCTGCGGGTGAACGCCGATCTGTGCGACCAGGTCGGAGTCGGCATAGGTGAAGAACCACAGATCGCCGTCGAACTCCTGGTCCTGCACCGCCATCGGGCGGCTCACATGCTTACCGCTCTCGGTCATCGTGGTCAGCATGGCGATCTTCGCGTCCGCCACCATCGCCTTGACCTTCTCGCGCTGTTCCTGCTCCGTCGCGGTCATGTCGCCTCCTCGTCCGTGAGAGCCGTTCTCCCCTCCTTTCCTCGACACCGCCCGTCAAACCCATCAAGATCAACATCCGGCTTGGGTACGGCTACGCGCGGAAGCCCGGCCGCGAGTACGGCCGGGCTCCCGTGATCAAGGGCGGAGTTCCGTGCGGTGACTGCAGGACGACCGGACCGGGCCGGCGCACCAGGCCGAGGCGCAGAAAACGGCCGCTCTCATGGACTCATGCCACGCGGGGCGCCCGGGCCGACGTCAGTGGGCCATGGCGCGCGGGGCGTCCGGGTCCACGTCGAGCGGGCCGGTGCGGAAGAGGACCGCGGCGACCACGGCGGCCAGTACGAAGAAGCCGGCCGACCACCAGAAGACGGTGTGGTAGCTCTCGATCGCGGCCTGGGCCTGCACCAGCTGGGACGGGGTCTTGCCGACCATGTAGTCCTCGGCGGCGCTGGCGGCGAAGGAACTGAGCAGTGCGGTGCCGATCGAGCCGCCGATCTGCTGCACCGTGTTGATCATCGCGGAGGCGACGCCCGCATCGCGGTGCTCGACGCCGGAGGTCGCGGCGTTCTGGGTGGGCGCGAAGACCAGGCCGAGACCGAGACCGATGACGATCAGGGCCGGAAGTACGTCGGTGGCGTAGGACGAGTCGAGCTGGAGGCGGGTCATCAGCACCATGCCGGCCGCCGCTACCAGGGCACCGACCGGAACCAGCGGGCGCGGGCCGATCTTCGGCGCGAGCATCGAACCGGCGGTCGTGGCGGTGAGCATCACGGCGCCGAGCATTGGCAGGAACGCAAGGCCGGTTTTGACCGGCGTGAAGCCGAGGATGCCGGCCAGGTAGTAGGTGAGGAACAGGAAGATGCCGAACATGCCGGCGCCGGCGATCGCGATCGAGGCGTACGAACCGCCGCGGTTGCGGTCCAGGACGACGCGCAGCGGCAGCAGCGGGTGTGCGGCCTTGCGCTCGATCAGCACGAA
This sequence comes from Actinoplanes sp. NPDC023801, assembly GCF_040639655.1. Classification (NCBI taxonomy): domain Bacteria; kingdom Bacillati; phylum Actinomycetota; class Actinomycetes; order Micromonosporales; family Micromonosporaceae; genus Actinoplanes; species Actinoplanes sp. NPDC023801. Next base: position 81,506 of record NZ_JBFAAI010000021.1, on the reverse strand, counting down.
CGTGGTGAGCAGGACCAGACCGGCGATGATCGGACCCAGGGTCATGGTGTCGGTCCAGCCGTCGGTCTCGGCGTTGGCGAGGCCGTAGACGAGCGCGACCAGGCCGGCGACCGCCGTGATGGTGCCGGGGACGTCGATCCTCCCGTGGGCGGGGACCGGCTCGTCGCGGAGCTTCAGCATCGCACCGGCCACGGCGATCGCGGCGATGACCAGGTTGACGTAGAGGCACCAGCGCCACGAGACGTACTCGGTGAGGACGCCGCCGAGCAGCAGGCCCATGCCGCCGCCGGCGCCGGAGATGGCGCCGAAGATGCCGAACGCCTTGCCGCGCTCGGCGGGCTCGGTGAACGTGGTGGAGAGCAGCGAGAGGGCGGCCGGGGCCAGCGCCGCACCGAAGACGCCCTGCAGGGCACGGGCGACGATCAGCAGCTCGAGGTTGGCGGCGGCGCCGCCGAGGGCCGACGCGAGGGCGAACCCGATCAGGCCGATGATGAACATCCGCTTGCGGCCGAAGAAGTCGGAGAGGCGCCCGCCGAGCAGCAGCAGGCTGCCGAAGGCGAGGGCGTAACCGGTGACCACCCACTGCCGGCCGTGGTCGTCGAAGCCGAGGTCGGCCTGCGCGGTGGGCAGCGCGATGTTCACGATCGTGGCGTCGAGCACCACCATCAGCTGCGCCAGCGCCAGCACGACGAGCGCCCACCAGCGCCCGGTCTCACGTTCCGCCGGCCGGGGCCGATCAATAAGGGTGCTGCTCATGCGGAAGCCTTCCGGAGCTAAGTTGAGGTACGTCCTCCACTTCGGCAGGCTAGCAGCAGAAGTTGAGGAGTTACCTCCACTTAGTTGTAGGCTTGGCCACATGCCTCTTCGGCGCGACGCACAACGCAACCGGGAGCGGATCATCGAGGCCGCCCGCGAGGTCTTCGCCGCCCGCGGGTTCGCGGCCACGCTCGACGACGTGGCCCATCACGCCGGCGTCGGGATCGGCACGGTCTACCGGCGCTTCCCCACCAAGGAGGAGCTGATCGAGGCGGTCTTCAGCGATCGGCTGGAGGATCTCGTCACGCTCGCCGAGCAGGCCCTCGCCACCGAGCCGGCCTGGGACGGGCTGACCGGATTCCTGCGCACCTCGGCCCGCTGGCACGCGGCCGACCGGGGGCTGCGCGACGCCGCGCTGAGCATGGACGAGCAGCACTTCAAGACGGCCGGCGAGCAGATGGTGCCGCTGCTCGAGCAGCTGATGGAACGGGCGCACGCCGAGGGCAGCCTCCGGCCGGACACCGGGTTCCGCGACTTCCCGATCATCATGGCGATGGTGACCGAAATGGCCCAGCACAGCGAGGAGTGCCGGCCGGGCCTTTACGAGCGCTATCTCGAGCTGGTCATCGACGGCCTGCGCGCCCGGCCGGACAACGGCACCCTCGGGACCGCGCCGACCGAGACCGACGTCCGGGCCGTCATGCGCGAGTGCGTCCCGGGGATGAAGCCGGTCAGGCCTTCGCGGTCATAGCGTTCCACCGGGCCAGGTTGTGCCGGGCGTCGACCAGGGCGTCGTGGCGGCCTGCCATCTCCGGCAGGTGCGGTCGGCCCAGATCGTCCCAGCGCTGGCGCAGGTCCTTGGTGAAACGCGGGATCTCCCGCGGCAGGGCCGGCATCGCGCCCCACAGCTGGGCGAGCGCCACGTGGTCGTACGCCGCGTACCACGCCCAGAGCTCCATCTGCTCACCCCGGCCACGGATCGGCTCGGACAGGAACTCGTAGAGGTCGTCACGGATGCGCTCGCGGCTGCGCCATGCCTTGTCGGACGGCGAGGGGAGCTTGTCGAGGACGTTGCGGCGCACCCAGGGCACGGCACGGGTGTCGTCGAACTCGGTGCTGACCGCATAGAACTCGCGGCCGAACTCGTCGACGACACCGATCGAGACGAGGTCGACGATCCGGCCGTCCTCGATGAATTCGCAGTCGTAAAAATAGCGGTAAGGCATCGGGTCCATCCTTGCCCATCGCCGGGAGGACCTCTCACCCGGGCATGGACCCCAGGGCCTCCCTCGCCGTCCCGAGTGCCGCGGCACACCCGAACCGGGCCGCCCGTACCGCCTGGACCGCCCAGCGCAGCCGCAGCATCACCGGCAGGGCGGCGTCGAGTTCGTCACCGCCGACCGGCCCGGCCGCGAGGTAGCCGTCCAGGAACTCACCGGCGTGCTCCGGGCCACCGGCGTAGGCGACCGCGGCGGCCACGTCGTGGACGAGGGGGCCGGTCCCGCTCGCTCCGCAGAACAGCAGACCCGACCGGCCGGTCGAGGCGTCCAGCACGAAGATCTCCGGCGACGGGTCGCCGTGCAGCACCCCGTAGGTGAGGCGGTCGGTCACGGCGAGCCGGGTCGCCGCGGCGACCGCGGCGGTCACCGTCTCACGCAGCCAGGGCTCCGCGTCGAGATGCGCGGCGTCGGCCTCCAGCAGTTGCCAGGGGCGCAGCCCGGGATGCCGGAAGTGCTGGAGACACCGGTGTACGGCCCCCAGGCGCTCACCCCACCACTGCTGGTCCACCGGGTCCCGGCCGTCCAGGCGGCGGCCGGGGAGGCGGCGCAGGACGGCCAGCACGCCGTGCGGGGTGGCCACGGTCAGCGCGCCGCTCAGGGTGCGGACCGGTTCGCCGGCGTCGATCCGGCGGCCGCGCAGATGGCTGGCGACGGCCAGACCGGCCTCGACCGACTGGCGCAGGCCGAGGTCGGCGAGCCGGGTCACGTACACCTCGCTGCCCGCCGTGAACTCCCAGCCGTGTGACATCACGGTCGGCGGCAGCGCGGTCATCCCGGACGGGGCGAGGTGCCACTGGTCCCACAGGATCGATCGAAGGAAGTCGTCATCCGGCACCGCGGGATTATCTCGACAGATGCCGCCAATACGACGGACAGACAGGGCGACAGTGACTGAGAGAGATTGACGGTTTACAGAACGCAACCTAAGGGACATGATCGTACGAGGCGAGTGTCGATGTCCGTTTTGAAAATGGCGTTCGAGGCACGCTTCGTGCTAAGAGTGATCGTTCGCGTCGTGGGGCCGGCGCCGTCGGCCGTCGGCGTGTCCTCACCGGGGGAGGAAGTAGCGCCGTGGACCATCGCATGCCGGATCCCGGCGACGCACTCACCGGCGTGGAGATGTTCGCCGGTCTGGAACCGGAAGTACGTCAGCGCGTCATAGCCGCAGCCGTCCCACGCCACTACCGCAAGGGTCAGATCCTCTTCGTCGAGCACGACCCCGGCGACTCACTGATCATCATGAAACGCGGCGCCGTCGCCGTCTTCCGGACCGCGCCGACCGGCGAGCGCGCCGTGCTCACCGTGGTCCGCCCGCCCGACGTGCTCGGCGAGGTGTCCCTCCTGGACGCCTCCACCCGCAGCGCCTCGGCCGAGGCCATCGAGGACTCGCAGGCGCTGTCGCTGTCCCGGGTCGCCTTCATGGAACTGGTGCACTCCAACCCGCGCATCCTCGACGCGGTGATGCGCTCGGTCGGCGGGCTGATCCGCCGGCTCACTGAGCAGAACGCCGATCATGTCTTCCTGGACCTGCCCGGCCGGGTCGCCAAGACACTGGTCCGGCTCTCCGGCGAGAGCCAGGCGCCGATGATCACCATCGAGCTCAACCAGAGCCAGCTCGCCGAGATGGCCGGCGGTTCCCGGCAGAGCGTCAACCAGGCGATCGGGTCCTTCGCGAGCCGCGGCTGGCTGCGCACCGAGGGCCGGCGCATCGTCGTCACCGATGTGCAGGCCCTGCGACGCCGCGCCGGGATGACCGGTTAGGCGGCCGTCTTCAACGTCGACGCGTAGACGTCCACGTACTCGCGGCCGGAGAGCGCCATCAGCTCGTACATGATCTCGTCGGTGATGGCGCGTTCGACGAACCGGTCGCCGCGCTGGTCGGCGTAACGGGAGAAGTCGAGCGGCTCGCCGATCCGGATGCGCACCCGCTTCACGGTGGGCACCAGGGTTCCGGTCGGCTGGATCTCGTCGGTGTTCAGCAGCGCCACCGGGACCACCGGGGCGCCGCTCTCCAGAGCCAGCCGGGCCACCCCGGTCTTGCCGCGGTAGAGCCGCCCGTCCGGCGAGCGGGTGCCCTCCGGGTAGATGCCGGCGACGCCGCCCTCCTTGAGGACCCGCAGCAGCGTGTCCAGAGCCGCCTGGGCCGCCTCTCCACCCGAACGGTCCACCGGGATCGTCCCCGCGCCGGTGAAGAACATCCGCGAGAACCACCCCTTGATCCCCTTGCCGGTGAAGTATTCGGCCTTGGCGACGAAGGTCACTTTCCGTCGCATGATCAGAGGGGTGAAGATCGAGTCGGAGAACGAGAGGTGGTTGCAGGCGAGGATCACCGGACCGGACCTGGGCACGTTGTTCAGGCCCTCCACCTTGGGACGGAAGACCAGTCTCAGCACCGGTCCGAGGACCACCAACTTCAGCAGCCAGTAGAACACTGACGTCCTTTCATCGGATGCCACCGTGCGTCCGGGGCCAGTGGAAGCGTACGAAGCGGGGACGGCGCATCACAACGCACTCCCGCAACGGGTGCCTGCCGTGTCACCATTCAAGGCACGGTCGGCAAGGGGGTGTGCATCGGTGACAGCGGGTGGCGCCCGTCGCGGGCGGCGCGACAACGGGCTCGACGCCGCCGACTACGCGGCGGCGGGAGATGTGGATCCACGGATCGGCGAGCACCTGCTCGACGTTCTCGCGGCCGGTGGGATCGCGGCGTACCTCCAGCCGACGGCCGATCTCAACCCGATCCTGCGTGCGACGACACTGCCCGCGCGGCCGATCGATCGGCTGTTCGTCGACCGGACGCATCTGGCGACCGCCAAGGAGCACCTGCAGAAGGTGACCGGCGGCGCACCGCCGACCCCGCCCGCCGCGCCGGCGCCCGAGCCGAAACCACAGGCCGAGGTGGACGAGGAGTGGGCGAAGATCATCGCCGGCTTCCACACCACGGTCGACACCGGGACGGCACCGTGGCCGGCCGCCGAGGACGACCCCGGCCCGCCGTCACCACCGGCCCGCCCGGTGACCGACGAGGGCACGCCGCACAACCGGCGGCGCACCGACCCGAAGGACGAGCCGTCGATCCTCTACGGACTCGACACGTTCGGCACCGATCTCCCGGCCGACGACGAGGACGAGGAGCGGTACGTCCCTCCCCCGCCACCGCCGCTGCCGCGCATCTCGAAGTACGCGGCGACGGCCCTGCTCGGTGTCGCGGTCGGCTTCGTGCTCTTCCTCTTCCCCGAGCTGCTCCCGATCGACCCCAACCTGGTCACCGTGCTGGGCTTCGCGGCGATCATCGGGGGCGCGGGCACCCTGGTCTGGCGTCTGCGCTCCGGCGATGACGACGACGAGTTCGACGACGGTGCCGTCGTATAGACAGACATCGGTGTCCAACCGATAACCTACGGTGATGCGTCAGAGTTCGCTCGTCGTCATCGCCAACCGTCTGCCACTGGATGACAGCGCCGCTCCGGACGGGGCCTGCGAGTGGCGCCGCAGCCCCGGCGGCCTGGCCAGCGCCTTGCACGCGATCCTGGAACAGACCCCGGCCACCTGGGTCGGCTGGGCCGGCGGAGTGGGGCCGGCGCCGGCCCTGCCGGACATCGGCAGTCTGCGGCTACGGCCCGTGTCGCTGACCGAGGACGAGCTGCGCGGGTACTACGAGGGATTCGCCAACTCGACCCTCTGGCCGCTGTACCACGACGCGGTGCAGCAGCCGACGTTCGACCGGGGCTGGTGGGAGACGTACCGGACGGTGAACCAGCGGTTCGCCGAGGCCGCCGCCGAGGTCGCCGAGCCCGGCGCCGCCGTCTGGGTGCAGGACTACCACCTCCAGCTGGTCCCCGGGATGCTCCGCGAGCTGCGGCCGGATCTGCTGATCGGCTTCTTCATGCACGTGCCGTTCCCGCCTCCGGAGCTGTACATGCAACTCCCCCGCCGGGTCGAACTGCTGCGCGGCATGCTCGGTGCCGACCTGGTCGGTTTCCAGCGTGAACAGGCCGCGCACAACGTCGCACAGCTCGCCAAGAAGCTGCTCGGGGCGGTCAACGCCGACAACACCATCACGTTCGACGGGCGGACCGTACGCACCGGGGCGTTCCCGGTCTCCATCGACGTCACCGAGATGCAGGCGCTGGCCACCCGGCCGGACGTCGTCAGCCAGTCCAAGCAGCTGCGGCACAACCTCGGGCAGCCGAAACGGGTGCTGCTCAGCGTCGACCGCCTCGACTGGACCAAAGGCATCGAGCACCGGCTCACCGCGTACAGCGAACTGCTGCGCGACGGCTTCGTGAAGGTGCGCGACACCGTGATGGTCCAGGTGGCGGTACCCAGCCGGGAACGGGTGGAGAGCTACCGGGACCTGCGCGACCGGATCGAGGGCGAGGTGGGCCGGATCAACGGTGAGTTCGGCCGGGTCGGTGAGCCCGCCATCCACTACCTGAACCAGCCGTTCGGCCGTTCCCAGCTGGCCGCGTTGTACCAGACCGCCGACGTCATGGTGGTGACCCCGCTGCGGGACGGGATGAACCTGGTCGCCAAGGAGTTCGTCGCGGCCCGCGAGGACGGCAGCGGCGCACTGGTGCTCAGCGAGTTCGCCGGCGCAGCCGCGGAGCTCTCGCAGGCGTTCCTGGTGAACCCGCACGACGTGGACGGCCTGAAGGAGACCCTGCTGCGGGCCATGGAGGCGGACAGCAGCGACCTGACCGCCCGGATGACGGCGATGCGCCGGCACATCACCGAGCACGACATCATCGCGTGGGCTCGGGCCTACCTGAGCGCGCTCGACCACACCGGCCGGCTGGCCGACCGGCTGCCGCGGACGGCCCCGCCGTCGCGGCGGCGGCCGCCCCGGCAGCGTTCAGCGCGGTAACTCCTTGTCCAGCCAGTCGAGGATCGCGTCGATCGGCTCGGCCCAGCCGGGCTCCAGCATCAGGTAGTGGCCCATGCCGGGGAAGAGCAGCGGTGCACCGCCGTACCGGGCGGCCGCCCGGTCCAGGGCCGCCCGCGGCACCACCCGGTCGTCCGGGCTGCCCACCACGAGCGTGGGCGGCCCGCCGACCGGCGCCGGCAGCTCGTCGCGAGCCAGCAGGCCGGCGGCCGGGCGGGCGCCGACCCGCTCCAGGTGCGCTGCCGCCTCCTCAGCGGGCAGCTCCGGCCCGAACAGCTGCCGGGCGGAGAACTTGAGCCGCCTGCCGAACAACGCCGGTACCGTGCCCGTGGGATTGCTTCGCAGGGCCGCCCCGAGCGCCGCCCAGCCGTCCAGCAGCGGAGCCACCAGCACGGCCGCACGGGCCGGATAACGCCCCAGCGCCCGGGCCACCACCCGGCCGCCCGTCCCGTGGCCGATCAGGACCGTCTGACGGGGCAGCGACGCCGCCACCTGCACCACGTCGTGAGCCTGGGCGCGCAGGTCGCCGCCGGGACGCGGGGTGACGGCGTACGCCGGGAAGCCCCGGCCGGCGGCGTGCGCCAGCCAGTGCTCGGCGAACGCCCAGGCACCGTGCCCCAGGCCGGGCACGAACAGCAGCGGCGGACGGCCGCCGTCGTCCTCGGGCAGCCGGGACACGACCTCACGTTCGGCCGGCGGCACGGGATCGGACCAGTCCTCGAAACGCAGGATCCCGCTCACTTCGCCGTCCCCATGTTCGTCAGCAGGCTCTCCACGGCCCGCAGGTAGTCGACGTGGTCGACCTCGAACCAGTGCCGGCGGCTCGGCACCACCTTGCGCCGGGACCAGGACGCCAGCGGGCGCCGCGACTCCTCCCGTTGCACGGCGGCGGCCTTGTCCGGATCGTCGGCCCGCAGCCGCAGCCAGCGGGCCACCGCGACGCTCTGCCAGTGCGCCAGCGGGAACAACCCGGCCGCGGCCTGCACCAGGCCGACCACGGCGAGCGTCGGATGCTTGCGGGCGAACGCGTGCAGGTGAAGGTCGGGCCGGCCGTCCTCGTCGATGTCGAGCAGCTCCGGCTCGAGGAAGTCGAAATTGGGCCGGTACCCGGTCGCGGTGATCACCAGTTCCGGCTCGATCCACCGGCCGCCGGCCAGCTCCACGGCGGTGCCGTCGTAGCGGGTCACGTCCGGCACCGCCTCGATCCGGCCGTGGCCCAGGTAGTGCGGCAGCAGGCCGTTGACGATCGGATGGCTCTCCAGCGGCGCGTGGTCCGGTGCGGGGACACCCCAGCGGGTCAGGTCGGCGGCGGTCCGGCGCAGGCGGCGGTCGCGCAGCCAGGACGGCATCCGCCGGTGGTGGACCTGGTCGGCCGGCCGGTTGCCCACGTACTTCGGGAAGTACCAGTAGCCGCGCCGGGTCGAGTGCCAGACCCGGCCGGCGTGCTGGGCCGCCTCCACAGCCAGGTCGCAGCCGGTGTTGCCGCCGCCGATCACCAGCACCTTCCGGCCACGCATGCGGGCCGGGTCCTTGCAGGCGCTCGCGTGGATCACCTGGCCGGCGAAGTCGCCCGGGATCTCCGGAGTGACCGGTGACCAGTTGTGTCCGTTCGCGATCACCACGGCGGCGTACCGCTGCACCCGGGAGGTGCCGCCGCCGATCGACTGGATGGTCACGTCCCAGCGGCCGTCGCCGGCCGGCACGATCGACGTGACCTCCATGCCGTACCAGATGTGCTCGCCGAGCCCGAAGTGCTTCGCGTACCGCTCCAGGTACTCCAGGACCTGGCTGTGGTGGGGGTAGTCGGGCCAGGTGTCCGGCATCGGGAAGTCGGGGAACTCGGTGAGCGGCCGTGACGAGACGAGGTGGGCGCCGGCGTACACCGGGCTGCGGTCGTGGCGCCAGTTCCAGGCACCGCCGACGGAGGTCTCTCGCTCGTAGCAGTCCACCGCGAAGCCCTGCTCACGCAGGTTCTTGATGGCGGTCAGGCCGCTGGCGCCGGCGCCGACGACGCAGACGGCGCCGCCACGGTCGCCGAGGTCGGGGGAGTCTTGCACCCGGCGATCCTTGCAGACCGCACGCTTAGGAGGAAGGGAGCAAAAGGTCCGCGACGATGGGTAGATGATCACTCGCCACGCGTGCCCGATCGGTCGAGACGATCTCGTAACGTTCGATGGTCACGCCGGGTGTGACGAACAGCCCGTCGATGCGGCGGCTGGGCACCGAGGCCGGGAAGGTCGGCAGTTCGTCGGACGAGCCGAGCAGGCCGTCCCCGACCGTACGCCAGGCGCCGCCGCCCGGGCCCTCGTTGAGGTCGGCGGCGACCACCAGCGGCCCGTCGATCTTCTCCAGCTCGGCCTTCCAGAAGGCGGCCTGCTCGGGCCGCTCGGCCGGGTCGGTGGCCAGGTGCGAGCCGGAGACCGTGAACGTCGCCCCGCGTACCGCGCCCTCGGCGAAGACGGCGCCGCGCATGTGCCGGCCCGGGGTCAGCGGGTACCGCAGGCACCAGCTCCGCCGGATCCGGACCCGGAGGCTGACCAGCAGCAGGTTGCCCAGCGACGGCAACCCGCCGGCGGCCACCACCAGGCCGGTCTCGGTGGCGAACGCGGCGCATTTCTGCCGCCACCGGAACCGGCGCGGCGCCTCCTGCACGACGAGGACGTCCGGGGCCAGGTCACGGATCAGCCCGGTCAGCGCGGCCCGGTCGTCCCGCAACCCGTGGACGTTGTAGCTGACCACCCGCAGCGGAACCCCGGACATCCCCGGCCGCCTCAGCCGCGTCGGGCGAGGTCGGCAGCGCCGGCCACGCCGGCGGCGTTGCCCATCCGGGCGGCGTGCACCTCGGCCACCGGGAAACGGTTCCGGTTGGCCAGCTGATCCCGGTACGCCCGCTCGATCGGCCCCATCAGCAGCGGTCCCGCGTCGATCACACCGCCGCCGATCACCATCATCTGCGGGTCGAGGCTCTGCGCCAGGTCGGCCAGCGCCACCCCGAGCCAGTAGCCGACCTGGGCGAAGGCGTCCATCGCCACCCCGTCGCCGGCTCGCGCGGCCTCGGTGATCTGCCGGCCGGTGATGGCCAGGGGGTCACCACCGGCCAGAGCGAGCAGCGCAGCGGCCCGCTCCGGTTCCTGACGGGCGCCGGCCCGGCCGAACCGGACCAGGGCGTTGCCGCTCGCGTACTGCTCCAGGCAGCCGAGCCGCCCGCAGCCGCACGGGTGCCCGTCCGGAACAGACTGGATGTGGCCGAGTTCGGCGGCGATGCCGTTGGCGCCACGCCACAGGCCGCCGTTGGTCACGATCGCGCCCCCGATGCCGGTACCGACGGTGATCATCACCATCGAGTCGGCGTGCCGGGCCACCCCGAACCGGAACTCGGCCCAGGCTGCGACGTTCGCGTCGTTCTCCAGCACGGTCGGCAGGCCGATGGCCTTGGTGACGTAGTCCCGCAGCGGCTCGTCCCGCCAGGCCAGGTTCGGCGCGAAGAGCACGGTCGAGCCGGTGGCGTCGATCCATGCGGCGGCCCCGATCCCGATGGCGGTGGCCTGCGGATATTGAGCGACCAGTTCAGCGGCCACCTCGACGATCGTGTCCCGGGTGCCGGCCGGGTCGTCCGCCGGTGTCGGCCGGCGGTTCGACGCCAGCACGTTGCCGTGCTCGTCGACCACGCCACCGGCGACCTTGGTGCCGCCGACGTCGATTCCGATGGTCAGCGTCACGCTGCCCGTCCCCTCTGCAAACAGTTCACACCGCGCCGCCCGGGCGGGCGTCGTCGCCCACTCCCGGGTCGCGGTCCTCAGGCGCCGAGGCGCCCAGCTCATGATCCACGCTACGGGGCTCGGCCGCGTCGTCTGCGGCCACCTCCGTGGTGGCCATGGCCCAGACGTCGCCCGTCCGGGATCCTGCGGCAGCCGGCGCCGGGGCGCCATGGTCCCCGGTCCCGGCGTGCCGGGCCGCCCGGGCCTTGGCCTGGGCGACCGCTCTCGCCACCGCCTCCTCGGCCGCGGCGGCGCGGGCCCGGGCGGCGGTGGCCGCCTCGCGGGCGTCGGCCGCGCTGGCCGCCGCCCACGGGTCCCCGCCGGCACCCGCCGGGGCCGGCGGCTCCTCCTGCTGCTCGACGCGGGTGGCGGCGGACCAGGCCTGGTCCGGGGCGGGCGTGGGCCGGGTACGCGGGGCCGGCGGCCGGGGGTTCTCCGCGGCCATCGAGGAGAACGCCCGCATCAGACCGGCGACGCCACTGGCGATGTCGCCGGCACTGGCGGCGAGCCGCTCGGCCGTCTCCGGGCTGGGGTCGCGCACGGCCGCGATCGCCTTGCAGACCGGGCAGACGCAGCACTCGGCGCTCCCGGTCGACCAGTCGCCGCGGTTGAGCACGCCGATCAGGCCGGCCACGGATTCACCCAGGAGGCCGAAGCCGTTCCCCGCGGAGTGGCCGGCCGACGCCGCCGAGGCGCGTGCGAGGACCGCCGCGACCAGCCGTTCGGCCTCTTCCCGAGCTGATCCGGACATCTCGCGCTCCCCTCGGCCCGCGGTCAGGCCGCGGGCATGCTCTCGACGCGGCGCTTGAGCTCCTTCAGCGCCGTATCCATGATCATTTTCTCGGCCTTGCGCCGGAACATCCCGAGCATCCCGATCGCAAGATCAACCGCAAGGGTGTACGTCACGGAGGTGCTGCCGTCGGCGTTCTCCACCAGGTCGTAGGAGCCCTCCTGGGAACGCTGCGTCTTCGACGGCTCGACCAGGTGCCACTCGATCCGGGAGAGGTCGTCGGCGTACGCGTACTCCAGGGTGTACTCGTCGACGAGCACGGTGGCGTCGATCTGGAAGCGCACCTGGGCGGCATAACCGTCCTCGTACTCCTCGAGGACCTGCACCTTCTTGATCGACTCCGCCCACTCGGGGTAGCGCGCAAAGTCACAGATCACCGCCGCCACCCGGGCCAGGGGCGCATGGACCTGAATCGACTGCGTCGAGGTGTCCGCCATGCAGGCGAGGCTACCCGCCGGGGACGAAGGATCGCGCGACCGGGGCGTGGCGCGGAACGAGCCGATGTCCGCCCCGGCCGCTACCATCCGTCACGTGCCAGCCCTCGCCAGTGGTCCCGTGCGCATCCGACCGGCCGAAGCCGCCGCCCGCGCCGTCATGCTCGCGCTGGTCGCCGCCCTGACCCTGACCGCCACCGGCGACCCGGTCCAGCTCGGCTGGATCGCGCTGCTGGCGGTCGCCGCGGTGCCCTCGTTCATCGCCCGCGGCCATGCCGTCCTGGCCCCGCTCGGCCGGTTCGGTGAGGTGGTGGTGACCTGCCTCGCCGCCGGATCGGTCGCCGCCGCGGCGGTCACCGCCGACCGGGTCGACGCCGGGTTCGGCGCGGAGGCCGTCCTGCCGTACCTGGCGGTGCCACTGCTGACCGCGGCCCTGCGGCGCCGCACGGCCGAGGGCATCGCGCTGCTCGGCGTCGCGGCGGTCGCCATGGTGGTCGGCGGCGCGGTCGCCGGCCCGTCCGCCGAGACGCTGCGCCAGCCCGGCTATCTGGCCGCGTGCGGCCAGTGGCTGGTGCTCGGCGCGATCATCACGTTCGCCGCCGAGACGATGCGTCAGCTGCTGCAGCCGCCGGAGCCCACCCCGCAGCCGTACGCGGAGGCCACCCGCCTGCTGACCCAGCTGCGCAGCGTGGCCCGTTCCCTGCCGGGCGCCACCCTCGACCCCGGCGGCATCTCCGAGCACCTGCTCGAGGAGCTGCGCGCGGTCGCGCCCGGCCACCGGGCGGCGGTGCTGTCGGCCAGCGGCGGCGGACGGCTCGTGGTGCTGGCGCAGACCGGGGCGGAACGCGTCGACTGGGAGACCACCCTCGACGCGGACTCCGGCATCGCCGACGCCTGGGCCACCCAGCAGCCGCAGACGGCGAGCCGGTCGCAGGCCCGCAGCCACCCCGGTGGCGACGTGTCGTCGCTGGTGGTGCCGCTGGTCGCCGGGGTCCGGACGATCGGCCTCGTGATCCTGGAGACGGATGCCTCCGGGGCGTACCCGTCCTCGGTGGTCCAGGCCGTGACCGAGGTGACCGGCCCGGCCTCGCTGCGCCTGGAGGCCGCCCTGCTCTTCGACGACGTCCGCTCGCTCGCCACCAACGAGGAGCGCCAGCGCCTGGCCCGCGAGATCCACGACGGGGTCGCGCAGGAGCTGGTGATGGTCGGCTACGGCATCGACAACGCGCAGGCGACCCTGCCGGAGGGAGCCGAGGAGACCGCCGAGGAGCTGCGGACACTGCGGGCCGAGGTGACCCGGGTGATCACCGAGCTGCGTCTGAGCCTGTTCGAGCTGCGGTCCGAGGTCGACCGCAACGGCGGTCTGGCCGCGGCCATCGCGGAGTACGCGCGGACCCTGGGCACGAGCGCCGGCCTGCGGGTGCACTTCACCTTCGACGAGTCGACCGCCCGCCTGCCCGCCGCGACCGAGGCCGAACTGCTCCGGATCGCCCAGGAGGCGATCACCAACGCGCGCAAGCACGCCGGTGCGTCGAACCTGTGGGTGACATGCACCGTCGACCCGCCGTACGCGGAGATCGAGGTGTCCGACGACGGCAAGGGGTTCGCGGACACCCGCCCCGACGGCCGTTACGGTCTTACCATCATGGCGGAACGCGCCGAACGCATCCGAGGCCGTCTCAAGATCACGCCGCGACACCCCAGCGGGACAACCGTCGCCGTAGTGCTCGGAACCCCGCCTCGGCGCGATAGCGTGCGGGATAGCGTTTCAGCTCCAGAAGGGGAGTAACCCGAGCATGTCGACCAGTCCTGCGCCGACGACGCGCACCAAGGTCCTCCTTGTCGACGATCACGACCTGATCCGTAAAGGGCTGCGACACGCATTCGAGCGCGACCGGCAGTTCGAGGTCGTCGGCGAGGCCGCCACGGCGGCGGAAGCGGTGCGCCAGGCCGGTGCGCTGCAGCCCGATGTCGTGATCATGGACCTGCGCCTGCCCGACGGCAGCGGCCTGGAGGCGACCCGCGCGTTGCGGAAGAACAACGCCAACATGGGCATCGTGGTCCTGACCATGTATGCGGGCGACGACCAGCTCTTCGGCGCTCTCGAGGCCGGGGCCAGCGCGTTCGTGCCCAAGACCGCACCGGCCGACGAGGTGGTGGCGGCCGCCCGGCACGCGGCGTCGGCACCGAGCGCGTTCACGGCGGCCGATCTGGCCGAGGCCATGAAGCGGCGCCTCGCTCCGTCCGGCCCGCAGCTCTCGCCTCGCGAGGGCCAGGTGCTGCGGTTGCTGGCCGACGGCATGAGCGTCGCCGGCATCGCCAAGCAGCTGTTCGTCTCCGAGTCGACGGCCAAGACCCACATCTCGAAGCTGTACGAGAAGCTGGGTGCCGCGAACCGGGCACAGGCGCTCATGACCGCGCTGCGACTGGGCCTGCTCGAAGCGCCCGACGCGCCTAAGTTCTAGACAATCCCGACAGATTCGGCGTTTCTGTTTTTCAGGCGCCGAATCGAGATATTAGCGTCGCGGCCCCGGCAGAGCCCGAAGGCCGCGCCGAGGCACGCGACCGAAGCCCAAGCGGCCGCGACGATGGCTGCCGCCTCCACGCGCCCCCTCACTCCTCCAGCGCGAGCAGGACCTTCCGCAGGAGACCGTTGAGCTGCCCCAGCTCCTCGACGCTCAAGCCGCGCAGGGCCCGCTGGTCGACCGCCATGCCCTTGAAGATGTATTTGTTCCACATCTTCCTGCCCTCCTGGGTGGGCCGGACGAGGATCCGCCGCCGGTCGGCGCCGTCCATCTGCCGCGTGATCAGCCCCGCCTCGGCCAGCCGGTCGAGCCGGCTGGTCATCGCCGCGCGGGTCACGTTCGCCGCCTCGGCCAGCTGCGCGGGGGTCGCCTCGGTGGGCCACGGTTGCACCATCAGCACGTGCAGCGTCTTGAAGTCCTGGGGCGTGAAGCCCTCCGTGAAGATCGACAGATCGGCCCGGTCGATCCAGCGCTGAATGTGCTTCATCCGGACCAGAGCTCCCTCGACCTCGGGCGCGAAGGCCGGTTCGTCCTTCCAGAACGTCGCCCACCGGGCCACATGCTGATCCACGCTGTCTTCCATACCGACCAAGTGTGCCACGTCTCTGATTATTAGATGGCGGATAGTTAGACGGTGAACTAATCTCGCCGTCATGACTCGTGACTTCCGGCTGCTCGCCGTCGGCCAGGGGCTCTCCTGGCTCGGCAACGCGTTCCAGACCGTCGCCCTCGCCGTCGCCGTCGTCAACACCACCGGCCGCGGCGCCCACGACCTCGGCATCGTCATGGCGACGAACATCCTCACGCTGCTGGCCGGCACACTTTTCGGCGGCATCTGGGCCGACCGGCTCCAGCCCCAGCGCGTCATGGTCGTCTCCGACCTGATCCGGTTCGCCGCCACCGCCGGCATCGCGGCCATGTTCGCCGGCGGCGGCTACCACCTGGCCGGTCTCTGCGCCCTCACCGTCGTCTCGGCCGGCGCCGGCAGCTTCTTCAGCCCGGCGATGAGCTCCCTCAAACCGCTGCTCGTCCCGGCCGAGGAACGCCAGAAGGCCAACGCCACCCTCAGCCTGCTGCAGTCCGCGTGCGGCGTCGCCGGTCCGGCCACGGCCGGCATCACCGTCGCGGCCTTCGGCGCGCCGGCCGGTTTCTCCATCAACGCGGTCAGCTTCCTGGCCTCCCTGGTCGCCGCCGCCCTGATCCGGGTACGGGCCCCGCGCGGCCCCCGCTCCCCCATGCTGGCCGAACTGACCTCCGGATGGCGCGAGATCCGCAGCCGCGACTGGCTGCTCGCCAACCTGCTCGGCGCCACGGCGTACCACCTCGCCAACGGCGTGATCCTGGTGCTCGTACTGGTGGTCGCGATGGAGCGGCTCGGCGGCGCCCACGCGATCGGCTGGATCGCCGCGGCCGAGGGCCTGGGCGGCGTGATCGGCTCGGCCATCGGGATGCGGTTCCGGCCGCGCCGCCTGCTCTTCGCCGGCCTGCTGGCACTGCCGCTGATGTCGGTGTGGGCTTTCGCGTACGTCTGGCCCGGCACCCTCGCGGCCATCATGATCGGCGCCGTGATCGGGTACGCCGGCCTGCTCTTCTACGACGTCGCCTGGGACACCTCCCTGCAGGAGAACGTGCCGCACCGGGCTCTGGGCCGGGTCAGCTCCTGGGACTATCTGGCGTCGTTCCTGGCCATGCCGGTGGGCAACGCGCTGGCCGGGCCGCTCTCCGACCGGTTCGGCATCGACCCGGTGCTGACCGTCTGTGCGGCCGTCCTGCTCATCGCGGCCATCGCCATGCTCGCGGTCCGCGGCTCCCGGCGCCTGACCCGCACCGGCGCGCCCGCACCGGACCCCTTGGTGCCGCTCCTCGATCCGACGCCCGCCGACGCGATGCCCGTCGAACCGCCGCGGCACCACCATCCGGCCGGCTGACCACCGGTCATTCGCGGGTCAGGTCCGGGCGCCCGCCGTGTCGGACTTCACCGCTGCAGAAGGCCCGCGAGTGCGGCGATCAGTTGCGGCTTCGTCGGCACGCCGGTCGCGCGGCGGACCTCACGGCCCTCGGCGTCGAGGATCAGCAGGGTCGGGGTCTGCCGGACGTCCAGCTCCCGGACCTCGCCGAGGTGGCTCTCGGCGTCCACCTCGACGTGCCGGACGCCCGGGAGCAGGGCCGCGACCTCGGCACTGATCCGGCGCACGGCACGGCACGGTGCACAGAACGCCGTGGAGAACTGGAGCAGGGTGGCCGGGGCCGGCTCCACCCCCAGCCGCGCCAGGAGGGCGGGCTCCAGCCGTACGCCGTCGGTCATCCCTTGATCTTGGCTCGTCGCCGCCGGACCCGCCACCTCCGCCGACCCGCGGCCAGGCGCCCCGGACCCGCTAGCGCCGCCCGACCCGCCACCGCCACCCGTGGCCAAGCGCCCGGACCCGCCGGCGCCGCCCGGCCCGCCGGCCGCCCGTGACGGGCTGCGCCCCCGTAGCTTTCGGGGTCTCCTCGTTCTGTCAGACCCTGCTGTTAGGTTCCCGGCCATGACCACCGATGCATCCGGCGCGAAGATTCCCACCTCCGCGGAAGAGGACCGTTTCTGGCAGCTGATCGAGTCCGCGTGGGCCGAGCTGGGGCCGGAGCCCGCCCGGATCCGGCACTTGCTGGTCGACCGCACGCCGGACCCGGACGGGGAGGATGACGAGGCGCTGTACGCCCTCGACGCCTGGCTCGACAAGTTCACCGAGCGGCTGCGGGCCGCCTGCGCCGGCCTGTCCGCGGCCGAGCTGACCGTTTTGGATCGCGTCCTCGAGCGCAAGCTCCATGACATCGACCGGGAGGACATCCACGAGTTCACCGACGGCTCGGACGACGGCTTCCTCTACGCCCGGGGCTTCATCGTGGCCGCGGGCCGCTCGTTCTACGAGGCGGTCAAGGCCGACCCGGCCAAAGCGATCATGGACGCCGAGTGGGAGGAGATGTGTTACTTCTTCGCCCACCTCCACAACAGCCGGTTCGGCGACTACCCGCAGACCGGCTCCGGCATCAGCCGCGAGAGCCACAGCAACCGGGCCGGCTGGCAGTAAGGCCTGCTCTCGGGCGGCCTTGGGCACCACCGCAAGAACCGGGCCGGTCGGCAGTGAGGCCCGCTCCGGGGCGGCCTTGGGCACCGCCGCGCGGAAGGCATCGGGAGGCCCCTCGTCTTTCGCGGGACCGGGGAGGGAGATCAGGTCGTGGTGAGCAGGCCGGTCAGGCGGGCGGCCTGGGTCTCCCAGCGCCACTCCTGTTCCACCCACGCGCGGCCGGCCTCGCCCATCGCCTTCGCCTTGACCGGGTCGCCGAGCAGTTCGGCGGTCCGGGCGGCGATGGCGGCGACATCGGAGCCACCGACCACGTAGCCGGTCTCGCCGTCACGAACGGCGTCGGGGGCGCCGCCGGAGTCGCCGCCGATGACGGGCAGGCCGGTCGCGGAGGCTTCCAGGTACACGATGCCGAGGCCTTCGACGTCCAGTCCGACAGCCCGGGTACGGCACGGCATGGCGTAGACGTCACCGGCCGCGTAGTGGTCGGGCAGTTCCGCCCACGGCACCGAACCGGTGAACACCACGTCGGCCTCGACGTCGTGCTCGCGGGCCAGCCGTTCCAGCGTCTTGCGGTACGGGCCGCCGCTGACCAGCAGCAACGCCGCCCCGGGGACGCGGCGGCGGATCTCCGGCAGGGCACGGATGAGCATGTCCTGACCCTTGCGGGGCACCAGCCGGGAGACGCAGACGACGACCGGACGGTCGCTGAGCCCGTGGCGTCCGCGGACAGCGGCGCCGTCGACGCCGGGGTGGAACTTGTCGACGTCGACGCCGGGGGCGAGCCGCCGCAGGTCGGTGAGGCCGTGCAGGGCCCTGTCGAGACGGGTGCGCTGGTATTCGCCGAGATAGGTGATGACGTCGTTGCCGCGGGCGATGCGGCGGAGCAGACCGCGTGCCCCGGGCAGCGCGGCCCAGCCGATCTCGTGACCATGGGTGATGCCGACGGCCCGGCGGATGCCGGCGTTGCGGCGCAGGCCGTGGGCGAGCAGGCCGAGCGGGGCGGCGGCACCGAAGAGGATGCTGTCGCACCCGTGTGCGCGGGCGAGTTCGGCGGCGCGGCGGGCGACGGCCGGGGTGGGCAGGAGGAGGCCGGTCTTCTCGCGGACGACCTCGAACGGCTGCTCGGCGTCGAAATCGGCGGCGCCGCGCCAGGTCGACGAGTAGACGACGATCGAGCCGGCCGGCTGGCGCACCGCCAGATTGTGCACGAACTGCTGGATGCCGCCGGGCCGCGGCGGGAAGTCGTTGGTGACGAGCAGGGTGCGGGCCATCAGCGGTCTCCCCGGGCCCAGGCTCGGGCGGCGGCCATCCGCTGCACGGTGGACGGGTGCGAGGCGAACATGGCGTGCTCCCAGGCTGGCGGGTCGGGGTCGGACAGGTTGACGGTGCCGAGACGGCGCTGCATCGCCTCGAAGGTCTGGGCGTCGGCGGTCAGCTCGAGGGCGTGGACGTCGGCCCGGGCCTCGATCCGGCGGGACACGAACGACTGCGCCGGGCCGGAGATCAGGCCGGCGATCGTGGTGACGGCCAGGAGCAGGCCGATGGCCCGGGGTTCGGCGATCGAGTCGACGCCCGCCAGGCGGATCAGCCATGGCCAGGAACCGAGCAGGTAGAGGGCGACCACGGCGACGGCGGCACCGAGCGCGCCCATGATCGTGCCGGTGAGGACGTCGTTGTCCTTGGCATGGCCGAGTTCGTGGGCGGTCACCGAGACGATCTCGCCGGGGGTGGCCTCGGCCAGCATGGTGTCGTAGACGACGATCCGGCGGGTGGGGCCGAGACCGGAGACGTAGGCGTTGACCGCCCGGGTGCGCCGGGACGCGTCGGCGATCAGCACGTCCTTGACCGGGACGCCGTCGCGGGCGGCGAGCTGCAGCAACTCGGTACGCAGCGGACCGTCGGACATCGGGGTGAACCGGTTGAAGACCGGCTCGACGACCACCGGCAGCACGAAGGACAGCAACACCACGAGCCCGGCCGCACCGGCCGCGCCGAACGCCCACCACCAGCGGGGCGCGAAGTGCGTGACGGTGAAGAAACCGGCGAGCACGAGGGCTCCGAGAATCGCCCCGACGCCGAAGGATTTGAGCAGGTCGACGGACCAGCCGCCCCAGGTCTGGGTGGAGATGCCGTAGCGCACCACGATGGTGTGCCGCCAGGCGGCCAGTGGCAGGGTGAGCAGCTCGGTCACCAGGACCACGAGCAGACCGCCGAGGACGGCACG
This sequence comes from Actinoplanes sp. NPDC023801, assembly GCF_040639655.1. Classification (NCBI taxonomy): domain Bacteria; kingdom Bacillati; phylum Actinomycetota; class Actinomycetes; order Micromonosporales; family Micromonosporaceae; genus Actinoplanes; species Actinoplanes sp. NPDC023801. The sequence continues at coordinate 61,789 of NZ_JBFAAI010000021.1, read as the reverse complement.
GGCCAGCCAGTGGTCGCCGAACGGGCGGCCGGCGAACTCGACCAGGCGGGCACCGAGCGGGGTGAGGCCGAGCAGCAGGACCGCCAGCAGGCCGAGGGCCATGCCGGCGTAGGAGCCGGGCCGCAGCGCGGCGTGGAAGGCGCGGGACCGGGCCACCTGTTCGGCGGGCAGCCGGCCGAGGGCGGCGAGCTGGTCGGCGCGGGGCGCGGGTGCGCGATGCCAGGGCACGGCGACGGCGGCGAACCCGATCAGGGCCACCAGGAGCACCGCGAACGTGCCGACCGCCCAGAACCGTGGAGTCACCGCTCGGCCCCTGCCAACATCAAGATCCCTTCCGAGGGTACGCCGGAAGCAGCCCCGCCCCGGCCGGGCGCCGGCCGGAACAGCCCGCCGGTGGACGAATCCGGAACGGGCGGTGCCCGCACGAACCGTCCCAGCGTGTGATCGCCAATCCTAGAGTTCGCGGTCGCTCCCGGCTGACCGGCCGGTTCGGTCGGTGTTCCCGGGCAGCGTGCTCACCTCGTACACCACGAGGGGTCCGTGCCTGCTGACCGGATGCCGCCCCGCGGACGCCGCCGCCCGCAATGGCCGCGGCCGGGGCGGGCGGCGCGGCCACGGCACCGCTTTCATGATCACGCCACGTCACGGCGCGACGGATCAGCCGGAAGGAAGACCGGCGGGGGCGGGGTCTGCAGCAGCTCCACCTCGAAACCGGCCAGTTCGAACACCTCGATGGCCCGCAGCTCCCCCGGTGTCAGGTCGGCGATGCCGTCGGGCGTCTCCATGAGCACACTGACCAGGCACCCGTTGCAATCGACGCTCCGCTCGGCGCAGCGCCCACAATCGATGATCATTACCCCTCCTCATCGGAGGTCGGCCACGTCCGTAAGGCAAGCGACTGACCGGCCACCATCGGTGACAGTCACGCTAAGCGAGGGGTATGACAGTTTTACGAGCGCGCGAGCCGGCGCAGCAGAGAATCCGCGCCCATCGGGTAGGCGCCGTGCCGGCGTACCCCGTCGGCGACCTCGCGATCGGAGGAGACGACCACGACCGGGCGGCCCGGCGGCTCGGCCCGGACGAGCTGGCGGATCAGCTCGTCGGCAGTGGTGCCCTTACGGGAGAACAGGACCCGGACCCCGCGCGGCGCGGGCGGCAGGCCGTGCACCCGTTCGGCGCCGTCGAAGACCACCGTTATCTCGTCGCCGGTCTGCGCGGCTATCCCGCCGAGCCCGGTGATCAGGCGTTTGCGCTGCTGCTCCAGGGACATGTCGGCGAAGCCGCGCTTGGTCACGTTGTAGCCGTCGACGATCAGGTGAGCCCGCGGGAGAGCGAGCAACTGGTCCAGGCGGCCCGGGTCGTCGGTGTCCTGGGCGCGGGCACGGGACCGCTCGGGGGCGCCCGGCTTGTCGGCCGAGGAGTCGGCGACGAAGTCAGCGGGCAGCTTGTCGGCGGGCCCCAGGGCCAGCTCGCGGCGGAGCCCGGAAGCCGCCTGGCCGATGGTCTCGAGCAGCAGCCAGAGGCGGGCGTCGTCGACGGCACGCGCGTCCTTGGCGGCCTGTTTCCCGGTGGCGGCGGCCGACTCGGCGTCGGCCAGCCGGGATCGCAGCCGGCGCAGCTCGGCCTCGTGGTCGAGGGTGGCCCGCGAGGCGCGGCCCTTCTCTGTCGCCAGCAGATCGGCGGCGCGTTTCTGCGCTGCCTGCGCCTCGCGCAGCGCCTTGGCGGAGCTGCGGGCCTCCTCGCGCACCTGGCCGAGCTCCTCGCGGACCCGGGCCAGCTCGTCACGGAGCTTGTCGGCCTCGACGCGGGCGACGGCCCGGTCGTGCTCGGCACGGGCGGCGCGCTGTTCGGCGGCCCGGACCTGGGCGGTCACCGCGGCACTGTCGGCCTCGGCCCGGACCGCGTCGCCGGCGGCGCCGATGAGTTCCCGCCAGCCGTCGGGGCGGGCCAGGTACGCCAGCGCCGCCACCTCGACCGGGTCGGCCGCGGCCGGCGCGACCCCGCTGGTCACGGCCGCCCCGAGATCACCGGAATCGGCGACGATGCGGGCGCCGATGCGCTGCCGGAACAGCGGGTCGGCGACGAGCTGGGCGGCGATGTCACGGCCGCCGAGGCGGGCCCGGCGGTTGGGCGCGAAACGGGCGACCCGGCGCAGCGGGACCGGCATCTCGTCGGCCGGCAGCGACGGCAGGGCCGCGGCGGCCAGAAAAGTGATCCGCTGACGGACCGCCTCCGGCAACACCGGTTCGGGTGAGATATCCGTTTCGAGGGTCAGGTCCGCACCCTCCGGCACCGCCTCCTCCTCGGGGCGGTCATCAGGGTTCAGCAGTGCGGACATCTACCCATTCTCACACCGGTCACCGGCGATTAGCCCAGCGGAGCAAGTGATCTTTTCGCGCCCCGGTCCCGGTTTGTGTCGTACCCCCGCTCTATCGTTGCCGCCCGTGACGCAACCGGCCTACGTGCAGGGCACTCTGGACTCGCTGCTGTCCGCCGACGGCTCGGTGGACCCGGCGGCGCTGGCGCTGGCCGACACCACGTTCGTGGTGCTCGACCTGGAGACCACCGGCGGCGCTCCGGACGGCGCCGGGATCACCGAGATCGGCGCGGTCAAGGTGCGCGCCGGCGAGCCGCTCGGCGAGTTCGCAACCCTGGTCAATCCGGGCGAGCCGCTGCCACCGTTCATCACCGTCCTGACCGGCATCACCGAGGCGATGCTGCGCCCGGCCCCGCCGATCGAGACGGTGCTGCCCGCCCTGCTGGAGTTCCTCCGGGGCGCGGTCCTGGTGGCCCACAACGCGCCCTATGACGTCGGCTTCCTGAAGGCGGCCTGCGCCCGGCACGGCTATCCCTGGCCGAACCCGCGGGTGCTCGACACGGCGGCGCTCGCCCGTCGCGCTCTGACCCGTGACGAGGTGCCCAACCGGAAACTGGGCACGCTCGCGCACTTCTTCCGGTCCACGGTGCAGCCCAACCACCGGGCGCTCGACGACGCGAAGGCCACGGTCGACGTGCTGCACGGGCTGATCGAGCGGCTGGGCAGCTTCAAGGTCCACACGCTGGGCGACGCCATCGAGTTCGCCAAGGCGGTCACCCCGGCGCAGCGCCGGCAGCGGCACCTGGCCGACGGGCTGCCGCACGTGCCGGGGGTCTACATCTTCCGGGCCTCTGACGACCGCCCGCTCTACGTCGGCACGTCGAAGGACATCGCGACCAGGGTCCGCGCCTACTTCACGGCCACCGAGAAACGGTCCCGGATCTCCACCGAGATGCTCACCGCCGCGGTCCGGGTGGAGGCGGTGGAGTGCGCGCACCCGCTGGAGGCCGAGGTGCGCGAGCTCCGGCTGATCGCGGCGCACGCTCCGCCGTACAACCGCAGGTCGAAGTTTCCCGAGAGGATCGTCTGGCTGAAGCTGACCGCGGAGGCCTACCCACGCCTGTCGGTGGTGCGCCGGCTCACCGAGGACGGCAGCACCTATCTCGGCCCGTTCTCCTCGCGGCGCACGGCCGAACTGGCCGCGGCCGGTGTCTACGACGCCGTGCCGTTGCGGCAGTGCAACCACAAGCTCTCGCTGCGCTCGAAGACGCCGGCGTGCGCGCTGGCCGAGCTGGGCCGGTGCCCGGCACCGTGCGAGCACGAGATCACCCCCGAGGATTACGACGTACGCGCCGCCCTGCCGTTCCGGACGGCCACCTCAGGCGACCCCGGCCCGGTCGTCTCGGCAATCCTGACCCGCATCGACGCGCTGTCGGAGAAGCAGCGGTACGAGGAGGCAGCGGTCGTCCGCTCCCGGTTGATCGCCCTGCTCCGCGCGCTCATCCGGATGCAGCGGCTCGACGCGCTGACCCGCCTGCCCGAGCTGGTGGCGGCCCGCCGGGACGACAAGGGCGGCTGGGAGATCGCGGTGGTCCGGCACGGACGGCTGGCGGCCGCGGCGACGTCACCGCCGCGGGAGCATCCCCGTCCGACGCTCGACGCGGCACGGCTGACCGCCGAGACGGTGCTGCCCGGTCCGGGTCCGGTTCCGGCCGCGACGGCCGAGGAGACGGAGCGGATCCTGGCGTGGCTGCAACGCCCGGACACCCGGTTGGTGGAAACCTCGGGCGACTGGGTGTCACCGGTTCGTGGCGCGGCGCGATTCTCTGACCTCCTCACCAGGGCTGAAGCCGCCGCATCAGTCCAAGACTCGACCGTTCGCCTATCGGTAACTGACCGTTCGGATGACGCTCGCTCGCTTAGGCTGTAAGGCACGCGCAACTGTCGTAATGACTTGTTGGTAGGGACCGCTGGCAGTGACCCGCTGGTAGTGACTTGTTGGTAGTGACTTGTCACATTTGCGGGCCAGGAGCTTGGCGACCGGCCCCCTCCGATGATTCGCTTGCGACGGAAACGCGGAGCGACTTCACGCACCGGGTGTTGCGTGGACGATCGGTGAGGGGGTGTCCGGGTGGACGTCGACGCCGGCCACGGCGCCGCATTCGGTCGTGCCCTGCCGGCCAATTCCGCTGAAACGTCCTTCACCCGGCGCCTGCGCTCGCTGCTCAGCTTCCAGAACAACGACGACGATCCGGTCGCCGAGCTGGCCCGTACGCATCGCAGCATCCACGCCTCGGCGGATGTCGCGATCCTGCGCCGCAGCTACCAGATCGCCGAGAGCATGCACCGCGGCCAGTTCCGCAAGAGCGGCGATCCGTACATCACGCATCCGCTCGCGGTCGCGCAGATCTGCGCCGAGCTCGGCATGGACACCACCACCCTGGTCGCCGCGCTGCTGCACGACACGGTGGAGGACACCAGCTACACGCTCGAGGCGCTGCAGGGTGACTTCGGCCCCGAGGTGGCGCACCTGGTCGACGGTGTGACCAAGTTCGACAAGGCGTACTACGGCAAGGCCGCCGAGGGCGAGACGATCCGCAAGATGATCGTCGCGGCCGGCAAGGACGTCCGAGTCCTGGTGATCAAGCTGGCCGACCGGCTGCACAACATGCGCACGCTCGGTGCCCGCGGAACCGCGAGCCGGGCCCGGATCGCGACGGCCACCCTCGACGTCCTCGTCCCGCTCTGTGACCGGCTCGGCATCCAAGCCCTCAAGCGGGACCTCGACGACGTGGTGCTCTTCCACCTCGAACCCGACTCGTTCGCGCGCATCGACGAGCACGTGAAGAACCGCCCCGGCTGGGACGAGTACCTCGCCGACGTGTCGCACAAGGCGCGCACCGCGCTGCGCCGGCAGAAGGTGACCGCCGAGGTGACCCCGCGACCCCGGCACTACTACTCGATCTGGAAGGACACGGTCGCCGGCAATCACCCGGTGCCGCAGGACCTGCCCCGGATCGCGGTCGTGGTGGACGGGCCGGACACCGACTGTTACGCGGCTCTCGGCGCGATCCACGGCCGATGGCGCCCGGTCGCCGGCCGGTTCAAGGACTTCATCGCCTCGCCGAAGAACAACCTCTACCGGTCCCTGCACACCACAGTGGTCGGACCCGAGGGCAAGCTGGTCGAGGTCCTGATCCGGACGAAGACCATGCACCGCTACTCCGAGTACGGCGTGGCCACCAGCTACCGGTATCCGAAGGAGTCGGACGAGCCACCAGGCGCCGACCAGCTCACCTGGCTGAAGCGGGTGCTCGACTGGCAGCAGGACACCACCGACGCTGGCCAGTTCCTCGACTCGCTGCGGTGCGACCTCGCCGAGGGCCAGATCACCGTCTTCGCGCACGGCAACGCCTACGAGTTGCCCAGCCAGTCCACACCGGTCGATCTGGCGTACGAGCTGGGTCCCCGCCACGGTGACCAGTGCCTCGCCGCGACCATCAACGGACGTCTCGCACCGCTGTCCTCGCCGCTCCGCGACGGTGACGTCGTGGAGATCTTCTCGGAGACCGAGGGGCAGGTCGACGTCGAACCGAACGCTCCGCGTGGCCCCCGCAAGGAGTGGCTCGGGTTCGTCAAGTCGAGCCAGGCGCAGATGCAGATCAACCGGTACTTCGACGAGAAGAACGAGCCGGGCATCAGCATCGCCGACAAGGTCCGGCTCGGCCGCGCCACCATCGGGCTCACACTGCGCAAACACGACCGTGGTCTGGCCAGTGAGGTGCCGCTGCGTCGGCTCGCCGAGGAGCTCGGCTACCCCGACCTGGAGACGCTCCTCGTCGCGGTCTGTGAGCGCAGCCTCGAACCGGACGCGGTCGTCGAGCAGCTCATCGCCTTGGTCGACCACCCGGACTGAACCTTTCAGCATCCCCCGTTAGCCTTACCCGCGTGAACATTCCCCGGCAGATCCGCGGCCTCGCCTATCAGGCCTTCTACGGGCTGCCCCTCCCGATGCGCCGTCACATCGCCCGCTTCGTCTCACCGAAGTACCTGGTCGGAGCGGTCGCGATCATCCGGGACTCGGAGGCCGCCGCTCCGGGGCGCATCCTTCTGCTGCGCCAGCCGCCGGGGCGCGGCTGGGGCCTTCCGGCCGGGATCCTCAAGCGCCGCGAGCTGCCCGCGGTGGGTGCGGCCCGCGAGCTCTTCGAAGAATCGGGAGTACGGCTGGAGCCCGGTGACCTGACACCCGGCAACCCGAACGCGATCGTGCACCCGAACGGCGGAGTGGTCGACACCATCTGGTTCGGCGCCGTCCCGGCGTCCAGCACGCCCCTGGCGGTCGACGGCGGTGAGGTGCTGGAGGCCCGCTGGTTCCCGATCGACGACCTTCCCGACCTCACCTGGCCGACGGCACGGTTGCTCGGGATCTACGGCCTCGGCCCGCGCGCCGGCGAACTGCCGCCGTCGATCCCGGCCGGCAGCTACCACACCCCGTTCCCGGGCTCGGGTGAGGCGCGATGACCGCGGTCTGCGGGGTGGTGCTGGCGGCCGGTGAAGGGCGGCGGCTGCGCCCGCTCACCGAGACACTGCCGAAGGCGCTGTGCCCGGTCGGCAACCTGCCGCTGCTCGACCACGCGCTGCGCCGTCTCTCGGGCCTCGGCCTGAGCGGGCCGCAGTCGGTCGCGGTGAACGCCGCCTACCTGGCCGAGCAGGTCGTCGCGCACGTCGGCGACCGGGCCCACCTGTCGGTCGAGCCGGACGGCCCGATCGGCACGTCCGGCGGCCTCGCCCGGCTGCGCCCGTGGATCGACGGCCGCGCGGCCCTGGCCGGAAACGCCGACGCCTACCTGCACGACCCGGCACGCGAACCCGGCAAGGACATCGCGGCGCTGCTCGAGGGCTGGTCCGGCGACACCGTGCGGATGCTGACCAAACCGTGCTTCCCGGGCGACACCGGCGGCTTCAGCGGCCGTCGTTTCGCCGGCTTCTCGCTCATCCCGTGGCGCTACCTGAAGGATCTCGCCGAGGTGAGCAGCGACCTGGTCCGTACCGTCTGGAGGCCCGCGGAAGCCGCCGGCGACCTCGAGCTGATCGCGTACGAGGGTCACTACCTCGACACCGGCACGCCCGCCGACTACCTGACCGCCAATCTGCACGCTGCCGCCGGAGCCACCCTTGCCGACGCGTCGGCGCTGGTCAGCGGGCGGGCTGACAACTCGGTCCTGGGGGCCGGTGCCGTCGTCGAGGGCGTGGCCACCCGTTGCGTGCTGCTGCCGGGTGCCCGGGTCGGCGCGGGCGAGACCCTCACCGACGCGATCCGTACGGCCTCCGGCCTCACCATCAAGATCTAGGCCCCTCCTCCTCGCCGGACCTGACCGGACCCCCGCCCGCCGGGCCGGGCCGATTCGCCGTTCCGGTTACGTCTGGCGGGTGGGCCGGGCGCGTGCGGGAGGGGATCGTGACGGCATAGCATGGGCGCGACTGACATTCCGTCCTCATAGGCGAGGAGCCCGCCGGTGAACACCGCCATCGTCCACATCGACTGCGCGACCGATTCGATCCCGGAGGTCGCCGAGGCACTGGCCGCGCTGGACGGCGTCAGCGAGGTCTACTCGGTCGCCGGCGGGGTGGACCTCATCGCGATCGTCCGGGTGCCGCACTTCGACGACATCGCCGAGGTCATCGCGGGCCGCATCTCCAAGACCCCGGGTGTGGTCAACAGCGAGACGTTCGTGGCCTTCCGCGCCTACTCCAAGCACGATCTGGAGGACGCCTTCGCCATCGGTCTCCCGGACGCCGACTGACTCGTTGTCCTCCTCCCGCGAGCCCGCACTGCGCTGGCTGCTGAACGACGAGTTCAGCGACGAACTGGAGGACATGGACCCGATGTGGCGCCCGCTCGGGGCGTGCATCGAGGTCGATGGCCTGTTCGCCGACCTGCCGGATCCACCCCTGGAACGCTTCACGCTGATCGGGTGCGAGCCGGCCGGCCGCCTGCGCGAGGCGCTCATCCGGCAGCCGCTGCTCGGTGACGTCTTCGTGGAACCGGTCCGGGCCGGCCATGTCGGCGATTACACCTGGCTGTGGGACGTGACCGTGGTCGCGATCGATGGCGACCGGGTCGAGCTCACCGGCCGGGTCCAGCAGGACCGGCATTTGCAGCCGGACACGGAGACGCCGGAGGCCGACGAGTTCCGGCTGACCTCCGGTGACGACACCCTGCTGGCCCGATGCCGCACGGTCGGCGGCCTCTTCCGGGAACGGCCCGAACTTGACCGCCCGCCGGTGACTCTGCTCGGCTTCCGCCCCGAGCCCTGGTTCGCGGCCCTGCTCAGCACTTGGCGGCCGGACGGCGGAGAAGCGGGACAGCCGGACACGGCACAGGCGGGCCGGCTGGGCGTTGTGCCGTCGGACGGTGGGAAACCGGTACGGCTGGCCGCCACCATCGCGGCACGGGCCTCTGACGGGCGCGAACTCAGCACTCTGCAGCCCGGCGTCTTCGCCCACGTCCTGGCGGTCCGCCCGTCGCGGCGGGATCCGGATCTGCTCGACGTGGAACTGGACGACGGGGTGTGGGAGCCGATCCCGGCGGAAGCCCGCGAGTTGTGGGACCGCTGGATGGACCGGCAACCCGCGGAACTCGGCACCTGGGTGCCACTGGCCCCGCACATGCGGCACGAGTGGCTCCGGCTGGCGCTGGCCGGGCACCGCTACGGGGCCCATCCGGATCGTGCGCCGGAAACCGTCTACCGCTTGGACGGGCGCCACGTCACCGACATGGACGCCTTCTTCTGCGCCGTGGGTGAGGCGATCAACGGGCCGGGCGGCTACTTCGGCTGGAACCCGCCCGCCCTCGAGGACTGTCTCCGCGGCACGTGGGGCGCCGCCACTCCGTTCCGTCTGATCTGGCACGACGCGGAGATCGCCCGCCGGCACCTGGGCGCGGACGACTTCGCCATGCTGGTGGGCTGGTTCACCGAGAAACAGGTCGAAGTCGTCCTGCGCTGAGAGGCGGTCCGGGGTGGCCTGGCGTCGAGTAGGCGACGCGTAGCGGCGCCTGTTGAGCGACAGCCAAATGCCAAATGTCAGGGGACGGCGACAGCCGGTGTCAGTAGTCGCGACAAGAAATGTCAGTGGCTTGGGTTAGCGGGCGGCTGCAGCGGACGTCGTCGCTGAGGTTGGCGTGATGGGGCCGTTGTGGCGACGCGGTTGTTCCCCGAGGGTCAGATGGAGCGGTTGAAGTCGTTGCCAGACATCGGGACGGACGAGTTGATCCGGATCGTGGACCCGGGCCGGGGGCGTGGTCCAGCTCCGCTGGTCGTGCGGAAGGGTAGTTGGCATGACGAACACAGGTGCGGGCCCGGCCCGGACGAACGCGCGAGTTTTGTGGTCGGTAGGGACCGTGCTCGTCGCGAACGGCGCTCTGGTGACGGCGATCCTCTCTGGCCAGTTGCGTCAGGCCACCGGCGCAGGCGGCTGGTTCGTGCCGGTCGATTTTATGCTCGGCCCGGTCGGACTGGGCGCCCTCACGGTCGGGCTGGCCGTGGCACTGCCATTCGCGTGGCGTCAGCCCGCCACAGCCCGACCGCCCGTCACCGGGATCGGTCGGGGGATCGGGGCCACCGCGCTCGGTTGGGCACTCGCGTTCGGGCTCGACGTCGCCGCGGTGGTAGCCACCTGGTAGACGCTCTCCTGGTGGAAACCGCGACCACCGTGAGCGGTTAGACCCGCCCGCGTCGGCCGTTGAACACCTGCTCGGGCACAGACACGACCTCGTCGCCGATGGCGATCCGGTCGAACAATGATGGATCGAACTCCTCGCCCGGGCTCGGCATCGGTGACCACCCGTCCCAGGGGAGCGTCTCGACGTTGCTGAAGCGCGGTGATGTCGTGCACGACATCACCGGCCACGAAACCCGTCCCGACGGCCTGGCCCGGCAGCCCGAAGAGTTCGGGGTCCGCCTCGCCGCCACGCACCATCCGCCACGCGTCCACGGCGGTTCGGAACTGATCCCGCGGCATGTCCAGCGGGTCGCACTCGACGCCGAGCGCAGCCCGTTGCACCTCGGCGAGCGGGGCGTCAGCCAGCTTCCACCGTCCGCCCTCGGCATACTCGATCACCCAGTGGCGGCCTTGACATCGGTCCAGAACTCCGGGACGCCAACTTCAACACTCTGGTGAGAAGGCGGAGGCTGGCGATCCGGAGGAACACTCAAGACCTTGACGAGCCGATCCACATAGCGACCGCGACAACAAGGCGTGCCCGACTGCCCGCCGTCACCGGCCGGCGACAGGGTCACGGTCACTGTCGATCATGAAGGTGGGTGGGAGGCCGGCGCCGAGCCGAGCGGGTTCCGGCCATTCCTCCGGCGGCTGCTGATCGCCGCGGTGCTGGGTAGTGGGTTCGGGGGGGCCAGCCGGGCGAGGTCTGGTGTCGGGCACGTGCCGGCGGCGGGCCGGCCCCGCGCGGCGGCGCGGGCTGCAGCACGGCCGCCGCCTGCATGTGCGGTGGTGGCGGCCCAGGGGCTGCGGCCACGGGTGCACACCGGTGGCTGCGATGAGCGCGGCCGCCACTCGCTGCACTGCCCGACGGAGAGCATGCCGGTACGCACTGTCGCCGAGCCGGGCGCGGACCGGGCCGGGCCGGGCCGGCGGAGATTCCTCCAGCGGCGGGCGCGGTCGGGTCACTGCAGGCCGCCGGGCAGCGTGTAGGCGTTACCGGTCACATCCGGGTCCAGCGACGCGCTGGGAACGGCAGGCGTGCGCCCAGGAAAGCTGACGACGCGCTGCGAACGGCGGGCGTGCGCCCGGGAAAGCTGACGACGCGTTCCGGACGTTGGGCGAGCGCCCGGAAGCTGACGACGCACGCAGCCGGGGATGGCCGGACATGCGGAAGGCCCGCCGGGCGGGAACCCGACGGGCCTTCGTGGCGCATGCCGATCAGCGACCGGACTTGATCTCCTCGCGCTGGACCGGGCCGCCGACCGCCGGGGAGACCGGGATCTCGGCCGGCTTCTCGACGGGGTAGAAGAAGCCCTTGATCGCCGGAGCCAGGGCCCCGAGACGGTTCATCTTCTTCGGTACGACCCAGCCCGCGTACTCCAGCGGGATCGGGTGGCCGTGGTCGTCGACCGGGCCGAGCGGCTGGTGGACCTCGACGAACTGGCCGTTCGGCAGCCGCTTGATGATGCCGGTCTCGACACCGTGCGCCAGCACCTGGCGGTCGTGCTGCTGCAGACCGAGGCAGATGCGGACGGAGATGTAGTAGGCCAGCGGCGGCAGGATGACCAGGCCGATACGGCCGGCCCAGGTCATCGCGTTGAGGCTGACGTGGAACTTGTCGGCGATGACGTCGTTGGCGCCGGACAGCGTGGCGATGATGAAGAACGTCAGCGCCATCATGCCGATGCCGACGCGCTCCGGGTTGTCACGCGGCCGTTCCAGCAGGTGGTGGCTGCGCTTGTCCTTGAGCTTGCGGGCTTCCAGCCACGGGTACGCCATGGGCAGGGTGAACAGGGCCCCGAGGCCGACGACGGCCGGCCAGAACATCGGCGGGATGCTGTAACCGTCACCGATCGGGATGTAGATCTGCCAGTTCGGGGTGAGACGGACCAGGCCGTCCATGAACATGACGTAGAAGTCGGGCTGTGAGGCCGACGAGACCTCGGCCGCGCGGTACGGGCCGAACAGCCAGATCGGGTTGATCTGGAACACGCCGGCCATAAGCGCGATGACACCGAAGACGGCCATGAAGAAGCCGCCCTGCTTCATCGCGTAGCGCGGGAACATGCGCTCGCCGACCACGTTCTCGTTGGTGCGCAGCGGGCCGGGCCACTGGGTGTGCTTCTGCTTGAACACGATGCCCAGGTGGGCCGCGATCAGGCCGAGCAGGATGCCCGGGATGAGCAGCACGTGCGCGATGTAGAACCGGCCGATGATCAGCTCGCCCGGGAACTCGCCGCCGAAGATGGCGGCCGAGAGCCAGGTGCCGATGACCGGGAGGGTCAGCATGATCGCCGAGGCGATGCGCAGACCGGTGCCGGAGAGGCCGTCGTCGGGGAGCGAGTAACCGGTGAAGCCGGCGAAGAAGCCGAGGAGGAACAGCAGGACGCCGATCACCCAGTTGATCTCACGCGGCTTGCGGAACGCGCCGGTGAAGAAGACGCGCGCCATGTGCACGATGATCGACGCCATGAACAGCAGCGCCGCCCAGTGGTGCATCTGCCGCATGAAGAGACCACCGCGGACCTCGAACGAGAGGTTCAGCGAGGACTCGTACGCCGCGGACATCATGGTGCCGCGGAGCGCGAGGTAACTGCCGTCGTACTCCACCTCCTTCATCGACGGGTCGAAGAAGAGAGTGAGGAACACGCCACTGAGCAGCAGCACGATGAACGAGAACAGAGCGATCTCGCCCAGCAGGAACGACCAGTGGTCAGGGAAAACCTTGTTCAGCAGTCCACGTAGCGGGGTCGCGGCCTGAAAGCGGTCGTCGACTCCCTTGGCGAAAGTTTTGGGGGCCTCAGCGAGGTCCATCTTCCGGCGTTTCACGGCCGCTCCCAGAAGTCAGGTCCGACGACGTCTCTGAAGTCTTCCGCCGCCACGAAGTAGCCTTCCTCGTCCACTGTAAGCGGCAACATCGGCAGACGACGAGTCGCGGGTCCGAAAACCGGCTGGGCGTTGTCGGTGATGAGGAACTGCGACTGGTGGCACGGGCAGAGAAGACGGTTGGTCTGCTGCTCGTAGAGGCTGGCGGGGCAGCCCGCGTGCGTGCAGATCTTGGAGTACGCGACGTAGTTGCCGTACATCGAGCCCTTGTTGCGGCCGTTCTTGTCGGCGTCGGCGTTTCTCCGGGTCTCCTCCGCGTCGTCCGCCCGGAGGTGGATTAGCAGAGTCGGCGAGTCGGCGTAGTGGTTGGTGGCGCCGTGCGGGATGCCCGGGTAGACGGTCATCTGACCACCCGCGCTGACGTCGTCCGGCCGGATCGGGCTGCCGTCCTCACGGGTGAGGCGGACCGGCTTGTCGCCGTTCTTCGAGGGGTGGAACCCGGTCGTGTACATGATCGGGTGCTTGCCCTTGTGCGGGTCCTGGATCATGCCGCCGACCAGCGGGGCACCGACGGCCAGGCCGAGCGGGGCCGCGCCGAGGGCGATCGCGCCCTTGAGCAGCGGCCGGCGCTGCACGCCCAGCTCGTCGGCGACGTACATCATGGTCTGGCCGGTGATCAGGCGCTCCTCGTCGGAGGACGGGTCGCCGTGCCGCTGCTGGATGGACAGCTCGTGCGGCAACAGTTTCTTGGCCCAGGCCAGGATCGCGAAGCCGAGGGCCAGCAGGCCGAGGCCGAGGGTCACGCCCAGGATCGGCGTGTAGTAGTCGCTCAGCGTGTGGCCGAGCTCGAACTTCCACGGCCAGATGATGTAGAAGACCAGGAAGGCCAGGGTGAACAGGCCGGAGAGCAGGAACAGGAAGGAGATGTTGCGGACGACCCGCTTCTCCGCCTTCGAGTTGGACCCGTGGAACTGCGACTCGTACGTGACGATCTCGATGTCGTCGCGCCGCAGACCTTCCTTGACGATGTCGAACCGCGTCATGCGCGGGTCGTTGACGTCGACCGGTTCGCCGGCCGCGCCGTGTTGCGCCGTCATGACTTCCCCGCAATCCAGAGCGACGTGAAGACCAGGAGCGTGATGCCGACCAGGAAGATCGCCATGCCCTCGGTCGACGGGCCGTACCGGCCCAGGTTGAACAGGCCGCCCGGGTCCTTCTCCTGCTGGAGCTGGAGCTGGATGTACGTGATGATCTGCTTCTTCTGGTCCGGCGTGAGCTGGTTGTCACCGAAGACCGGCATGTTCTGCGGACCGCTGAGCATGGCGGCGTAGATCTCCTCCGCCGTCGGGTCGTGCAGGGCCGGGGCGAACTTGCCCGACGAGAGCGCGCCGCCGCCGCCGCCGAAGCCGTGGCAGGAGGTGCAGTTGACCCGGAAGAGCTCACCACCGCGGGCGAGGGCGTCCGGGTTGCTCTTGATGTCCTCGACGAGAGGGCCCTCGGGCAGCTCCGGGCCACCGCCGAGCTCCTGCACGTACTGCGCGAGCTGCTCGGTCTGGGCGTCGTCGAACTGCCGCGGCTTCTCCTCCGCCTGGGCCTCCTGGCGGGTCATCGGCATGCGGCCGGTGCCGACCTGGAACTCGACGGAGGCCGAGCCGACGCCGATCAGGCTCGGCCCACGCCCCTCGACACCCTGGCCGTCACGGCCGTGGCAGGTGATGCAGCTGGTGTCGTAGAGCGCCTTGCCCTCCTGTGCGACAGCGGAAAGCTGGACGTTGGGCTCGGCGAACGCGCCCGGGGCGAACGCGGTGTAGACGCCGCCGGCCAGAGCCAGGGCGGCGATCATGCGCACCGCCGCGCCGAGCCTCCGGCGCGCCCGGCTGGGCGTGCCGCGCCGCCGGGAGAACACCCGGGCGCGCCTGCGGGCGGGGGTGTCAGAAGTCATGGGCTATGTCCCTTGGGATTCGAACCTGATGCACGGCGGATTACGGGCGCGTCACTGAAGCCAATAGATCATGGCGAACAGAGCGATCCACACGACGTCCACGAAGTGCCAGTAGTACGACACGACGATCGCGGACGTGGCCTGGGCGGGAGTGAACCTACCCATCGTCGTCCGGATCATGTAGATGATGAAGGCGACCAGGCCGCCGGTCACGTGCAGACCGTGGAACCCGGTCGTCAGGTAGAACATCGACCCATAGCCGTCGCCGTTGATCTTGACGCCGTGGTGCACCAGGGTGACGTACTCGTTCACCTGACCGAGAACGAAGATCAGGCCCATCACGAACGTGATCGTGAACCACCGCCGCAGGGCGAACACGTCGCCCTTCTCCGCCGCGAAGACCCCGAGCTGGCAGGTCACCGACGAGAGCACCAGGATCACGGTGAACGTGGTGGCGTACGGGATGTTGAGATGTTCGGTGTTCTTCTCCCACTGCTCCGGCGCGGCTGCGCGGATGGAGAAGTACATCGCGAACAACGCCGCGAAGAACATGAGCTCGCTGGAGAGCCACACGATGGTCCCGACGCTGACCATGTTGGGTCGGGTCAGCGAGTGGATCCGGCTCTTGTCGATGGCTGCCGCAGTCACGGCCTCATTATTCATCCGAGATAGGCCCAAGGTCCGCCGGGGTCCCCAATCCGGCCAACTGGGAGGCCCGGAATATTCCGTGACCAGCCGGTAGGCCTAGCCTCGAGTGGTGCAGCTTCACGTTTTGCCCCCAATCGCGGCCGTCGGCGGGGATACTGAACTTCCTCCGTTCACCCCGGCGGCCTTCTTCACCGAGATGAACCTGGTCAGTCCAATCGCGTTGGGATTGCTGGTCGCCGCGTCGCTGTATCTGTACGGCGTGTGGCGCCTGCGGCAGCGTGGCGACCACTGGCCGCCCGGGCGGACGGTGGCCTTCCTCGCGGGTGGACTCGGGTCCGTCGCGGCGGTCACGGTGACCGGCATCGAGGCGTACGACACAGTTCTGATCTCGGTCCACATGGTTCAGCACATGGTGTTGTCCATGGTGGGCCCGATCTTCCTGGCCCTCGGCGCGCCGACCACCCTGGCCCTGCGGGTTCTCGGGCCGCAGCCGCGCAAGGCGCTGCTCGCCGTCCTGCACAGCCGTTACGTGCGGATCCTGACGTTCCCGCTGGTGGCGTTCGGGCTGTTCATCGCGAACCCGTTCGTCCTCTACTTCACCGGCGCCTACCGGCAGACCCTCGAACACGTGTGGGTGCACGAGTTCGTCCACTTCCACTTCATCGTCACCGGCTGCCTGTTCTTCTGGCCGCTGCTGGGCCTGGACCCGCTGCCGAACCGGTGGCCGTACCCCGGGCGGGCCCTGCTCATGGTGCTGAGCGTGCCGTTCCACACGGTGCTCGGCCTGACGATCATGCAGAGCACCACGCTGCTCGGCGGCGACTGGTACCCCAGCCTGGGCCTGAGCTGGCTCGATCCGAAGGCCGACCAGGTCACCGCGGGCGGCATCCTGTGGGCCGGCGGCGAGATCGTGAGCGTCACGATGCTCGGCATCCTGGTCGTCCAGTGGGTCCGCCAGTCGGAGCGCGAGGCCAGGCGGGTCGACCGTGCCCTGGACCGCGAGGAGGCCCGGACCGCCGCGGGCAAAGATGTGACCCGACCGGAACCCGACGCCGGGTAACAAGTTCGGTACGATCCCCCGGGACCTAGGACGTGAGGTGGGGCACAAGATGAGCGAGTACACCGTTCTGCTCTACAGCGATGACGCGGCGGTGCGAGACCGGATCCGGCTCGCCATCGGCTCGCGGCCCGCCGCTGATCTCAAGGTCGAGTTCGCGGAGGCCTCCACCTGGGAGGAATGCCGCCGCCTGCTCGACGAGTACGAGATCGACCTGATGATGCTCGACGGCGAGGCCAGCCCCGCCGGCGGTATCGGGATCGCTCGCCAGACCAAGGACGAGTATCTCAACCCCCCGCCCACCTGCGTCGTGATCGCCCGGGCCGCGGACCGCTGGCTTGCCGCGTACGCCCAGGTGGACGCGACCCTGGTGGCGCCGCTGGACCCGGTCACGACCGGGCAGACGGTCGCCGGGCTGCTCCGCGCCCGCCGGGACGGGGCGATCCCGCTGGGGACCTTGGGCACCATTCCCCGCTGACGTCGACAAACCGACACATAACCCCCTGGAGGCAGCGCCATGGGCGCACGCACCTGGCCCAATCTGACGAGCGCCCTGCTGCGTGGCGAGGAGCTCGCCACCGCGGACACCGCGTGGGCCATGGGCGAGATCATGTCCGGCAACGCGACACCGGTGCAGATAGCCGGGTTCGCGGTGGCGCTGCGGGCCAAGGGTGAGACTCCGGCGGAGCTGGCCGGCCTGGTCGAGGCGATGATCGCCAGCGCCACGCTGGTCAAGCTGCCGGAGGAGACCCGGACCCGTGCGGTCGACGTGGTCGGCACCGGCGGTGACCGGGCCAACACCGTGAACATCTCCACACTTGCGGCGATCGTCACGGCCTCCGCGGGAGTACCGGTGGTCAAGCACGGCAACCGGTCGGCCTCGTCGACGACCGGGTCCGCCGACCTGCTGGAGCACTTCGGCCTTCCGCTCGACCTGGGCCCGGCCGGCGTGGCCCGGTCGGTCGCCGAGGCGGGTATCGGCTTCTGCTTCGCGGCCCGCTACCACCCCGGCATGCGGCACGCCGCGGTCACCCGTCGTGAGCTGGGCGTGCCCACGTTCTTCAACGTGCTCGGCCCGCTGACAAACCCGGCCCGGCCCACCTCGGCGATGGTCGGGTGCTTCGACCCCCGGATGGCACCGGTGATGGCCGAGGTGTTCGCCCAGCGCGGCGACTCGGCGCTGGTGGTGCGCGGCGAGGACGGCCTGGACGAGTTCACCACGGCGGCGCCCACGCGGGTCTGGATGGCCCGCGACGGCAAGGTGGAGGAGTTCCTGCTCGACGCCGTGGAGCTGGGCCTGGCACGCAGCCGGCCGGCCGATCTGCGGGGCGGCGAGGTGGCGTTCAACGCCGAGGTGGCTCGCCGGCTGTTCGCCGGTGAGCACGGTCCCGTCCGGGACGCGGTGCTGCTCAACGCGGCCGGTGCGTTCGCGGCGCAGAGCGGCTTCCCCGGTGACTTCAGGGACACGCTGCGGGCCGGGATCGACCGGGCCGCCGGGGCGATCGACTCCGGCGCCACGGCCGCTCAGCTGGACCGCTGGGTGGCTGCCGCTCAGGCCGCCAAGGCCGCCGAGTAATCGCGATTCTGTTCAACACGCCGCTTCGAATGCCCGACAACGCCCGATTCACATGACAATGTCCTGAAGGACATTCGGGTAATTACCCCTTCCCTGAAGGAGACACCCGTGCAGGAACGCGAACTCCGATGCGTCCTCTGCGACGGCGACATGCTCTTCGAGGTGCCGCCCTGCGAGGACGGGCACGACGAGTGCCCCGAGCTGGTCTGCACCCGCTGCGGCGCCGCCGAGGTGGTCGCCCCGATCGTCGTACACCTCTGGATGCCCGGTAAGGGCCGGCGGATCGCTCCCGCCCAGCGCACCGCGGCCTGAACCACCGAACGTCAGCCTGAACACCGAGCGTGCGGGGTCCGGGTGCCGAGCGCACCCGGGCCCCGCACGCTGAGGCGACAAAGCAGAAGGCCCGCACCTCATCGAGGTGCGGGCCTTCTGGACGTTCAGCTCAGAGGTGAGCTTCCGGGTGACGGGTGCCCGAGTAGTACTCGAAGAGCAGGCCGCACGAGGCGATGATCACGGAGACCAGGCCGAAGGCCAGCAGCCACCACATCCAGAACACCAGGCCGAGACCGGCCACGGCCGCCGCGAGGGCGATACCGAAGGGCCAGTAGCTGCCCGGGCTGAAGAAGCCGACCTCGCCGGCGCCCTCGGCGATCTCGCCGTCCTCCCGGTCCTCCGGCCGCAGGTCGATACGGCGGGCCACGAACCAGAAGAAGCCGGCGCACATCGTGCAGAGCAGACCGGAAAGGATCAGGGCGACGACGCCGACCCACTCGACGCCACCACGGAAACCGGCCGCGTCGGCGTCGGTACCCGAGATGTTGCCGGTGTTGAGGGTGTACACGCCGTAGACGGCGGCCGCGGCGAAGAGGAATGCGGCGACCGCGGCGAAGATTTTGTACTCGGTCCTCACGTCGACAGTCCTACTTCCCTGCGGCTGTGGTCTCGGGCTGGTTCCAGGTGTTCGCCTGGCGCCGGGTGTTGAACGGGGAGGTCTTGGTCGCATACACCTCGTCGCCGGTGTAGCCGATCGCCCCCATCGCCTCCTGGGTCGACGAACCCGCCTTCTTGGCCGCGATGAACTGGTCGAACTTCTCCGGCGAGACCACGACCAGCTCGAAGTTCATGAAGGCGTGGTACGTGCCGCACAGCTCGGCGCACCGGCCGACGTAGCGGCCCTCCTTGTCGAGGGTCACCTCGAACACGTTGCGCACGTTGCCGGGGAACACGTCCCGCTTGAACAGCATCTCGGGCACCCAGAACGAGTGGATGACGTCCCTGCTGGTCTCCTCGAACCGGATCTTCTGGCCGACCGGCAGCACCAGCAGCGGGATCACGTCGGACGAACCGACGGTCGAGGCGACCGTCCCGGCGTCCTTGCCCATCCCGTCGCGGTAGTTGAACTGCCAGTTCCACTTGAACGCGACGACCTCGACGACCTGGTCGGGGTTCTTCGACAGCTTGTCGACGTTGGTCTGCACGATCGCCGTGTAGTAGAAGAGCACCGCGACGATCAGGACCGGCGTGACCGTGTAGAGAATCTCCATCGGCATGTTGAACCGGGTCTGCACCGGCAGCTCGTCGCCGCGCTTGCGATACCGGATCACGCACCAGAAGATCAGACCCCACACACCGAAACCGACCGCGAGAGCCGCGATCGTCGACGCGATCCACAGGTCATACATCTCATGGGCCTGCAGGGTGATGCCGTTGCTCGGCCAGCCGAAGTGGCCGAAAGCATCTCCCCAGTCCGCGATCGAACAGCCCGAGAGCAGCGTCAGCAGCGTCGCGCCGCCGAGACCCAGCCCGGCCGCCCGGCCAACTGCCCGCGGCCTCGTGGCCGAACTCCTTGCGCCCACCTGCTTCTGCCTCCTTAGCAGCGCCGCCTGCCGAAACCGGACACCTGGCGGCAAGGCTCACCGACGGTCGCACACTACTCGACCAAGAACGGCCCGCTCCCCACCGGGGGCACCGTCGCGGAAAACACCCGGACAACCGGACGATACCGTTCCCTGTGTGGATTACACAGGCGATCCGGCCGGGGCGCCCGCTTACCTGGACGCCGCCACCGCGGCACCCCTGCATCCGGTGGCACGCGAGGCGCTGATGGCCGCCCTCGCCGACGGCTGGGCCGACCCGGCACGGCTCTACGCGGCCGGGCGGCGGGCGAGGCAGTTGCACGACGCGGCCACCGCGGTGGTCGCCGAGGTTCTGGGCGTACGCCCGGACGAGGTCACCTTCTGGCCGTCCGGCACCGCGGCGGCGCAGGCGGCGGTGCTCGGCGGTCTCGGCGGCCGGAAACGTGCCGGCCGCACGCTTGTCCACTCGGCGATCGAGCACTCGTCGGTCCTGCACGCGGCCCGCACCACCGAGGTCGTGGAGGTGGGTGTGGACCGGCTGGGCCGGCTCGACCTGGACGCCTGGGCCACCGCGGTCAGTGGTGCCGGCGTGGCCCTGGCGAGCCTGATCGGCGCCAGTCACGAAGTCGGAACGATGCAGCCGGTGACGGCCGCGGCCGGGTTCTGCGCCGACGCGGGGGTGCCGCTCTTCGTGGACGCGGCCCAGATCGCCGGCCGGGCGCCGCTGCCCAGCGGCTGGTCGCTGCTGAGCGCGAGCGCGCACAAGTGGGGCGGCCCGCCCGGCGTGGGCGTGCTGGTCGTCCGCAAGGGTGTGCGCTGGCTCTCCCCGTACCCGCAGGATGATCTTTATCGCCCCGGCAGCCCGGGCACGCTCGCCCTGCCGGAAGTCGTCGCTGCGGCCGCGAGCCTGCGCGCCGCGGCCGGTGAGGCCCGGGCAGAGGCGGCGCGGCTGAGCCCGCTCGTGGACCGGATCCGGGAACGGGTCGCGGCCACCGTGCCGGACGTGGAGATCGTCGGCGACCCGGTGGACCGGCTGCCGCATCTGGTGACCTTCAGCTGCCTGTACGTGGACGGGGAGGCGCTGCTGCACGCTCTGGACCGCCGCGGGTTCGCCGTCTCGTCCGGTTCGTCGTGCACGTCCTCCACGCTGCGGCCCAGTCACGTGCTGGAGGCGATGGGCGTGCTCAGTCACGGCAATGTGCGCGTGTCACTGCACCGTGACACCACCGAGACGGACGTGGAGCGGTTCCTGGCCGTGCTGCCGGAGCTGGTGGCCGGCATCCGGAAGGAGGCCGGGATGTGATCACCCTGGACTGCCGTGGCCTGCGCTGCCCGATTCCGGTGATCCGGCTGGCCAAGGCGATGCCGGGCGTCGCGGTCGGCGAGATCGTACGGGTGCTCGCCGACGACCCGGCCGCGGCCGGCGACATCCCCGCGTGGTGCCGGATGAAGGGCCAGGAGTTCGTCGCGGCCGACGGCCACGCCTACGACGTGCGCAGGATCACCTGAACCGGCTGGCTCGGCGGACGATCATCTCGTACCCGGGTGCCATCTCACCGGCGGCCGTCGTCGAGGTACTCGATCACCCGGGGGACCGGGTCCTTGGCCAGGTGGGTGTCGACGACCAGGCGCGGGCCCAGGTAGGGCTCGTACTCGACCTGCCGCTCCAGGACCCGCACCCAGTCCGGGACGCCCTCGTGGTCTCGGGTCTGGTAACGCTCCTCGACCCGGCGGCGGTGCTCCGCGTCGTCGCCGCAGACCACCTCCACCACGCGGAGCGGCACCTGCATCCGGTCGGCGAGATCGGTCCACAGCTCCCGCGCCGACTTGACCGGATTGACCGCGTCGATGATCACGTGGTGACCGATTCTGATTTGCTCCTCGGCGACCGCGGCGACCACTCCGTAGGCCGCGAAGCCGGGCCGCGGCTCGTGCACCCCGTACCGCTGCAGAGTGAAGTCGACCGTGTCGACGGCGAGGACCGCCGCGGGCAGCTCGGCTGCGACCGCGGCGGCCAGAGTGCTCTTGCCGACTCCGGGGAGACCGGCGAAAACCGCTAGAACCATGACTTGAGGTCTACGCCCTCACGCCGGGAGGAAGGGTGCGATCTCGGCAGCCGCCTCTTCGCCGTACGCCTCGGCCAGCCGCTTGCTGAAGTCTGCGGCCCTGATGTCGTACTCCTGGGTGCCGACCGTCTCGAGCACCAGTGCCGCGACCAGCGAGCCCACCTGCGCGGCCCGCTCGAGCCCCAGACCCCACGACACGGCCGCGAAGAAACCGGCCCGGAAGCCGTCGCCGACACCCGTCGGGTCCTCGCCGATCACACCGGGGATGACCGGCACGTGGATGCGCTCGATGTCCCGTCCGGTGATCTCCACGCCGTCCTTGCCGAGCGTGGTGACCCGCACCCGGACCTGCTCGAGCACCTGCTCGCCGGTGAGGCCGGCCTTGGTCTCCAGCAGGGACCGCTCGTACTCGTTGGTCATCAGGAACTCAGCGCCGCTGATCAGGCTCAGCACGTCGGAGCCGTCCATCCGGGCGAGCTGCTGCGACGGGTCGGCGATGAACCGGTAACCACGCTCCCGGCACTCCTGCGAGTGACGGATCATGGCGGCCGGGTCGTTCGCGCCGACCAGCACCAGGTCGAGGCCGCCGGCCCGCTCGTGCACCGGAGCCAGCTCGATGTTGCGCGCCTCGGACATCGCCCCCGCGTAGAACGAGGCGATCTGGTTCAGGTCGTCGTCGGTGGTGCAGACGAACCGGGCGGTGTGCGCCACATCGCTGACGTGCACCGAGTCGCAGTCGACGCCGTGCCGCTCCAGCCACGACCGGTAGTCGGCGAAGTCCGCACCGACCGCACCCACCAGGATCGGCCGCAGACCCAGCTTGGCCATGCCGAACGCGATGTTCGGAGCCACGCCGCCCCGCCGGACCACCAGATCGTCGACGAGGAAGGAGAGCGAGACCTTGTGCAACTGGTCCGCGATGAGCTGCTCGGCGAACTTGCCGGGGAAGTGCATCAGGTGGTCGGTGGCGATCGAGCCGGTGACGGCGATCTTCATTTCGGCCCTCGGGGGTCGGGAAACAGGGGGCGTTACGGGTTGAGACTACCGGTCGGTTACAGCAGACAGGCCGTCCCGTTAACGGGACGGCCTGTCTGCTTGTCGCTGTGGAGCGGTTCGGTGCTGTGGCTCAGTGGAAGGAGTCACCGCAGGCGCAGGAGTTCTGCGCGTTCGGGTTGTCGATCGTGAAGCCCTGAGCGTCGATGCGGTCGGCGAAGTCGATGGTCGCGCCCGCCAGGTAGGGAGCGCTCATCCGGTCCACCACGACCTCGACGCCGTCGAAGTCGCTGACGACATCCCCGTCGAGGGAACGCTCGTCGAAGAAGAGCTGGTAACGCAGGCCGGAACAGCCACCGGGCTGTACGGCGATGCGCAGGCGCAGGTCGTCGCGCCCTTCCTGCTCGATCAGGGCCTTGACCTTCACCGCGGCGACGTCGGTGAGGTTGATGCCGGACGGGGCAGTCGCCTCGGTCGACTCGGTGTGCGCTTCAGTGGTCACTTAGGTATCTCCCTGCCAGGTGCGGTCATGTGCCGTACCAGGCAACGCTAACCCCAATCCCTCCGATTCCCAATCCGGGGGAACACAGATCACGCCCCTGCCTGGCGGCTCCACTGCCCGGCCAGGCGTGTTGCGAGTTCTCGCAGGCCACGGGCCGGTTCGGCGAGCGCGGTCTCGACGTTGCCGAAATGCTCCACGAGAGTGTGCGTCTCGGTCACCCCGGCGGCCGCGGCCTCCCGCTGGCCGGTCTCGTTGCGTCCGGCCAGCACCACACAGGGCAGACCGCGGTCCCGGGCACCGGCCGCGATCCCGGCCACCACCTTGCCGCGCAGCGACTGGTGATCGAAGGAACCCTCGCCGGTGATCACCAGGTCGGCGGCGTCGAGCTCGGCGTCCAGGCCGATCAGATTCGTGACCAGGTTGATACCCGAGGTCACCCGGCCACCGAGCGCGATGAGCGCGGCGCCGATCCCGCCGGCCGCTCCCCCACCCGGCTGCAGGGCCAGATCCTTGAGGTCGAAGGCCTGCTCCAGGACACCGGCGAAGTGCTCCAGCGCCGCGTCCAGCAGGAGCACGTCCTCGCGGGAGGCGCCTTTCTGCGGGCCGAACACGTTGCTGGCGCCGTGCAGGCCGGTCAGCGGGTTGTCGACGTCGGTCGCGGCCACCAGGCGAACCTGCCGCAGCTGCGGGACCCCGCCCAGCGAGACCGCGCCGCTCAGGGCCGCACCGCCGTACGGCAGGGCGTATCCGGCCACGTCGAGCGGAGCCGCACCGAGAGCGGCGAGCATCCCGGCGCCGGCGTCGTTGACGGCCGAGCCACCGAGACCGACGACGACCTCGGCCGCCCCGGACTCCACCGCCGCGGCGATCAGCAGGCCCAGGCCGTACGACGTGGTGGTCCTCGGGTCTCGTTCCTCCGGCGTCAGCAGGTGCAGGCCGCACGCCTGCGCGCTCTCGACGTAGGCGACGCCGGCGGCCAGCAGGATCTCGCCGCGGGCCGGGCGGCCCAGCGGGTCGACCGTCTCGACCGGGATGCGCCGGCCGTCCAGCGCGGCGGCCAGGACCTCGACGAAGCCGGGGCCGCCGTCGGCGAGCGGACGCTGGACGAGGACGTCACCGGGGGCGGACCAGCCGTCCGCGACGGCACGGGCGACCTCAGGGGCGGAAAGGGTGCCGGCGAACTTGTCCGGACAGATCAGTACGCGCACCCCGCGAGTGTGGCAGCACACTCATTTATGCGCAGCTACCGTCCCATCCGCTGTGCGAACATGGCTGACGTGACGTCGACCTGGACCGAACCCTCGAACACCCCGCTGGCCCTGCTCCTGCTCGGCAAGGGCACCGACCCGGCGAGCGAGCGCGGGGTGGACTGCCCCGGCGATCTGCCCGCACCCAGCGACCCCGATCTGGTCGCCCGCGCCACCGCGGCGAAGGCCGCCCTCGGCGACCGGGTGTTCGTCCTGGGGCATCACTACCAGCGTGACGAGGTGATCCGGTTCGCCGACGTCACCGGTGACTCGTTCAAGCTCGCGCAGCAGGCCGCGGCCCGCCCCGACGCGGAGTTCATCGTCTTCTGCGGTGTGCACTTCATGGCCGAGAGCGCGGACATCCTGACCAAGCCCTCGCAGCGCGTCATCCTCCCGGATCTCGCCGCGGGCTGCTCGATGGCCGACATGGCCGTCCTGGGCCAGGTCGAGACTGCCTGGGAGCACTTCCAGGACCTCGGCATCGCCGGTGACATCGTCCCGGTGACGTACATGAACTCGTCCGCCGACATCAAGGGCTTCGTCGGCCGCAACTCCGGCGTGGTCTGCACCTCGTCCAACGCCAAGCGGGCCCTGACCTGGTCGTTCGAACAGGGTTCGAAGGTGTTCTTCCTGCCCGACCAGCACCTGGGCCGCAACACCGCCGTGCTCGAGATGGGTTTCGATCTCGACGACTGTGTTCTCTACGACCCGCACAAGCCCCACGGCGGCCTGACCGACGAGGAGCTGCGCAATGCGAAGATGATCCTCTGGCGCGGCCACTGCTCGGTGCACGGCCGGTTCACCATCGACAGCGTCCGCGAGGTCCGCGAGCGCGTCCCCGGTGTCAACGTGCTGGTCCACCCGGAGTGCCGGCACGACGTGGTCCGGGCCGCCGACTACGTCGGCTCGACCGAGTACATCATCAAGGCCCTGGACGCGGCGCCGGCCGGTTCGGCGTGGGCGGTGGGCACCGAGCTCAATCTGGTACGCCGGCTCGCGCTCGCCCACCCGGACAAGCAGGTCATGTTCCTCGACCGGACGGTCTGCTACTGCTCGACCATGAACCGGATCGACCTGCCCCACCTGGTGTGGACGCTAGAGGAACTGGTCGCCGGCCGGGTCCCGAACGTCATCACGGTGGACGAGAAGACCGCGCGCGAGGCCCGGGTCGCCCTGGACCAGATGCTCGCCCTTCCGTGACGCTCGGTAGTCAATTGAATCCACCCGCATGGGGGATTCTTTAAGGTCGCCTTAGTCAGCAGCATTTAAACGGCGTTTCCATGCTCGCCAAGCTGCCGTGGTTGTCACTCAGCGCTATGCTTCCCCGGTTGCAGGATCGGGTACCCCCGCCCGCGCTCTGCCTACTCGATCTCGGGCGCCTGTGCGCCCGCCGGCTGGAGGTTACGTTGACCGAAGATGTCCTGGTCGTGCACGGTGGCACGCCGCTGCAGGGGCAGATCCGGGTCCGTGGCGCCAAGAATCTCGTCTCGAAGGCCATGGTGGCCGCCCTCCTCGGTGAGACCCCGAGCCGCCTCTACGACGTCCCGCGTATCCGGGACGTCGAGGTGGTCAGCGGACTCCTCGAGCTGCACGGGGTGAAGGTCTCCGCCGGTGCCGAGGACGGCGAGCTGGTCATGGACCCCACCAATGTGGAGAGCGCCAGCACCGACCAGATCAACGTGCACGCGGGCTCGAGCCGGATTCCGATCCTGCTCTGCGGCCCGCTGCTGCACCGGCTCGGTCACGCGTTCATCCCGGACCTGGGCGGCTGCCACATCGGCCCGCGACCGATCGACTTCCACATCAGGGCGCTGCGCGAGTTCGGCGCGGTCGTCGACAAGACCCCCGAGGGCATGCACCTGAGCGCCCCCAACGGTCTGCACGGCGCCAAGCTCGAACTGCCCTACCCGAGTGTCGGCGCCACGGAGCAGGTCCTGCTCACGGCGGCCCGCGCCGAGGGCGTCACCGAACTGCGCAACGCCGCCATCGAGCCCGAGATCATGGACCTCATCTGCATCCTGCAGAAGATGGGCGCCATCATCACGGTCCACACCGACCGGGTCATCGAGATCCAGGGCGTCCCCCGGCTGTACGGCTACGAGCACAAGCCGATCCCGGACCGGATCGAGGCCGCCAGCTGGGCCGCCGCCGCGCTCGCCACCCGTGGCGAGATCGAGGTGGTCGGCGCCCGCCAGGCCGACATGATGACGTTCCTGAACGTCTTCCGGTCCATCGGCGGCGAGCTGAAGATCACCGACGACCGGGTGGCCCGCGAGGGCGTGTCCGGGGCCGAGGGCGGCATCAAGTTCTGGCATCCCGGCGGCGAGCTCAAGGCCGTCGCACTGGAGACCGACGTGCACCCCGGCTTCATGACCGACTGGCAGCAGCCGCTCGTCGTCGCGCTCACCCAGGCCCGCGGCATCTCGATCATGCACGAGACGGTGTACGAGCAGCGGCTCGGCTACACCGAGGCGCTCAACTCGATGGGCGCCACCATCCAGGTCTACCGCGACTGCCTCGGTGGCACCCCGTGCCGGTTCGGCCGCCGCAACTTCATGCACTCCGCGGTCATCGCCGGCCCGTCCAAGCTGCACGCCGCCGACCTGCGTATCCCCGATCTGCGGGCCGGGTTCGCGCACCTGATCGCGGCGCTCGCCGCCGAGGGCACCTCCCGGGTCTACGGTGTGGACCTGATCAAGCGCGGCTACGAGGACTTCGAGGCCAAGCTGGCCGCGCTCGGCGCCCACGTCGAACGCCCCTGACCCGTTCCCCTGCGCCGCCCCTGGCCGGGCGGCCCTGATCTGCGATTTCGTCACGATCGACGGCGCGGTGTGTAACGCACCGCGCCGTTTGGCTACGCTTCTGGGGTGTCCCCGCTGTTTCGCCGCAAGTCCAGTGACCTCGTCGCCGACGCGACCGCCTCGGTGACCGAGGAGGAGTCCGTCACCGCCCACCGCAAGGGCTACACCCCCAGCAAGAAAGAGCTGGGCGTGGTCACCCCGAAACGGACCGTCCAGGGCCGCCGTGTCCAGGACCCGGCGCCGGCCAGCCGCAAGGAGGCCTACAAGCAGCTGCGTGAGCGGCAGCGGGCCGAGCGGCTCGAGGCGTCCGAGGGCATGCGCAACGGTGACGAGCGATACCTTCTCGCCCGCGACCGGGGGCCGGAGCGGTCACTTGTCCGGGACATCGTCGACTCCCGCCGCACCGCCGGCTCGTACTTCATCGCCGGTGCGGTGATCGTTCTGGTCGGCTCGTCGATTGCGATCCCGGCCGTGCAGCTCGCCAGCAACCTGCTGTGGGCCGGTCTGGCGCTCGCCGTCCTGATCGACAGCATCTTCATCAGCCGGCGCATCAAGAAGCTGGTCAAGGCCCGGTTCCCGGAGACCACGCAGAAGATGGGCGGACTGTACTTCTACGGCATCATGCGCGGCCTGACGTTCCGCCGGATGCGCGTCCCCAAGCCGAAGGTCGACCTCGGCACCACCGTCTGACCGCAGAGCTCCGCGTGGTGATGTGTGGCGCGAATACGGGCGCACGTCACCACGCTGCTCGCGGAAGGCCTCGGTGTGGACATCTGTGGTCCCGAGCCAGCCACAGGTCACCGCACACGGGAGGGCTCGCGGAACCCGTGGGCATCTGCGGCTTGCCGGGAAGCGCAGGTCACCATAGGCGGGCGGGGTGGTTATTCGAGGCCGGCCAGGCGTAGCAGGGCGGTCACCGCGGCTGCGGCGATCACCACCACGACGAACGGGGCCTTTCGCCAGGCCAGCAGAGCGCCGGCCAGGACACCCGCGGGGCGGGCGAAGCCGGCGAACTCGCTTCCGGCCATCAGCGCGGCTGTGGCGGCAAGCGCGGCCAACAGCGCTGCCGCCGAGATGGGCAGCAGGCGCTGCAGTGAGGCCGACAGCTCCAGGCGGTCGCGGAGCAGGACGCCGCTGAGGCGGAACGCATAGGTTCCGGCGGCGAGGACCAGGATCGCGACGATCATCGGCATTTATCCTCCGTGGCGGCGTCGGCAGATGCGGTCGCATCGTCGGGATCCGCGGCAAGCACGGCGGCAGAAGACCCGGTCTCGGCCGGCCGGGGTGAACGGGCCGAAGGTTCCGCCCCGGCGGACGGGCCCGGACGAGCAAGGGGCTCGGCTTCGGCCGGTGGGCGGGGGCGGCCGGGGCGGAACAGGACGGCCAGGCCCAGAAGGGCGCACATCACCGGGAGGCCGGCCGGCAGGACCGGTGTCAGGAGGACGGCCACCGCCGCGCCGGTCACGGCTGCCAGACGGGTTTCGCGGTCGCGCAGGGACGGCAGGATCAGGGCGATCAGGCCGGCCGGGAAGGCGGCGTCCAGGCCGAGGGCGTCCGGGTCGCCGGTGGCTCCGCCCAGCAGGACGCCCAGGACCACGCCGGTGTTCCAGGTGACGAAGAGGGTGGCGCCGACGGTCCAGTAGGTCCGGCGCCGGGCGGCGGGGTCGGACTCGGCCAGGGCGAAGGCCACGGTCTCGTCGGTCATGAGGTGACTGCCGACCAGGCGGTCGCGCCAGCGGGGGCCGATGGTGTCGGCCACGGCCAGTCCGAACGGCAGGTGGCGGGCGTTGAGCAGGAGGCCGGCCAGTACGGCCGCGATCGGGTTGCCGGCTGCCAGGAGGCCCACGGCCAGGAACTGGGCTCCACCGGCGAAGATCAGCACCGACATGACGACCGGGACCCAGGCGGGTAGCCCGTACGCGATGGTGATGGCCCCGAAGGACGCGCCGACCGCGAGTGTGGCGGCGGCCAGGGCACCGATGTCTCGCAGCCGGGCGCGTGTTCGATATATCGTCCCCACAGTTCGACATGCTGAACGAAACGCGAGCGTTCGTCAAACCGAACGCGGTAGACCGATGGAGCGAACATGCAGCAGCCGGCACCGCCGCTGGCCGTCATCGCCGCCGCACTGCGCCGGGAGCGGGACCGGGCCGGGATCTCGCTGACCGAGCTGGCCCGGCGGGCCGGACTGGCCAAGTCGACCCTCTCCCAGCTGGAGTCCGGCAGCGGCAACCCGAGCATCGAGACGCTGTGGGCGCTCGGTGTGGCGCTCGGTGTCCCGTTCAGCCGGCTGGTCGAGCCACCGTCCTCACCGGTACGTGTCGTGCGAGCCGGCAGCAGTCCCCGGGTCCGGGCCGAGGGCGCCGACTTCTACGGGACGCTGCTGACCGCGGGGATTCCCGGCACGCGGCGGGATGTCTATGTGCTCGAGCTCGAACCGGGGGCGCGACGGGACGCCGACCCGCACATTCCGGGCAGCATCGAACACCTGGTGGTGGCCGCCGGGCGGGTCCGTACCGGGCCCGTCGACGAGCTGGTCGAGGTCGGGCCGGGCGACTACGTCACGTTCCCCGGTGACGTGCCGCACAGCTACGAGGCTCTGGAGCCGGGCTCGTGGGTGATCCTGGTGATGGAACACCGCTGAAAGCCCGGCGCACCCTCCGAGCACCACCAACAGGCCGGCGGACTCGGGTTGGGTCGGGTCAGCGTTCGGCGTACAGGCGGGCCACCACGTCCTCGATGTCCGGCTCGACCACGGACAGGTCGCGGACCGGGACGGCGGCCACCAGTCCGGCCACCGCCACTCCGGCGGTCACCGAGTCCAGCGTGAACGTCACCCGGTGACCATTAGCGGTCACCGCGGTGAGCGTCGTGCCGTCCAGGGCGAACCCGTCGGGCAGTGGCCGGTCCAGATCCGCGACCAGGCTGCGGCGGGAGCCGTACCGGGCGTGCAGGGCCTCGATGCTGCCGTCGTGCACCACCCGGCCGTGGTCGATCACCACGAGACGCTCGCAGAGCCGCTCGATGTCGGCGAGGTCGTGCGTGGTCAGCACCAGGGTGACGTCGCCGGTGCGGCCCAGCTCGGCCAGGAACGACCGGACCGCCTGCTTGCTCACCACGTCCAGGCCGATCGTCGGCTCGTCCAGGAAAAGCACCTCGGGGCCGTGCAGCAGGGCCGCGGTCAGCTCGCCGCGCATCCGCTGCCCGAGCGACAACTGCCGGACCGGGGTGTCCAGGAACTCGTCCAGGTCGAGCAGATCCCGGCAGCGCCGCAGGCGGGACGCGTGGTCGGCGGCCGGTACCCGGTAGACGTGCCGGAGCAGCTCGAACGACTCGCGCAGCGGCAGGTCCCACCACAGCTGCGAACGCTGCCCGAAGACCACGCCGATCCGCAGCGCCAGCCGGGTGCGCTGCGGAACCGGGATCAGGCCGCACACCGACACCTCGCCGGACGAGGGCGTGAGCACCCCGGTCAGCATCTTCAGGGTCGTCGACTTGCCGGCGCCGTTCGGGCCGATGTAGCCGACCATCTCACCGCGCTCGATGGTCAGGCTCACCCCGTCCACGGCCGCTACCGTGCGTTTCAGCCGCCGGAATCGGCCCGCTTTGACCCGTACGGTGAAATCTTTCTTGAGGTCCTGCATTTTGATCATGACCCGGTGCTCCGGTAGTGGCGGATGCCGGCGCGCCAGACACCGGCGGCGATCGCTGCCGCGCCCAGCGCGACCAGCGGGGACAGGAAGCCGGCCCAGACCGGCAGACCGAGCGGATCAGCGCGGCCCAGCAACGCGAGCGCCGGCTGGTAGGCGATGAAACCGAAACCCAGCGCGTACGCGAAAAGATTGCGGAACCCACTGCCGTAGACCGAGATCGGGTACGAGGTGAAGTCGCGCCCGCCGTACGTGAACGCCGCCCCGATCTCCCCCGAATCGACCCACCAGAACGCCAGGCTGGCACTGAGCACGAAGATCGCCCCGAAGAAGACCGCCCCAGCGAGCGGGGTCAGCACGATCAGAAACAGTCGTAGCGGGGTCCAGTGGATGTCGTTCGCCGCGACCGCGACGCCCAGCACCACGATGGCGAACACGACCCGCAGCGTCTTACGGATCGGCAGGTCCATCAGCAGGAGCTGCGGCAACGCCGGCAGCGGCCGGACCAGCACCGCGTCGAGTGTCCCGGCCCGCACGTAGTTCTTCAGCCGGTCCACGTTGCCGACCGCGAAGTCCGCCAGGGCGAAACCGGCCGAACTCAGCCCGACGATCAGCACCGCCTCACGCAGCGAGAACCCGCCGATCGCCGGGGTCGCCCGGAACAGCACCAGCACCGTCAGCACGTCGAACACCGTGGCGCCCATGTTGCCGAACACCTCGACCAGGAACGAGGCGCGGTAGACGGTCGCCGACCGGATCTGCGCCGCACCCAGGGCCGCATAGGCCCGCAGCTCACCCACCCTGCACCACCAGGCGCGCCTCGGCCCGTCGCTGCAGCAGCCCGGCCAGCGCCAGGATCGCCACCGCCCACACCGCCTGCACCAGCACCAGACCGGCCTGCATCGCCGGACCGTCCCGCTCGGCGATCACGTCCAGCGGCGCCTGCAACAGGCTCGGCAACGGTGTGGCCAGCCAGAGCACCACGAGAAACTCCTGCGGGAGCAGCCGCAACGGGAAGTAGAGGCCGCCCAGCACCCCGGAGCCGAGAGTCCAGAGCGTGATCGGGCCACGGGCGTCCTGCAACCAGTAGGCGGTCGAGTTCACGACATAACGGCAACCGAAACAGATGATCACGGCGAGGAGTACGGACAGCGCGAAAAGTGGCACGGTCTGCCAGCGCTGCGGGGTGTGCAGCGGGAAGAACAGGGCCCCGGCAAGCAGCGGCGGGCCGAACCGCGTCATCATGCCGTGCAGGGCCCGGCCCAGGTCGGCAGCCAGATAGGCGGTCACCGGGGCGATCGGACGTAACAGGTCGGCCGCTATGTCACCGGTACGGATCCGATCGGCCAGTTCCGTCCAGCCCCAGATACCGATGACGCTGAGTAGACCTTGACCCACCCAGACATACAGGGCCAGCTGTCCGGCGTCGTACCCCGCGGGACGCTGCCCGGCGGCCTGCTCGGCCACCGCCAGCAGCACATAGCACCGGAGGAAGCCGAACACGATGTTCGTGAACGTTCCGGCTATGGTGGCTTGCCGGTAAGTGGCGTACCGACGGAAACCCGAGCCGATCAGCGCACCGAAAGTACCAATGGAGGCGCGGAACGGACCTATTCGAGAGATCGTCGGCACGCTGGCGTCTCGCTGGTCCACGCCGTTAATCTCCTTTCCAAACCCCCGCAACGGAGCCGGGAGACTCTACGCGGGTCCCCGGTTCGGGCGCGGCTCATTTTCTGACCGGACTCGTCCCTGAAGGACCGGTCTCATATTTCATGACAGGTGGAGTTCGCCGTGACGGAGCGTTGCCATTCGACGGGCCACCCGCGGGTCGCCCGATGAACGGCTGGAGCTCGCGGCCGGGCGACAACTGGGACGACGAGCCCGCCTGGGTCTACGAGATCACGTGGGAGTGGGAGGCGCTGCCCGGGCAGCGCTATCCCGGCGACCCCGGCCGGCGCAAAGCCGTGCACACCCCCGTCTACGAGGCGTCGCGTGGCGGCTCCGCCCCGGCCAGTTCGGCACCCGTCAGCGGCGCGGGCCGTGGCCGTGCCGTAGTCACTCCCGCTGATCAGAACCAGACTGAGCAGCGCACCGCCGGCAACACGCCGCAGCCCCCGCGAGACGAGCCCTCGTGGAACCGGTCCGTCCACATGCAGAACCAGACACCCGAACAACGGCGCGGTGCCGCACCCGTCTACGGCCGGGCGGCCGGGGACCAGGGCGGACAGTCCGGACAGTTCGGGCCCGGATCGCCGGCGCCGGTCAACCCGGGCCGGCCCATGTCCCCCGCACCCGTCTCGCCCGGACAGGGTGGACGGCCACCGGCCGGCCGCATCCCGCAGCAGCCAGCGCCGTCCGACGCTTCCGGATGGGGACGTGGACCGCAGCAG
The DNA here is from genome assembly GCF_040639655.1 of Actinoplanes sp. NPDC023801. NCBI lineage: Bacteria > Bacillati > Actinomycetota > Actinomycetes > Micromonosporales > Micromonosporaceae > Actinoplanes > Actinoplanes sp. NPDC023801. The sequence continues at coordinate 28,196 of NZ_JBFAAI010000021.1, read as the reverse complement.
GGCGGCGAGCCCGGCAACCGGCCCGTTTCCCCCGGTCCGGCGGATCGTGGGTCCGACGGCCGGGCTCCGCACAGCGGGACGGGGCCGCGCGGCGCCGCGCCATCCGCCGGCCAGTTCGGCGGCCCGGGTCCGCAGAGCCGTCCCGGTGCTTTTCCGGCTCAGGGCGGTCCGATGCCCACCGGTTCGGCACGACCCGGAACTTCCGGTGGGCCGGGGCAGACATCTCCCGGTGGGCCGGGGCAGACGCCGCACGGTGGGCCGGGGCAGACGCCGCACGGCGGGCCGGTTCAGGCGCCGCACGGTGGGCCGCGCACGTCCGGTCAGCCGGTTCAGAACGGTCCCGGACGGCATGAGGGCGTGCCCGGCCGGCACGAGGGGCACGCCGGCCGTCACGAGCAAGGGGCCGCCGATCGCTTCGGCACACCGATCACACCGGCCGCCCCAGCCGGGTTCCCACCCGGTCAGGACCCGGTCTACCAGGGCCGCCGTCAGGCACCGGAACAGCAGATTCCGCGCCAGAGCGGGACGGCTCGACCGGTCACCGGGCCGACGTCACCGGCCGGGTCCGCCTACGGTGCCGCGCGTCCGGTGCCTGCCGAGGCCTTCCCGGCGTACGCCGACGACCGCCGTACCCCCCGTGACGGACGTACCCCGGACTCGCCGTTCGACCTGCGCCCCGCGCCGCAGGACCGTAACTCCCCGGCCCCCTCGCGCCCGGCTCCGCAGCCGACCCGCGTCACTCCGTCGCAGCCGGTCAATCCGGCGGCGCTCTATCCTGGCGCGCCCGGTCAAGGTTCCGGCAGGCCGGTGCCCGCACAGAATCGGGGTGCGGCCGCTCCGGTTTCCGGGCCGACCGGTGCCCCGGGCCAGGCCGGGCTTCCGGGCCAGGCCGGGCTTCCGGGCCACGCGGGTGTTCCGGGACAGGCCGGGTACGGCATCGCGGCCTCCGGGCCCGCTGGGCATCCCGATCAGAACGCTCCCGGCCGCGGTGTCCCGGTTTCCGGGCCCGCTGGGGGTCACAGCCAAACCGGAGCCGGACACGGCCAAGCCGCAGCCGGTCGTGGCATGGCGGGTGAACCGGTCCCTGGTTCCGAGCAGGCCAGGCTCGGTGGACGGTTCTCGTCCGGCCAGGCCGGGCCCGCTGGACGGTTCGCGTCCGGGGAGGCCTCCCTGGACGAGACCCAGACACTGCGCGCTCCCGCCATACCTGCTCCGGCGACCGGGATCGTCGGCCCTGGCGTTGCACCGGTCTCCGGGCCGGCCGCGATGGACCCGCGGGCGGCGTTCCCGGGCGCGGCCGGACACGCATCGGTCGCGCCGGTCTCCGCGCCCGCACCGACCAGCGGCCCAACGGGATACGACTCCCGAGGCGCTTCCGTATCGGGGCCCACAGCGGGCATGCCCGGCGTCCCCTATCCCCATGGAGCCTCTGGCGCCGCGCCCGTGTCAGGGCCCGCAGCAGGCATGCCCAGCGATCCCAGCCCCCGTGGAATCTCTGGCGCCGCGTCCGTGTCAGAACCCGCAGCGGGCCTGCCCGGTGTTTCCTACCCCCGAGGGCAGGAGCCTGTCGGCGGCAGCGGATTCGGGAGCGGCTTCGCGCCCGGCGGGAGCGACGGGCGCGGACGTGAGGACGAACAGGACCCGACCCGGCCGCTCGACCCGCGACGGTTCGGGCAGGGCCCGCAGGCGGGCGCGCGTCACGAGGTGACGCAGAACCTGGACGACCCGACGCGGCCGTTCGGGCTGCGGCGATCCGGTGCAGAGACGGCCGGGCACACCGACGAACGCACCCGGGCGATCGACCGGCGCGGGTACGCGGTGGCGGCTTCCGGTACGCCCGGTGCGTCCAGTACCGACGAGCGTTCCCCCGCCGTCGAACCGCGGCAGGACCCGAACCTCCAGCCCGGGAGCCAAGCCGCGGCTGCCGACCCGGCTCCGGCCGAGAACGATCGCGCTCGAACCGGCGGATGGGCACCCGCAACGCCGGGGACGCCTGCCGGGACCGGTGGCGTTCAGCCGTTCGCCGCGGAACCTGGCGTGCCGTTCACGCAGCCTGCCGTGCATTCCGCGCAGCCTGCCGTGCCTTCCACGGAGTCCACTGGGCGTTCGGCGCAGCCCGCTGTGCCCTTGGCGCAGTCCGCCGCGCAACCCGCCGCGCCACCCGCGCAACCCGCCGCGCCACCCGTGCAGCCCGCCGCGCCACTCGCGCAGCCCGCCGCGCCACTCGCGTCGGAGCCTTCCGTACCGTTCGCTGCGGAACCCGGCTTGCCGTTCGCTGCGGAGCCTTCTGGGGCGTTCGCCGCCGAGTCGGCGATCGCCCCGGTGACCGGTGGGCCGGCCGCGGAGCCGGTCACGGACGAACCGGAGACCCGCGGTCTCGGCTGGCTCCTGTCCATGAGTGGTCTCGGAGCCACCACCCCGGTCCCCGAAGCCGAACCGGTCGAACCGGTCGAGATCGTCGCTCCCGAGGAACGGCCGCTGGGCTGGTTCGCTCCCGTCGAGGACGAGACTGCCGACACTTCGACGGGCGATGACACGCGCGCCGGGACCGGCGACGAGGATGCCACGCTCACCGAGGTCGTTTCGGCGCCCACCGGAGCCAGGCCGGCCGAGGAAGAGCCCGAGCCGGTTGAGTCCGCCTCACCCCGGGAGGTGCCGGCCCCGGCCGGGTTCACGTCGCCCCACGACACCCCGGCGGCGGGCGAGCTGACACCGCTCCAGGACGTTCCGGTCACAGCCGGGTTCGCGCCGGGCCAGGACACTCCGGCGGCAGGCGAGCTGACACCACTCCAGGACGTTTCCATCGCGGTCGGGTTCGCGCCGGCCCAGGAAGCTCCGGCAACGAGTGAGGGGGCATCGCCGCAGGACGTGCCGGCCATGGCCGAGTCGGCTCAGGACACTGAGGCGGCAAGTGAGGACGCATCACCCCACAACGCTCCGGCCGCGGCGGAGTTCGTGCCGGCCCAAGAAGTTGCGGATTCGGCGGAGTTCACGCCGACCCAAGACGTTGCCGACCCGGCGGAGTTCACGCCGGCCCAAGACGTTGCCGACACGGAGTTCGCGCCGGGTCAGGACGTTCCGGCAGCGGGAGAGTCCGTATTCGCTGCGGGGGTTTCGGTTCCGGACGAATCCATGTCGGCCGAAGACGTTTCCGCAACCGCTGTTCCTGTGCTGGCCGGGAGCGGGGAAGCCTCTACTGGAGCCGTCGCGGCGGAGGACACGCCTTCGATGGCGAGTGAGGCTGCAGACTGGCCGCCTGCCGTCGTGGGGGACGTGACGGACCTGTCCTCTGCCGCCGGAAGCGCGACCGCTGGGCCGAGTACGACTGGAGCGCCGAGTACGGCCGGAAGCCCGGATGCGGCCGGAAGCCCGGATGCGGCCGGAAGCCCGGATGCGGCCGGAAGCCCGGATGCGGCCGGAAGCCCGGATGCGGCCGGAAGCACGGATACAGGCAGAGGTTCGGATACAGGCGGAGGTTCGGGTACGGCCGGAGGGCCGCCTGCCTGGCCCGCAATGGCTGCAGGCAACTCCGCCTGGCCGGTTGCGGCTGTCAGCATGCAGGAAAGGCTTTCTGCGGCCAACGGGCACACATCGACCGAGGACGCGCCGGCCTCGACCGGAAGCGGGTCCGCCCGGATCTCAACGCCCGGGGACACCCGGGACGGGTCCACCGCGGCCGATGCTCCGGTCGCTTGGCCTGCTCTGCCTGCCCGGAACGCTTCGGACAGCGGCATCCCGGGCTCGACCGGGACGGCTGGGGACGACTTCGTTCCGTCGGCGGCTGGGGACAGCGGCCAGGATGAGGACGGCCTCGTCGAGGGCGGCTCCGGTAGCGGCGTGCCGGCCAGCCTTGCGGAGGCCGTTCAGTCAGGAGCTGGTGAGCCCGTCGAGGTTCTGTTTGTGGGCGATGAGTCCGACAGCACACCGGGTGGCCGTGAGTCTGCCGTCGGTGAGCCGGACGGATCGGCTGTGACCGGCCCGTACACGGCCGCCGGGCACGTCGCTGTGGACGGAGGCGGGGCTTCGCCGTTCACGGTGGTGCGCGATCAGGACGTGCCGGTCGGCTCGAACGTGGAACACCAGGACGTGCCAGTCGGCTCGGATGTTGACTGGCGGGAGGATTCGGCGGGGGCCGGTTACCGTCACGACGAGGGAGAGACGGAGCCCGGCATCGGCTCGGATCTCTCGTCCGGCACTGGTGCGGCATCGGGCGGGCCCGGGGCTGTCTCCGGCTCGTCGGCGGCCATGAGTGATGACACGGTTCTCATCTCGCGGGCGCTGTCGGTCGAACCGGAGAACGGTGTGGTCGAGAGCGCGGCCGAGGATGCCCCGGGTTCGCTCGACGAGGCCACGCCGGCCGTCGACCAGGGGCCCGCGGCGGAGAACCTCCTTTACTCGACGGATGATCTTTCCTCGGACGGCGCTGCACCAGAGCGCGGCGAGGGACTTCCGGCCGCCGAGGTCGTCGCGGATGTGGAGGACGTTCCGCACAGCGAGATTCCCGCCAGCAGCCAGAAACTTGCGGACGGCGAGAGTGTCGCGAGCGGCGAGAGTCTGCCCCACGGCGAGACCGTTGCGAGCGGCGGGAGTCTGCCGCCCAGCGAAGGTGCTGACGGCGTGGTGCGTCCGGACGATGACGTGCACGCGGGAAGCGATGAGCCGACCGCTGCGCTCAGCGGATCCGGCACCGAGGACGCGGCTGTGGGCACCTGGGCGGATGGCCCCGACGAGGCGGACGGAAGCGTCCCGGCGGACGCTGTGCACGACTCGCCGGGGGCGGCTGCGGAACCGGAGACGGTTCCGCACGCCGGGGCCGGCCAGTACGCCGACGCTCCCGAACATGCCGGGACCGGCCCTACCGGGAGCGATGACCAGCACGATCCTGTGGTGGCCGGGGACAGCAGCACGGCAGCCGAGGCGGCCGGAGACGACGTCACGGCGGCCGATGGGGACGCGACCGCAAGCGGCGACGACACGACGCCCGAGGGCGACACCACGGACGGCACGGCGGCTGCAGCGGGCTTCGGAGAGGCCGGGAGCGGGGACGAGGGCGCGGCTCGGGAGGGCGGTGCTCCGGACGTACCGTCGGCGGGGTCTGTGGCGGATCGGGAAGCCGGCCGCGCGGCAGTGGCCGGCGGGGAGTCCGCGTCGCGGAAGGGTCTGCCGGAGGCGAAGGCCGAGCCGGTACGCCAGCGTCGGGATCAGCGGGCGCCGGCGGACCGGCGGCGGGCCGATCCGGAGCAGATTCTGGCGTCGTACCCGTGGACCTATGACCCGCAGACGCTGCGGGAGCAGGTCGACGAGCCGGACCGGCTGTGGGACGTGGCGGACCGGCTGACCGACCGGCTGGAGTTCGCCGAGCGGGACAACGTCCGGGCGGGGCTGCTCAGCCTGCGTGCGGTGGTTCATCGGATCCTGGGTGAACTGGACGACGCGCTGGACGACGGGCGGGAAGGGCTGCGGCACGCGGAGGCCGCCGGGGAGCTGCGGACGGTGGCGATCGCGCAGGCCCGGCTGGCGCACGTCCTGCAGTGGCGGGGCGAGTTCGACGCGGCGGACCGGATCTACGCCGAGGTCGACTCGCCGGAGCTGCCGTCGCGGATGCGGGCGGAGATCCGTGAGCTGGCCGGGCGGTCGGCGTTCGAGCAAGGGCGGTATCTGGAGGCGGTCAACCATTTCGAGCGGGCGCTGGACGTACGCCATGGTGAGGATCCGGAGCTGGTGGAGCGGATCGAGTTGGCGCTCGACGCGATCACCCGCCGCACCGGGGACGGCTGGGGGCCCTACCCGCGTACCCGGGACCAGATTCTGGGTCTGCCGGAGGCGCCGGTTCCGCTGCTCGACGACGGTGCGGGACTGTGGGGGTACGCCGCCGCGGTCGAACCGCGCTACGCGGAGGCGCAGCCGTTCGCCGAGGGTGCTGCCTGGGTTCGCCGGCCCGATTCGGCTGCCTGGGAGCTGATCGACCAGGACGGTGAGCTGCTGATTCCGGCGGCACACGGTTATGTCGGGGTGAGCCGGTTCGCCGAAGGGGTGGCCTGGGTGGCCCGTGACGAGGGCGGCTGGTTCGCGATCGACCGGGAGAACCGGCTCGTCGGCGGGGCCGGCGGGTTCGAGGAGGTACGGCCGTTCCGGCGCGGGCTGGCCCTGGTCCGGCAGGGTGAGGTCTGGGGTGCCGTCGACCGGCAGGGGCGCATCGTGGTGGCGCCGCGGTTCCGGCAGTTCGCGACGGTGCTGCACGTCGGCGGGCCGGTGGACGGGTTCTCCGGCGACGGGCTGGCGGTCGTGGACGCGGGTGAGCGGTTCGGGGTGGTGGACCGGGCCGGGCGGATGGTGATCGAGCCGGCGCACGCGGCCGTGGTGATCCACCCGTCGGCGTTCCTGGTGCAGAACGCGGCAGGCGTGTGGGGTGCCCTGAGCCGGACCGGCGCGCCGCTCGTCGACATGGGCCACCGGGACCGGGACTCGGTTGTCGAAGCGCTGCCCGAGGAGACCCGGCCGGTCCTGTGAGACCCGGTTAGGGTCGGGGGATGGAGTTTCGTCATCTCGGCCGTTCCGGCCTGCTGGTCAGCGAGATCGCCTACGGCAACTGGATCACCCATGGTTCGCAGGTGGAGGAGGAGGCCGCGGTCGCCTGTGTGCGCGCGGCCCTCGACTCCGGCATCACCACGTTCGACACCGCCGACGTCTACGCCGGCACCCGCGCCGAGGAGGTGCTGGGCCGGGCGTTGAAGGGCGAGCGCCGGCAGGGCCTGGAGATCTTCACGAAGGTCTACTGGCGGACCGGGCCCGGCCCCAACGACAGCGGCCTGTCCCGCAAACACATCATGGAGTCGATCGACGGGTCGCTGCGGCGGCTCGGCACCGACTACGTCGACCTCTACCAGGCCCATCGGTACGACCACCACACGCCGCTCGAGGAGACGATGGAGGCATTCGCCGACGTCGTACGCCAGGGCAAGGCGCACTACATCGGGGTGTCCGAGTGGACCGCCGAGCAGATCCGGGCCGCGAAGCCGCTCGCCGACGAGCTGCGTGTCCGGTTCGTCTCCAACCAGCCGCAATATTCGATGCTGTGGCGGGTGATCGAGGCCGAGGTGGTGCCTGCCTCGCAGGAGCTGGGCCTCGGTCAGATCGTCTGGTCGCCGCTGGCGCAGGGCGTGCTGACCGGTAAGTACAAGGCCGGGCAGCAGCCGCCGGCCGGGTCGCGGGCCACCGACGAGAAGTCCGGTGCCGGGTTCATCGCCCGCTGGCTGGAGGACGACGTGCTGAACGCGGTCGCCCGGCTCCAGCCGCTGGCCGACGAGGCCGGACTGACCCTGGCTCAGCTGGCCGTCGCGTGGGTTCTGCAGAACCCGAACGTCTCCGCGGCGATCATCGGCGCGTCCCGGCCCGAACAGGTGCGGGACAACGTGAAGGCGTCCGGGGTGAAACTGGACGACGGCCTGCTGAAGGCGATCGACGAGATCGTGGAGCCGGTCGTGACCCGCGATCCGTCGCTCACCTCCAGCCCGGCCGAGCGTCCGTGACGGCTTACTGCCAGAACCGCATCAGCTGCAGGCCGGCGGCGTAAAGCTCCCAGTCGACCCCGATCAGCCCGGCCAGCCAGTCCACGCCGGTGAAGAACCACGTGCCCACCTGGGTCTGCCACAACAGCAGGAACAGGACCAGGAAGCCCCACGGCGCGATCAGGTTCCAGGCGCGCTGGTAGGCCGGGCTTAGCCACGGCTGGATGATGCCGCCGCCGTCCAGCCCCGGGATCGGCAGGAAGTTCAGCACACTCGCCGTCACCTGCAGGAACGCCAGCGCGGCCAGGGCCGCCCAGAACGATCCGTGGGTGTCGTCGGTGAGCGTCACCCGGCCGAGGGTGCGCACCACGTCCGGCGCCAGGCCGGTGAAGAACGGGAACGCCACCACGATCGCGAGGACCACGTTGGTCAGCGGGCCGGCCGCGCTGATCAGCGAGTCCCTCACCTTGCTGCGGATGTAGCGGTGATCGACCCAGACCGCGCCACCCGGCAGACCGATGCCGCCGAGGATCACCACGATCACCGGCAGCACGATGGACAGCAGCGGATGGGTGTACTTCAGCGGATTCAGCCGGAGATAACCCCGGTCGGCGACTGTCACGTCACCGGAGAAGTAGCCGAGCACGGCGTGCGCATACTCGTGCAGGCACAGCGAGATGAGCCAGCCCGAGATGATGAACAGGAAGACGTCGAGCTTGATGTTGCCGAAGTTGGTCCAGGTCATCACACCGCTCACCGCGAACACGGCGACGATGCCGACGAAGACCGGACTCGGCACGAAAGCGTTGCGCGGAGTGCGGGTGTAGACCGGTTCGTAGGTCACGGCAATCCGCTCACTCGGCCGGGAGCAGGCTCATCTGATAGTCGACCCGGTCGTCCTCGACCAGGGTGACCGTGCTGACTCCGGCGGCCTGCAACTGCCGCCACTCCTGACCGATCCACGACTCGGCGTCGGCCTGACTGCTGAACGACTCGTCCGGGCCTTCGACCGGCTTGCCGTCGACGTCTTCGTACCGCCAACTCCACGGCATACAGCCGCCCCCTCACGTCATACCTCGGTGGGCTTCCACCCTACGGGTTCCGGGTGTGCGACCCGGCTCTAAGGTACGGGGCATGTCCGAAGATCGGTGGAACACGGTTCTCGTCCTCGGCGGTATCCGGTCCGGCAAATCCGGGTTCGCCGAGTCCCTGGTGGCCGGGGCGCCCTCGGTGCGCTACGTGGCCACCGCGGCCGGCGGCGAGGACGACCCCGAATGGCGGGACCGCATCGAGGCCCATCAGCGGCGGCGCCCGCAGTCCTGGACGACCGAGGAGACCGGCACCGAACCGGCGCTGCTCGTCGAACTGCTTCAGCAGGCCGGGCCGGACGAGACCGTGCTCGTCGACGACCTGGGTGGCTGGGTGGCCGCGGTGCTGAACCCGGCCCGGCAGCCCAACGACGACGAGGCCGACGTGGCGGCGCTCGCGGCAGCCGTCCGTGCGACCGCGGCCCGGGTGGTGCTGGTCAGCCCCGAGGTCGGGCTGTCGCTCGTGCCGGTCACCCCCGTCGGGCGGGCCTTCGCGGACGCGCTGGGAACGACCAACCAGGCGCTCGCCGGCGCCGTCGACGGTGTCGCGCTGGTCGTCGCCGGGCAGCCGACGTGGCTCAAGGGCGGCCCGCTCGCCCCGGTCGAAGCCGCCCCGGTCAAGCCCGCCCCGGTCACGTCGCGGCCGATCGCGGTGCCCACCCCCTCGACCCCCGCTCCCCCGCCACCGCCGGTGACCGTGGTCGAGCCCACCCCCGAACCCGAACCCGAGCGGGCAACGGTCAGCGCGCTGTCCGGGTCCACCATGACCCTGCCGCTTGTCGCGTCCGGGCTCACCGAGATCACCCCCGGCATGGACCTGCCGTTGCCGAGTTCCGACTCCGGCCCCGACGCACGGGAACGACTGGCCGGGCTCGACCTGCCGGGCGGCGGGCTCGGTGCGCTCGATGAGGCCGTCGAGTTCGCCGCGGCCACCCAGAGCACGGTCACCCCGCGGGCCTGGACCACGGCCCGGCTGGTGGTGATCGGTGGAGGGCGTACCGGTGGGGCGGTCGCCGGCACCGACGCCGGCGACGTGGAACGCCGCCTCGCCGAGACCGAGTCCGGGACCGGTCTGCTCGGCCGGCTCGCCGGTCAGGCCGGTGCCGACATCTCCGTGCTGCGTACCGCGACGGTCGGTGCCATGGAGGACGGCCCGGTCGCCGACGAACAGGCCGTCAAGGACGCGCTCCGGCAGGGCTGGCAGCTCGCCGACGGCGCCGCCGACGCGGGCCGTGACGTGATCGTGCTGGCCGGCGTCAGCGCCGGCATCGAGGCGGCCGCCACCGCGGTGCTGGCCGCCACCACCGGCGCCGAACCGGTCGCCACGCTGCCCCGGGTACTCGCGCCCGGCGCCCGGTTCGACGACGCCGCCTGGATGGTCCGTTGCGCGGCCGTCCGCGACGCCATGCACCGGATCCGGCAGGAACCGCGCGGCGCCACCGACATCCTGCGGGAGATCGGCGGCCTGGACATCGCGGTGGCCACCGGGCTGCTGCTCGGCGCCGCCGCCCGCCGTGTCCCGGTGCTGGTCGACGGTCCGCTCGGGATCGCCGCCGGGCTCGTCGCCCGCGACCTGGCCAGTCAGACCCGGCACTGGTGCCTGCTGCCGGAGGCGGGGACGCTCGCGCTGGTCAAGCAGGGTGCCGACGTGCTCGGGCTGACCGCGGTCCTGCAGATCGGGCTGGACCTGGGCGAAGGGGCGAACGCGCTGTCGGTACTGCCGGTGCTGCGGTCCGCGATCGGGCTGGCGTCGGCACTGCCGGTGCACCCGGCGCTGCTCGGCGAGGTCGGTGACGACGGACTGGACGACGGCCTGGACGACGAGCTCGACGACGACCTCGACGACGGTGCCGGCGAGTTCGACCCGGCGGAGTTCGCCGAGCCCGAGCCGCGCGGGCCGGGGCCCGCCACGACGGGTGTCTGACGGCATCCGGCTGGCCGTCACCACGCTGACGGTGCTCCCGCTGCGGGCGGGCCGGGTGGACCGGTCCACCGCCGCGGTGGCGATGGCGGTGGCACCCGTGGTGGGCGCCGTTCTGGGGCTCGTCCTGGCCGGTCTGCACGTCGCGCTGCGGGCGGCTGGGTCGCCGGATCTCGTCGCCGCCGGGCTGACGGTCGCGGCGGGGGCGCTGCTCACTCGCGGGCTGCATCTGGACGGGCTCGCGGACACGGTCGACGCGCTGGGGTCCTACCGTTCCGGCCCGGCCGCCCTCGAAATCATGAAGAAGCCCGATATCGGGCCCTTCGGGGTCGCGGCGCTCGCCGTCACCGTTCTGATCCAGGCGGCCGCTCTCACCGAGGCCGGCCCGTGGGCGATCGTGACCGCCTGGGCGGCCGGACGGCTCGCGATCACCGTCGCCTGCCGCCGTGGGGTGCCACCGGCCCGTCCGGACGGTCTGGGCGCGCTGGTGGCGTCGACCGTGCCGCGGTGGGCGGTGACGGCCGGCGCGGCGTTCGTCGTGGTTCCCGCACTTGCCGCCGTCCCCGGTCGCCCGTGGCAGGGGCCGGCCGCCGTCGTCCTCTCACTGTCCGCGGTGGTCCTGCTTCTCCGTCATGCGGTACGGCGATTCGGCGGCATCACCGGCGACGTGCTGGGCGCGGTCGTCGAGCTGGCGGTGACGCTGACCCTCGTCGCCGTGACACTCGCCTGACCCCGCGCACCCTCAGCCGGCTCGAACCGCTGCCGCTGCTCCGAATGCGCCGACCCAGCCACCGAAACCCAGCTGGCTCCCACCGCTGTTTTGGGCGGGCTGAGACAGCGGTGCGGACCAGCGGGGGTCAGTGGGTGGAGGGGGTCACGAAGGGGGGCTTGACGAGGCGGGCCTCGGTGCGGCGGCCGCGGATGTCGATCTCGACCAGATCGCCGTCGGCCAGGCCGGCCGCGGTGTCGATGAGGGCCAGCGCGATGCCGACCTTCCGCGTCGGGGAGAAGGTGCCGCTGGTCGTCTCTCCCACGGGACGCTCCCCCGCGTACACACTCATGTGCCCTCGTGGGATGCCGCGGCCGGTGAGTTCCAGGCCCCGCAGTTGCCGCCGCGGACCGGCGACCTTCTCGGCCTGAAGGGCCGCCCGGCCCCAGAAGGCCGGCTTGTCCCAGCCGACCGCCCACCCGGAGCGGGCCTGGACCGGACTGATGTCGAGGGTCAGCTCCTGGCCGTGCAGCGGGTATCCCATCTCGGTGCGCAGCGTGTCGCGGGCGCCGAGCCCGCACGGGCGCACGCCGGCGTCGATCACCGCGTCCCACACGGCGGCCGCGTCGTCCCACCCGACGACCAGCTCGTAACCGTGCTCCCCGGTGTATCCGGTCCGGCAGACGGTCAGCTCGGCGCCCCGGAACGACGCCGTGTCGAACGACATGTAGCCGTGCCCGGTGGGCAGGCCCAGCTTGCCGAGGATCTCGGCGGACTGCGGGCCCTGGACGGCGAGGACCGCGAAGTCGCGGTGCTCGTCGGTGACGGTCAGCCCGGCCGGTGCCGCCGCGGCGAGGCGGCGGACCACCTCGGCGGTGTTCGCCGCGTTCGGGATCAGGAAGACGTGGTCGTCGCCGTGCAGGTAGACGATCAGGTCGTCGACCACACCGCCGCTCTCGTCGCAGCACAGCGTGTACTGCGCGCGGCCGGGGGCGATCCGGCCGAGGTCGTTGGTGAGGCACGAGTTGACGAAATCCGCTGCTCCGGCGCCACGCACGCGGGCCTTGCCGAGGTGCGACACGTCGAAGACGCCGGCCGACTCGCGGACCGCGGCGTGCTCCTTGAGGACCCCTCCGCCGGCGTACTCCAGCGGCATGTCCCAGCCCCCGAACCCGGCGAACTTCGCGCCCAGGGCGGCGTGGCGATCATGCAGTGGGGACTGAAGCGGCGCGGCAGACATGAGACTCAACTTACCGGTGACCTTGACCAGGTTTAGAGTCGCGGGGACAACACCGATTTCCCAACAGCCGGGAGCGCGCCCACCGGCGCCCCACCGGCCCAGACGTCCGGAGAGACCGAGTGACCCAGCCCAGCCTCAGCCTGGTCGACACCGACCCGGCCGAATCGGTGGTCGATGCCATCGTCATCGGCCTGCACAGCCAGCCCGACGAGGAGGGCACCCTGTTGCCTGCCTCCGGCGCCGAGAGCATCGCCGCGGCCTTCGACGGCAAGCTGACCTCGACGCTGGCTTTGCTCGGCGCCACCGGCGCGGCCGGCGAGGTGACCAAGCTGGCCACCCTCGGTACGATCGCCGCCCCGCTGCTGGTGGCGGTCGGCCTCGGTGCCGAGCCGGACGGCCCCGCGCCCGACCTGGAGACCCTGCGCCGGGCTGCCGGCGCGGCGGTCCGCGCCCTGGCCGGCAGCACCACCGTGGTGCTGGCCCTGCCGGTGCCGGACGACGCGGACGCCCCGCCGGTGCTGCGCGCCGTGCTCGAGGGTGCCCTGCTCGGCGGCTACCGGTTCGCCGGTTACAAGACGAAGCCGCAGAAGGGCCGGCGGGCGCCGGTCGCCGAGCTGCGCCTGCACGTGGCGGACGCGGCCGACGAGGCGGCCGAGGCCGAGCTGCGCCGCGCCGAGGTGGTGGCGGAGGCGGTGCGCCAGACCCGCGACTGGGTGAACACCCCGCCGAACGCGCTGCGCCCGGCCGATCTGGCCGACCAGGTGGCGGCGGCCGCGACCGAGGCCGGTCTCGGTGTCGAGGTGCTCGACTTCGAGCAGCTCAAGGACGGCGGGTACGGCGGCATCGTGGCGGTCGGCCAGGGCTCCGAGGCGCCGCCGCGGCTGGTGAAACTGACCTACACGCCCTCCGGGGTCGAGAACCCGAAGCGGATCGCGCTGGTCGGCAAGGGCATCACCTTCGACACCGGCGGTGTCAGCATCAAGCCGGCGGCCGGCATGTGGGAGATGAAGTCCGACATGGCGGGTGCCGCCGCGGTGGCCGCCACCCTGATCGCGATCGCCGCCCTCAAGCCGGGTGTGGCCGTCTCGGGTTACCTGGCGATCGCCGAGAACATGCCGTCCGGTTCGGCGTACCGGCCGGGCGACGTGATCACCATGTACGGCGGCAAGCGGGTCGAGGTGTTCAACACCGACGCCGAGGGCCGGATGGTACTGGCCGACGCGATCGCGCGAGCCTGCGAGGACGGCACCGACTATCTGTTCGAGACGTCGACGCTGACCGGCGGGCAGGTGATCGCGCTCGGTAAGCGGATCTCCGGCCTGATGGGTTCGGACGAGGCGACCGCTCTGGTCGAGGCGGCCGGCAAGGCGGTCGGCGAGCCGTCCTGGCGGATGCCGCTGCCGGACGACGTGCGCAAGGGCATGGAGTCGGAGATCGCCGACATCTGCCAGACGAACGCCAACATGGACCGGGCCGGGCACATGCTGCAGGGCGGTGTCTTCCTGCGGGAGTTCGTGGCCGAGGGCGTGGAGTGGGCGCACATCGACATCGCGGGGCCGAGTTACCACACCGGTGAGGCGAACGGTTACTGGACGAAGGGCGGCACGGGCGTGCCGGTGCGCACGTTCCTCAAGCTGATCGACGACCTCTCCTGACGGCTGGGGGCGCCGTCCGGCTCAAACCGGGCGGCGCCGCTGCCGTTCGTTGTAGTCGCGCATCCGCTGTGGATAGCCGAGGAGTTTCACGTCATAGACCGGCATGCTGAGCTGGTGCGCGAATTTCCACGCGACATCCGGTGAGCCGATCCGCCGGCGGGTCCATTCACCGTCGTGTGCCACAAGCAACAGGGTGGTCTCGGTCACTGTCGTCTGTGGCTCGATGAATGCCTCGACTCCCTGCTTCGTCCGGAAGAATTGCGTAAGATGCTCCAGATCGGCCTGGTTGACCTGCCGGCCGCCGGGCCCGCCGGACCGGGTACGCCGCCGAAACCAAGCCACTGCTCCTCCTCGCGTTCGATCCCGCAAGGGTACGACGCACCGACGTGTCGTGGGGCACCTGGCTGCATTGACCGGGTCGAGAAGTGACAAGATGTCGGTGACGGGACTGTGACCGTTTCCATTGTGTGACCCACACCGGAGACGATGCGACCACTGGAGTCAACGTGAGCCAGCCCAACGGCGGAACCTTCGACATCGTCATTCTCGGCGCCGGCAGTGGTGGCTATGCGGCCGCCCTGCGTGCCGCTCAGTTCGACCTCTCGGTCGCGCTGATCGACAAGGCCGAGCTCGGCGGCACCTGCCTGCACCGCGGGTGCATCCCCACGAAGGCGCTCCTGCACGCCGCGGAGATCGCCGACCAGACGCGCGAGAGCGAGCAGTTCGGCGTGAAGGCCGACCTCGTCGGCATCGACATGGCGGGTGTCAACGCGTACAAGGACGGGGTTGTCGGCCGTCTGTTCAAGGGTCTGACCGGCCTGCTGGGACACAACAAGAACATCACGATCGTCCAGGGCGAGGGCAAGCTCGTCAGCAAGGACACCGTCGAGGTGAACGGCCAGCGCTACACCGGCCGCAACGTCATCCTCGCCACCGGTTCCTACTCGCGCTCGCTGCCCGGCCTCGAGGTCGACGGCAAGCGGGTGCTGACCAGTGAGCACGCACTCAAGCTGGACCGGGTGCCGCAGTCGGCGATCGTGCTCGGCGGCGGCGTGATCGGCGTCGAGTTCGCCAGCGTGTGGAAGTCGTTCGGCGCCGACGTGACCATCATCGAGGCCCTGCCCCGCCTGGTCGCCGCGGAGGACGAGGAGATCTCGAAGCAGGTCGAGCGCGCCTTCCGCAAGCGGAAGATCAACCTCAAGGTCGGCAAGCCGTTCGAGAAGGTCGAGCACACCGACAACGGCGTCAAGGTCACCATCGCCGGCGGCGAGACCCTCGAGGCCGAGGTCCTGCTGGTCGCGGTCGGCCGTGGCCCGACAACCGCGAACCTGGGGTACGAGCAGCAGGGCATCACGCTCGACCGGGGCTTCGTGATCGTCGACGAGCGGCTGCGCACCGGCGTCGGCAACATCTACGCCGTCGGCGACATCGTTCCCGGCCTCCAGCTCGCCCACCGTGGCTTCCAGCAGGGCATTTTCGTGGCCGAGGAGATCGCCGGCAAGAACCCGGCGGTCATCGACGAGGCGGGCATCCCGCGGGTCACCTACTCCGACCCCGAGGTCGCGTCGGTCGGCATCACCGAGGCCAAGGCCAAGGAGCAGTACGGCGCGGACAAGGTCTCGACGTACAACTACAACCTCGGCGGCAACGGCAAGAGCCAGATCCTCAAGACCGCGGGCTTCATCAAGCTGGTACGGGTCAACGACGGCCCGGTCGTCGGTGTCCACATGGTCGGCGCCCGGGTCGGCGAGCTCGTCGGCGAAGCCCAGCTGATCACCAACTGGGAGGCCTTCCCCGAGGAGGTCGCCCAGCTCGTACACGCCCACCCGACGCAGAACGAGGCGCTGGGCGAGGCCTTCCTCGCGCTCGCGGGCAAGCCGCTGCACGCGCACAGCTGATTTCGATCGCGTTCTGACGTCTTAAGGAGTTTGGGAAGAGATGCCGACATCGGTAACCATGCCGCGGCTGGGTGAGAGCGTCACCGAGGGAACCGTGACGCGCTGGCTCAAGCAGGAGGGCGAGCGCGTCGAGGCGGACGAGCCGCTCCTCGAGGTCTCCACCGACAAGGTCGACACGGAGATCCCGTCGCCCGCCGCGGGCATCCTCTCGCGGATCGTGGTCGGCGAGGACGAGACCGCGGAGGTCGGCAGTGAGCTGGCCGTCATCGCGGGCGACGGCGAGGACGCCGGTTCGGCCGCGCCCGCGCCGGCCGAGCAGCCGGAGGCCCAGGCCGAGGCCGAGGCCGAGCCGGAGCCCGCCGCCCCGGTCACCCCGTCGACCGAGAAGCCGGTCGAGGAGGAGGCTCCTGCCCCGCAGGCCGCCGCCCCGGCGAGCGGTGGCGAGGGCACCGAGGTGAAGCTGCCCGCGCTGGGCGAGAGCGTCACCGAGGGCACCATCACCCGCTGGCTGAAGGCCGTCGGCGACACCGTCGAGGCGGACGAGCCCCTGGTCGAGGTCTCCACCGACAAGGTCGACACCGAGCTGCCGTCCCCGGTCGCCGGCACCCTGCTGGAGATCAAGGTCGGCGAGGACGAGACCGCCGAGGTCGGCGCCGTGCTGGCGATCGTCGGCACGCCCGGCAGCGCCCCGGCCGCCGCTCCCGCCCCGGAGCCCGAGCCGGAGAAGCCCGCCGCGGCCCCCGCGCCCGAGCCGGAGAAGCCCGCCGCGGCCCCCGCGCCCGAGCCGGAGAAGCCCGCCGCGGCCCCCGCGCCGCAGCAGGCTGCGGCGCCGAAGGTCGAGTCGGCCCCGGCTCCGAACGTAGCCGGTGGGTCCTACGCGACCCCCTCGCCCGCCGAGGAGACCGCGCAGCCGACCCAGCAACCCTCCGAGGCGCAGGCCGCCCCGGCCGCACCGACGGCGCCGTCCACCGAGACCGCGCAGTCGAACGGGTCCGGCGACGCCGGGTACGTGACTCCGCTGGTCCGCAAGCTGGCCGCCGAGAAGGGCGTGGACCTGTCCACCCTGACCGGCACCGGCGTGGGTGGCCGCATCCGCAAGCAGGACGTCATCGACGCCGCTGAGAAGGCCGCCGCCGCGAAGGCGCAGCCCGCTCCGGCCCCGGCAGCCTCGGCCGAGAAGGCTGCCCCGGTCGCGGAGAAGGTCAAGGCGGAGCCCAGCCCGCTGCGTGGCCGCACCGAGAAGCTGACCCGGATCCGCGCCACGATCGCCCGCCGCATGGTGGAGTCGCTGCAGGTCTCCGCGCAGCTCACCACCGTGGTCGAGGTCGACGTGACCAAGATCGCCAACCTGCGGAACAAGGCGAAGGCCGACTTCCAGGCCAAGCACGGCGTGAAGCTCACCTTCCTGCCGTTCTTCGCCCTGGCCACGGTCGAGGCGCTGCAGCAGCACCCGGTGGTCAACTCCTCGATCGACGTCGAGGCGGGCACGGTCACCTACCACGGCGCCGAGCACCTCGGCATCGCGGTGGACGCGCCGAAGGGCCTGGTCGTCCCGGTCATCAAGGACGCCGGCGACCTGAACCTGGCCGGTCTGTCCAAGCGGATCGCGGACCTGGCGGACCGCACCCGCAACAACAAGATCAGCCCGGACGAGCTCGGTGGCGGCACCTTCACGCTCACCAACACCGGCAGCCGCGGCGCGCTCTTCGACACGCCGATCATCAACCAGCCGCAGGTCGGCATCCTCGGTCTCGGCGCGGTCGTCAAGCGCCCGGTGATCGTGAACGACCCGGAGCTGGGCGAGATCATCGTGCCGCGGTCGATGGTCTACCTGGCGCTCTCCTACGACCACCGGATCGTGGACGGCGCCGACGCGGCCCGCTTCCTGGGTACGCTCAAGGAGCGCCTGGAGGGCGGGCACTTCGAGGCGGACCTGGGCCTGTAAGGGCAGAGGCAGGACCGGGGGGTGCGCCGTCACGGCGTACCCCCCGTGTTTGTTTGGTATAGCCGGATCTTCGGGAAAGAATCAGGTCATGCGCATCGTCATAGCCGGCGCGTCCGGATTCCTGGGCACCCGGCTCACCGAACGGCTCAGGCACAGCGGTCACGACATCGTCCGGCTGGTCCGGCGGCCATCCGAGCAACCCGACGAGGCGTCCTGGGATCCGGCCCAGGGGCGGCTGGACGCCGCGGTGCTGGCCGGGGCGGATGCGGTGATCAACCTGGCCGGTGCGAACGTCGGTGACCGGCGCTGGACGACGGCGTACAAACGGGTGCTGCGGTCCAGCCGGCTCAACACCACCGACACGCTGGCGCGGACGATCAGCAAGCTGCCGGCCGGCGATCGGCCGGTCACCCTGCTGCAGGGTTCCGGCGTCGGCTGGTACGGCGACACCGGAGACCAGGCAGTGACCGAGGAGGCCCCGGCCGGGAACTCCTTCCTGGCCGATCTGTGCCGGGTCTGGGAGGCCGCCGCCCGCCCCGCCGAGGACGCGGGCACGCGGGTGGTGCTGCTGCGGACGGCTCCGACGATCGACGCCGGCGGCGCGCTGCTCAAGCCCCTGCTGCTGCCGTTCAAGCTGGGGGCGGGCGCGCGGATCGGCGGCGGCCGGCAGTGGATGGCCTGGATCGCGCTGGCCGACTGGCTGGCGGCGGCCGAGTTTCTGGTGGACCGCGACGATCTGGCCGGTCCGGTCAACATGGTGTCGCCGAATCCGGTGACGAACGCCGAGTTCACCCGCGATCTGGCGCGGGCGGTGCGCCGGCCGGCCCTGCTCTCGGTGCCCGGGCCGGTGCTCGACGTGGCGCTCGGCGAACTGGCCGGGGAGGCGCAGCGCAGTCAGCGGGTGCTGCCGGGGGTGCTGTCGGGTGCCGGGTTCACTTGGGCGTACCCGGAGATGGCGTCCGCGATCGCGGTGGCACTGCGCCCCGAACCGGCGATGACCGGCTGAGCCAACCGGCTTTCTTGCTAATCTGCGCCTGATGTCAGTCGCCGCCCCCGCCCCAGCCGCCTCAGCCGATCCGCCCGCCGAGACACCGGCACCGTCGCGTGCCCGTAATCGGCGTGCCCAATGGACCGTCGCCCTGCTCGCGCTGGCGCTGGCCGTCTACGTGACGAGCGGTCTCTGGCGTGACCCGTACCGGAACGGTCTCTCCGACAACATCGGTGACCAGGCGTTCTTCGAGTGGCTGCTGGGTTACGGCGTCTACATCCTCGGCAACGGGGCCGATCCGTTCTTCACGGACCTGCTGAATCACCCGTGGGGGGTGAATCTTGCGGCGAACACCTCGATCACGGTTTACACGATCCTGTTCGCCCCGTTGACCTATCTGGCCGGCCCGCAAATCAGTTATGTGACAATCCTCACACTGAATCTCGCCGGGTCGGCCTTCGCGTGGTACCTGTTCCTCAACCGCTGGCTCGTCCGCAGCCCGCTCGCGGCCGGTCTGGGCGGCATGTTCTGCGGCTTCGCGCCCGGCTTCATCTCGCACGCCAACGGCCACCTGAACTGGACGGCCGGCTGGGTGGCGCCGGTCGTCGTGTGGCAGGTGCTGCGGCTGCGTCAGCGCGACCACTGGCTGCGTAACGGCCTTGTCCTCGGCGTGATGCTCGGCGCGTTCTTCACGATCGCCGCCGAAGGGCTGTTCTACACCGCCCTGGCCAGCGGCATGTTCGTCATCGTGTGGTCGTGCGCCGGTGCGGTCCGTGCCGAGGTGAAGGCGGCCTGGGTCACCGTGCTGAAAGCCCTCGGGGTGGCCGCGACGGTGGCCGGAGCACTGCTGGCATACCCGCTCTACATGCACTTCGCCGGACCGCAGACGTTCTCCGGGACCGGCTACAACCAGCGCTACTTCGCCGAGGACGCGGCCGCCTACCTGTCGTTCCCCAGCCGATCGCTGGCGGCGCTCTTCGGGCTCGGCTCCACCCTCGGCCCCAACCGCACCGAGGAGACGTCCTTCTTCGGGGTCCCGCTGGTCGTACTGATCGGGGTGTCGCTGGTGCTGGTGTGGCGCAACGCGTCACCCGGCCGCCGGGCCACCCTGCGCGCGATCATGGTGGTCGGCGGCACGTTCCTGGTGCTGTCCCTGGGCCCGCGGCTCAACTGGATGGACGCGGAACTGCCCGTCCCGCTGCCGTACGCCCTGCTCGCCCGTCTGCCGCTGTTCGACGCGGCACTGCCGCTGCGGCTGGCGCTGGTCGTGGCCGCCGTCTTCGGCATCACCCTGGCGCTGGTCACGCAGGAGCTGCTGGACCGCCGGATCGCGCCGACCGTGCACACCGGGCTGACCGCGGCGATCGTCGCGGCACTGCTGCCGATCCTCCCGCTGCCGGTACGCCATCAGGAGCGGGCGCCCGAACCCGACTTCATCGCCAAGGGCACCTGGCAGAAGTACGTGTCGGAGGGCGGCGTGATCTCCGCCCTGCCGTTCGCGCTCAACGTGACCGCCGACGGGCAGCGCTGGCAGGCGTACACGATGGCCCGGGGTGGCCGCCAGTTCCGGATCCCGGACGGCTACTTCCTCGGCCCGATGGTCAACGGCCCGGAGGGCAAGAAGGGCATCGGCCAGATCGGCGCACCGACGCGTTCGACCGACTGGCTCTTCACCCGTGCCGCCCTGTACGGCTACGTCACCGAGCTCAGCGACGCCGACCGCGCGCAGGCCCGGGCCGACTTCGACTACTGGGACGTGGAAGCGGTCTTCCTGCCGGAACAGATCACCGGCTCCGACCACATGACGCTGTTCCGCAACTCGGTGCTGGTCACGGCGACCGATCTGCTCGGCCCGCCGGAACAGGTGGATGATGTCCTGGTGTGGCGGATCCGTCCCGGCGTGGACCCGATCGACCGATGAGTTCGGGGCTGGATAATCTCCGCGACGTGACGATCGCCGCGCCCGCCCCGGAAACGGACCTGACGACACCGTCCGCCCCCGACGAACCCGAGCCGGTCCCTCGCTTACGCCGCGCCTGGCTCGCCCACCTGACCATGGCGGTCGTGTCGCTTGCCGCCGCGGTGCACGTCTGCCGGGGACTGTGGAGCGCGCCGTACCAGCACGTGGTCGCCGACAACGTCAGTGACCAGGGCCAGTTCGAGTGGATGCTGTCGTACGGCGTCTATCTGCTCCAGAACGTCAGCAATCCGTTCTTCACCGACCTGCTGAACGCGCCGCGCGGCGTGAACCTGGCGATGAACACGTCAAGCACGTTCTACGCCGTGGTGTTCGCACCGCTGACCCACCTGGCCGGTCCACAGATCACGTTCGCCACGATCCTGACGCTCAACCTCGCCGGCTCCGCGTTCGTCTGGTACCTCTTCCTGCGTCGCTGGCTGGTGCGCAGCGGGATCGCGGCAGCCGTCGGCGGCCTGATCTTCGGCTTCTGCCCGGGACTCGTCTCGCACGCCAACGGGCACCTCAACTGGACCTCCGGCTGGATGGTCGGGATCGTCGCGTGGCAGGTGCTGAAACTGCCGGAACGCGACCACTGGCTGCGCAACGGCATCGTGCTCGGCCTGCTCTGCACGATGGGCTTCTCGGTAGCCGCCGAGGCGCTGTTCTTCACGGCCCTGGCCAGTGGGCTCTTCCTCCTCGTGTGGATGCTGTCCCGCCCCGGTCCGCGCCGGGCCCGG
Source organism: Actinoplanes sp. NPDC023801 (assembly GCF_040639655.1). Taxonomy (NCBI): domain Bacteria; kingdom Bacillati; phylum Actinomycetota; class Actinomycetes; order Micromonosporales; family Micromonosporaceae; genus Actinoplanes; species Actinoplanes sp. NPDC023801. The sequence goes on along the minus strand of NZ_JBFAAI010000021.1, from coordinate 6,547 downwards.
ACCGCCGTCCGGCCCGTGCTGGCGTCGCTGGGCGTGACCGCGGTGGTCGCCGGGGCACTGCTGGCATGGCCGCTCTACATGCACTTCAACGGGCCGCTCAAGTTCTCCGGAACCGGCTTCCGGATGCGGTACTACTCCGAGGACCTGGTCTCGTACGTGGCGTTCCCGCTGCGGTCGGTGGCCGGGCTGTTCGGCTGGGGCGCCGACCTGGCACCCAACGCGACCGAGGCCACCTCGTTCCTCGGTGCCCCGCTGATCGTGCTGTTCGTGGTGGCGGTCGCGCTGCTCTGGCGGCGGTCCTCACCGGAACGGCGGATCACGCTGCGTGCGCTGACCATCGTCGGGCTGATCTTCTTCCTGCTGTCGCTCGGGCCGCGGCTGCGATTCCTCGGCGAGGAGCAGTCGCACATCCCGCTGCCGTACGCCCTGCTCGTGGACGTGCCGCTGTTCGACTCGGCGCTGCCGGTCCGCTACACCCTCGTCGTGGTGCTGGTGTTCGCCCTGGTCATCGCGCTGCTGACGGACGAGGTGGTCCGCCGCCGGGACAGTCTGATCCGCAGCGCCTCCGGCCGGCTCGCGTTCGGCGTCGCCATCGTCGCGGCGCTCGCCCCGATCGCCCCGCTGCCGCTGCGTACCCTCGAACGGGCCCCCGAGCCGGTCTTCATCTCCGGCGGCCGCTGGACCGACTACGTCTCCGACCACGGGGTGATCACCTCGCTGCCACTCTCCATCGACGTCGCGGTGGACAGCATGCGGTGGCAGGCGTACACGATGGCGCGCGGTGGCGACCGGCAGTTCCGCATCCCGGCCGGCTACTTCCTCGGGCCGCAGGACTACGAGGAGACCGGCCGGCACCTGGTGGGCCGGGTCGGCGCACCGGACCGCCCCACCGACAAGCTGTTCTACCGGGCCGCCCGCTGGGGCCAGACACCGAAGATGACGAGCCTCGACCGCATCCAGGCACGGATCGACTTCGAGTACTGGCAGCTCGAGGCGATCTTCCTGCCGGCCGACCTGACCGGCCCGAAGGGCCCGCTCAACCGGGACGCTTTGCTGCGGGTCACCACCGATCTGCTCGGCGAGCCGGAGCACGTGGACGACGTACTGGTGTGGCGCATCCGTCCCGGAGTGGATCCGGTCGACCAGTGGGAAGAGAAGTAGGCTTGCGGCCGTGACATCTTCCGTTCTCACCGTCCTGCGGCCCGGCCTGGTCGACTACCTGGAGGCCTGGGAGGAGCAGAAGCGTCTGCACGAGGGCGTCGCCGCGGGCACCCAGCCCGACACGGTGCTGCTGCTGGAGCACCCCAGCGTCTTCACGGCCGGCAAGCGCACCGAGCCGGCCGACCGGCCGTTCGACGGCACCCCGGTGGTCGACGTCGACCGCGGCGGCAGGATCACCTGGCACGGTCCCGGCCAGATCGTCGGCTACCCCATCCTGCGCCTGCCCGAACCGGTCGACGTGGTCGCCTACGTGCGCCGCACCGAGCAGATGCTGATCGACGTGTGCGCCGAGTTCGGCGTGACGGCCGAGCGCATCGAGGGCCGCAGCGGTGCCTGGGTCCGGGCCACCGACGGCGGGCTCGACCGCAAGATCGCCCAGATCGGCATCCGGGTGTCGCGGGGGGTCACCCTGCACGGCTTCGCGCTCAACTGCGACTGCGACCTGTCGAACTTCGATCGCTTCGTCCCCTGCGGCATCCGGGACGCGGCGGTCACCTCGCTCAGCGCCGAGATCGGCCGGCCGGTTCCGGTCACCGAGGTCATGCCGGTCGTCGAACGCCACCTCGCGACGCTGCTCTGATGGCCCTCTACCGCGACCCGCGCGACAAGCGGGTCTTCGTCCCGAGACCGGGCGGCGGAGTGGTGCTCAATTTCGGGCACCCGATCGCCTGGGCCATCCTCGTGTGCACGACGATCATCCCGTTCGTGATCGTCACGGTGGTCACCGTAGCGGTCCTTCTCTAGACATCCATCCGGTACGCCCAGACGCTCGGGGTGGCGGTGACCAGCGGCTTCAGCCCGAAAGTGGCGCTGGGGCCGCGCCCCGGCAGCCACCTCGCTCCGCGACTCACGGTGCTCCTCGACGGCCGTACCATCGCGTTTCTCAAGGCAACCGCCAGACCGTGACCTGACCGCCGTCCTTCTGACAGGCGAGGTGTTCGCCGGCGCGCCGGCAGGCGCCCGGCTGGACGCCCGGCTGGTGTGCCCGGATCTGCCCGGTCGTCAGATCCACCAGATCGACGCCGCCGGAGCCGGGCCGCAGCAGCATGTCATCGGCGGGCAGACCGGGGCCGAGATCCGTCCGGACCCGCCCGGTCTCCGGATCGATACGCAGCACGTGGCCGTGCCGGGTGCGGACCAGGCCGTCCGCACCGCCGACCCAGTCGTGGTTGTCCCAGACGATGCTGCCGGTCGCCGGATCGAGCGCGAAGAGGCCGACCCCGCCGGAGACGCAGATCCGGGTGCCGCACGGCACCGCTTCGCCGGGAAGCGGCAGGGGGGCGCTCCACAGCGGACTGCCCGGCAATCGGACGGCGTTGAGGTTCATCCTGCCGAGCAGGTAGGCCGACGACCCCGCGGTGGCCGCGATCGACAGCTCCCTGCCCCAGATCTCGTCGCGGACCACCCGGCCCAGCAGATCCCCGCTGCTCAGCGCCAGTGTGACGAAGTCGCTCCCGGTCAGTACCAGCAGGCGGCCATCGGATGTCACGGCCGCGTCCACCAGACCGTCGGACTTCCGCTGCCAGGCGACCCGCCTGGCAGCCGGGTCGTAGAGGCTGAGCCGTCCGGTCGGCTCGTGCCACAGCAGCACCCGTTCACCGGCCGGCCGGGCGGTCGTGTAGGTGTCCGGGTCGACCAGATCCGCGCCGGTCCGCGCATCCAGAACCAGCGGCCGGGCGGCCCGCTCACGGGTCGCCAGAACGAGCGCCGTACCGGTCTCGGTGAGCACCGGGACCTCGCCCCACCATGCGACCTCCCGCTGCCAGAGTGCCTCACCCGTCGTCAGCGAACGGGCGACGACGTCGAAGTCGGAGCGGCCGTTGGCGGAGGAGTGTGTGCTGTACAGCGCGCCGGACGTCAGCAGCCACGGGCCGGCCTCACCCGCGGTGACGGCGACCTGCCGGAGCTCGGCGATCCTGGGTATCGGCGCAGCCCCGGTGAGCAGCAGCGCCAAGGCCATGGCGACGACCGCGGCCGGCCAGGAGCGCGATCGGGGCGCCGGCTCGGGCGGTGGGGCGACCCGGTCGAGATCGATCATCACGACCAGCATTCAACCCCACCGCCGGTGATCGCGCCTGAACGGCAGCTAGGGCGCGATCCGATGGAGGTCGCGGGGGAACGCGGTCGTCTCCCGCACATTCGCCACTCCGGTCAGCCTCGCCACGAACCGTTCCAGGCCGATCGCCCAGCCGCCGTGCGGCGGCATGCCGTACCGGAAGCCGTCGAGATATCCGGCGTACGGTTCGAGCGGCTGCCCATGCCTCTCCAGCGCGGCCACGTAGTCCTCGTAGCGGTGCAGGCGCTGCCCGCCGGTGACGATCTCGAGGCCGCGGAAAAGCAGGTCGAAGCCGTTCGACCACGTTGGGTCGGCCGGGTCCGGATGCGTGTAGAACGGCCGCTTGCGCATCGGATAGCCGGTCACGAAAAGGAACTCCGAGCCGTGCTCCCTCAGCGCCCACTCCCCCAGCGCCCGCTCGTGGGCCGGCGCCAGGTCGGGTTCGTCCGCGGGTGCGCCCGCGATCCGCAGCGCCTCGCTGAAGTGGACCGCCGGCACCTCGTCGAGGATGTCCGTACCGATCCCGCTCTGTTCCCGGATCTCGCTCAGCATTCCGGCGATCGTCCTGGTCAGCGCGGCCATCACGTCCCGATGGTCGGCGATGAAACCCATCTCGGCGTCCAGCGACGTGTACTGCGCCAGGTGCCGGGCGGTGTCGCTGGGCTCGGCCCGGAACACCGGGCCCACCTCGAAGACCCGCTCGAACACGCCGACCATCAGCTGCTTGTAGAACTGCGGCGACTGCGCCAGATACCCGGGGCGCCCGAAATAGTCGAGCTTGAACACGTTCGCACCCGACTCGGTCGCCGACTCGACGATCTTCGGTGTGTGGATCTCGACGAACCGCTGCGCCTCCAGCGCCGCCCGGAAACCCTTCGCCGCGGCCGCCGCGATCCGCAGGTTCGCGACGCGGCTCGGATGCCGCAACGCCAGAGCAGCGTGGTCCAGCTGGGCGGGAAGGCCCGCGCTCAGCGCGGGCCGATGCAGTTCGAACGGCAGTTGTACGGTCACCCGGCTCAGTTCCCGGATGATGGGGCCGGTCAGCTCGACCCCGTGCGGCGCCTGCTCGTTGGCGGTGACCAGCGCGGTCACCTCGACGACGCTCTCCTCGGTCAGCTGCTCCAGCTGTTCGCGGGCCGCCGGGTCGGTGACGACGACCTGACTGAGCCCCGCGGCGTCCCGGACGATCAGGAAGGCCACCGATTTGAGCAGCCGGCGGCGATGGATCCAGCCGGCGATCGTGACGGTTTCGCCGGTTCTTTCGACCAGCTGGGTGGAGAGGATGCGTTGCATGGCGGGTTACCTCCTCGGGATGCAGCAACGCGGCCCCAGGGAGGTGCGGGCGAGCGGGATCCTCGCGGTACCACCGCACCTTCGCGCCCGTCTTCCGGCTTCGAGGACGGGCGCCTCTTTTTTCGTGCCGCGGCTCCGGGGTGTCTTCACGCTCCGGCGCGCGGGCCACCCTTCCCAGCTGCCGGGTGGCTCTCTCGGCCGGCGGATCGAAGCGCTACTCGGTCCCATCATCGCCGTGGTGGGAACGCTAACAGTCACCGATGCGGCGTTCTTCTGAATTATGGGTGACGGCCCTCACAGGAATGGCCACGTGAGCCTCGTCGCCCCTGCGGTGTGCATGCGCCCTGCGGGCGTATCTTCGGGTTGTGACTATTGCTCCCGAGGGCCGCCGCATGCTGCGCATCGAGGCGCGCAACGCCGAGACTCCCATCGAGCGGAAGCCGCCGTGGATCAAGGTCAAGGCGAAGATGGGCCCTGAGTACACCGAGATGCGCGGCCTCGTGCAGAAGGAAGGCCTGCACACGGTCTGCCAGGAAGCCGGCTGCCCCAACATCTACGAGTGCTGGGAAGACCGCGAGGCCACCTTCCTCATCGGCGGTGACCAGTGCACCCGCCGCTGCGACTTCTGCCAGATCGACACCGGCAAGCCGGCCGAGTTCGACGCCGACGAGCCCCGCCGCGTCGGCGAGTCCGTCGCCACCATGGGCCTGCGCTACGCCACCGTCACCGGTGTCGCCCGCGACGACCTGCCCGACGGCGGCGCCTGGCTCTACGCCGAAACGGTCCGTCAGATCCACAAGCTGCAGCCCGGGTGCGGCGTCGAGCTGCTCATCCCCGACTTCAACGCCGACCCGGACCAGCTGGCCGAGGTGTTCGGTGCCCGCCCCGAGGTGCTCGCCCACAACCTGGAGACCGTGCCGCGCATCTTCAAGCGCATCCGGCCCGGCTTCCGCTACGAGCGCTCCCTCGACGTGATCACCCAGGCCCGCGCGGCCGGCCTCGTCACCAAGAGCAACCTGATCCTCGGCATGGGCGAGGACCGGGCCGAGATCACCGCCGCCCTCCGCGACCTCCACGAGGCCGGATGCGAGCTGATCACCATCACCCAGTACCTCCGCCCCACCCCGCGGCACCACCCGGTTGAGCGCTGGGTCAAGCCCGAGGAGTTCGTCGAGCTCCGCGAGGAGGCCGAGCAGATCGGCTTCTCCGGCGTGATGAGCGGGCCGCTGGTCCGATCCTCCTACCGCGCGGGGCGGCTCTACCGTCAGGCCCTCGAAGCCCGCGGCTGACATCCCGGCCCGCGGCTGCATCCTTGGCCAGGCCCGCGGCTGCATCCCTGGCCAGGCCAGCGGCTGACATCTCGGGCCTGGGCCACGGCCGGCGTCTCAGCCCTCGCGCCGCAGCCGACGACGCGGCCCGGCCGTTGCGGCCGACGATTCGGCCCTGGCCGCCGACACCCGATCCCGAGCTTCGGCCGAACGACCCAGCCCTGGGCCGGGCCGCCGCCGACGCGCGGTCCAGGCTGCGGCCGAACGATCCGGCCTGGCGCTTCGGCCTGGCGCTTCGACCTGGTGCTTCGACCTGGTGCTTCGGCCGACATCTCGGCCCGGTTCCGCCGCGCACTGGCCCTCCCGTCGGCATCCTGAACGCAGCGAGCCCCGCACCGGCCCGGGACTCTGTTGGCGAATTCGCCCGGTCGCTTTTTAGACGGCGGGGCGGATGATGCTGACGGTCCGACACCGCCCCGCCGGGCTGCCTCACGAGGACCGCGAGGTCCACCAAGTCATGACTCTGCGTCATGCGGTTACGGGTTCACAGCGCGCGTTATCCGCGGCTACTTGTTTCATTGATCTACGACCGCAGCCCGGCCAGGCTTGGTCGCGGCTACTTATTTACTGGTCGTACGACCGCAGCCCGGCCAGGCTTGGTCGAGGTGACCGGCGGAACGCTCTGATTGCGGCTGTCCACCGTGGTTTG